>JBOGFI010000220.1:0-15536 GCA_050743365.1 Acidimicrobiia bacterium | reverse complement strand
GCCGTGGATTACGCGCTGCGTGCCGACCTGCGCGTGGCCGCGCTCCTCCAGCGAGTGCTCTCGTCACCAACGGGAGCGCGCGCCGCTCTGCGGGCCGTCGACCTGAGCGCATGGACGCGTCGCAACTTCGCCCGCTGGATGTACGAGGACTACCCGCGCGCGCTCCTCGTGACGCCGCGCCGGTGGCACCGCGGGATGTTCAGCGGCCCGGGGGCGTATCGCCGAGCGGCGTGAGATCGGCGGGCGCGTCCGGCTCGACGAGGATCTTCACGTGCGTCTCGGGATCGGCGAGCGTGTCGAACGCGGCGGCGACGCCCTCGATGCCCACCGCACCGGTGATGAGCGGGGCGACGTCGATCGTGCCGTCCGCGATCGCGCGCAGGGTCTCCGCGAACTCGACCGGGTCGTAGCCGAACGCGAACTGGAGGTTGATCTCCTTCACGACCCCGATGAACGGACGGATCGTGTCGGGCTCCATACACACGCCCGCGACGAGGACGCGCGCCTGCGGTGGAGCATCGAAGATGACGTCGTCGAGCATGCCGGCGACTCCGACCGCTTCGTAGACGACGACCGAGCGCATCCCGTCGACGCGGCGCCAGGCGTCGAAGATCGGCTCCTCGCGCGGATCGACCACCACGTTCGCGCCGAGCTCCGCCGCCAGTGCCCTCCGCCGGGATGACAGGTCGGACGCGACGATCGGCTCGATACCCCGCGCCGCCAGCCACACGATGATGGCAAGGCCAATGGGCCCGCACCCGACGACGAGCGCGGCATCGCCGGGCGTGATGCCCGACTTGTTCACGGAGTGCAGACCGACCGCCATGGGCTCGGTCAGCGCGGCGCGGCGGTGGTCGAGCCCGTTCGGCACCGGGATGCACGCGCCCGCGGTCAGCAGCATGCGCTCCGCGAATGCGCCTGGGTAGTCGTTCGAGAAGCCGAGCGCGACGAGCTCGGTGCCCGCGATCAGGACGGGGATCGAGACGACGAGGTCGCCGGGCGCGATCGCGACGCCGTCGGTGGCGGGGCCGAGCTCGAGCACCTCGGCCACGTACTCGTGGCCCATCACGTAGTCGCGCTCGGGGTCGAACCCGCCGCCCATGCCGGTGGCCTCGGCGACGTCGAGCATGTGATGCGCGTGGCGCAAGGTGTGGAGGTCGGAGCCGCAGATCCCGCACGCCTTCACCGCGACCAGGGCGTGACCCTCGCCCGGCTCCGGCTCGCGGAGGTCCTCCACCACCATCTGCCCTGCCCGTGCGACTGCTGCCCGCATGCCACGAGCATCCCCGGCGCTTGACCGGGCGGTCAAGGGACGGGGACACTCGGGGCATGGCCATCGACTTCACCCTGCCGCCCGACGTCGAAGCGATCCGCAAGCGCGTCCGTGACTTCATGGACGCCGAGGTGCGACCGGCGGAGGAGAAGCTCTACGCGAACGCCAACATTCCCAACGAGCCCGACCGCTCCGACGTCGTGCGCATGATCATCGAACTGCGCCAGAAGGCCCAGGAGTGGGAGGTCTGGCTCCCGCATATGCCGACGGAGTGGGGCGGGCTCGGGCTCTCGATCACGGCGATGGCGTTCGTGTCGGCCGAGGCTGCCCGCACCCGGTTCGGCCCCTTCATCCTCAACGCCCAGGCGCCCGACGAGGGCAACCAGCACACGCTGCTGCACCACGCCAACGACGAGCAGAAGGAGAGGTACCTGCGGCCGCTGCTCGAGGGCCGGGTGCGGTCGTGCTTCGCGATGACCGAACCCGAGGTCGCCGGCTCCGACCCCACCGGCATCCGCACCACCGCGGTCCTCGACGAGCCCGCCGGCGAGTGGGTGGTCAACGGCCACAAGTGGTTCATCAGCGGCGCCAAGGGGGCGTCGTTCGCCATCCTCATCGCCAAGACCGACCCCGAGGCCGACCCGCCGCAGGCATCGAACTCGGCCTTCATCGTCGACCTTCCCGCCGAAGGCTGGGAGATCGTGCGCGACGTCAACACCATGGCCGGCCACGGCAACCATTGCGAGATCCGCATCACCGACCTGCGGGTCCCCACGAGCCAGATGGTCGCCGGTCGGGGCGAGGGCCACATGCTCGGCCAGGCCCGATTGGGCCCGGCACGCCTGGCGCACTGCATGCGGTGGATCGGCCAGACCGAGCAGGCGCTCGAGATGCTCGTCGACCGGGCCGAGCGCCGCCAGCTCCACGGCGCGCCGCTGGCCGACAAGCAGGCGATCCAGTGGATGATGGCCGACTCCGCCATGGAGCTGTACGCGGCCAAGCTGATGGTGCTGCACGCCGCCTACAAGATCGAGAACGGCGAGCCGTTCCGCCAGGAGGTCAGCTTCGCCAAGCACCACGTGGCGAACATGCTCTGGAAGGTGGTCGACCGCGCGATCCAGGTGCACGGCGCGCTCGGCTACTCGACCGACACACCGCTCGAGTCGATGCTGCGCCACGCCCGCTCGGCGCGGCTCGTCGACGGGGCCGACGAGGTGCACCAGGCGCTCATCGCCCGCAACCTGCGCCAGGTCTACGCCGAGACCGGCGACACCCGCGCCGCGACAGGAGACTTCGACTTCTAGGTCGGCGGCGGCGCCGCCAGCGTGAAGTGCTGGTGCAGGTGCGCGGTGTCGTTGAACCGGCGCAGTACGATCTGCTCACCGGCCACGACGATGTGGGCGATGGACGCGTTGTCGGAGCCCATGAACGCGAACGGTCGTGACTCGGTCGCGGTGGCCAGGATCTGACCGATCACCCCGCCGTGGCTCACGACGACGACCCGCTCGTCGGGATGGGCCTCGTGGATGCGCGCGAGCGCGCCGGCGATGCGGGCGGCGAACCTCGGCTGGGGCTCGGCGCCGGGGATGCGGTCCCAGCGCTCGTCCTCCATCGCCCGTACGAATGCGGGATCCCGCTCGGCCGCCTTGAGCCGGAGCAGTCCGCCCTCCCATTCCCCGAGGAACACCTCGCGGAGATCGGCCTCCACCCGGGGCTCGATGCCGAGGCGGTCGGCGAGCGGAGCAGCGGTCTGGGCCGTTCGACACAACGACGTGACGTAGATCGCGTCGACGTGCTCGCCCGCGAGCCGGTCGGCGAGGCGCTCGGCCTGCTCGACGCCCACGGGGTCGAGGGGCGGGTCGCCGTGCCCGTCGACGAGGGGGAACGGCGCATCGGGATCGGTCGGCGCCGACTCACCGTGGCGCACGAGCAGGATCTCGGTGGCGCCCGGCGGCGCCTCGTAACGATGCTGCTGGTACGACCTCGCCGCGCTCACGGGCGCGAACCCTACGTCCGCGCGACGCTGGCCTCGTGACGTGGGACCCGGAGCTCGAGGAGCTGCGGCGGCGCACCCAGCTAGCGGCGCGCATGGGCGGCCCCGACAAGGTGGAGCGCCAGCACGCCGCGGGGCGGCTCACCGTGCGCGAGCGCATCGAGCGGCTGCTCGACCCGGGGTCGTTCCACGAGGTGGGCGCGCTGACCGGCCGGGCCACGTACGAGGACGGCCTCATGGCCGATTTCCGGCCCGCCAACTTCGTCATGGGCCGGGGGCGTATCGATGGGCGACCGGTAGTGGTCGGTGGCGACGACTTCACCGTGCGGGGCGGCGCCGCCGACGCGTCCATCTTCCAGAAGCAGGTCCACTCCGAGCGGATGGCCAACGAGCTGCGCCTGCCGATCGTGCGGCTGGTCGACGGCTCCGGTGGCGGCGGCTCGGTGAAGTCGCTCGAAACGGAGCGGCGGAGCTTCGTGCCCTTCAACCCCGGCTGGGAGTGGGTGGTCGACAACCTGTCGACGGTGCCGGTGGTGGCGCTGTGCCTGGGATCCGTCGCCGGTCTCGGCGCGGCGCGCGTCGTAACCAGCCATTACTCGGTGATGGCGCGGGGCACATCGCACCTGTTCGTGGCGGGACCCCCGGTGGTGGCGCGCCTCGGGGAGAACGTGGAAGGAGGAGCTCGGCGGCAGCGCCATCCACACCCGCAACGGCGTCGTCGACGACGAGGTCGAGAGCGAGGACGAGGCGTTCGGGCGCGCCCGCGCCTTCCTGTCGTACCTGCCCGCCTCGGTCGACGCCGTGGCTGGCCGCGAGCCCACCGACGACGACCCGGATCGTCGGGAGGCGTGGTTGAGCGAGGCGATCCCGAGGGACGCCCGCAAGGTCTACAAGGTCCGCGCCATCATCGACGCGGTCGTCGACCGGGGATCGTTCCTCGAGCTCGGTCGCCGGTTCGGCGGTGCCGCGGTCACGGGGCTGGCGCGGCTCGACGGCTGGCCCGTCGCCGTCCTCGCCGGCGACCCGTACTTCTACGGCGGCGGGTGGACGGCCGACGCGTCCCAGAAGGTCACGCGGTTCGTCGACCTCGCCGACACCTTCCACCTGCCGGTGGTGCATTTCGTCGACAACCCCGGCTTCGTCATCGGTACGGAGGCGGAGAAGGCGGCCACCATCCGCCACGGCGCCCGGGCGTTGGCCGCGATCTACCAGGCGACGGTGCCGTGGTGCTCGGTCATCCTGCGCAAGGTCTACGGGGTGGCCGGCGCCGCCCACCAGAACGCGTCGCGCTTCTCCTACCGGTTCGCGTGGCCGACGGGCGACTGGGGCAGCCTGCCGCTGGCGGGGGGTATCGAGGCCGCGTACAAGGCCCAACTCGAGGCGGCCGACGATCCCGAGGCGCTCCGGGCCGAGATCGAGGCGAGGCTCACTGCGGCCCGCTCGCCGTTCCGCACCGCCGAGGCGTTCATGATCGAGGAGATCGTCGATCCCTGCGACACCCGCCCGCTGCTGTGCGAGTTCGCCGACCTCGCCGCCGCTCGGCGCCGGCCCGGCCGTACCGAACGGGGCGCCCGCCCGTAGTGCCGCGCGTCACGTAGACGGAGCAGCACCATCCGCCTTAGCGTGGACGAACGCGAGCGGGGGTGCGCATGGTGGAGTCGCAGGCCGATCTGGACTTCATCAGCGTCGCGCTCACACCCGAGTTCCGCGCCGACCCGTACCCGTTCTTCCACCTGCTCCGCGAGCACGAGCCGGTGCACCAGACCCCCTTCGGGGTCTACCTCCTGACCCGCCACGCCGACGCCGCCGCCGCCGTCCGCGACCCGCGGCTCAGCAGCGACGAGCGGAACTCCGAGCTCTACCAGGCGTTCGTCGAGAGCAGCGACGAACCGGCCCGAGGCATCTTCGGCGACGAGATGGGCCAGGCGGTCCTGCTGTTCCTCGACCCGCCCGACCACACCCGCCTGCGGGGCCTGGTGAGCAAGGCGTTCACCCCCCGGGTGATCGAGCAGCTCCGGGCGCGCATCGAGGAGCTCGTGAACGGCCTGCTCGACGCCGTAGAGGCTCGAGGCGACGCGCACATGGACGTCATCGCCGACCTCGCGTACCCGCTCCCGGTGGTGATCATCTGCGAGCTCCTGGGCGTGCCCGCCGCCGACCACGTCACGTTCCAGCAGTGGTCGCGCGAGCTCGCGGGCAGCATCGACCCCCAACCGCTGCGCACGCCCGAGCAGGAGGAGCGGATCCACACCGCCGCCGAGGCGTTCGTCGAGTACTTCCACGAGCTCATCGACCGGCGTCGACGCGACCCTGCCGCCGACCTCCTCAGCGCGCTGATCGCCGCCGAGGAGGCAGGCGACCGCCTGAGCGAGCCCGAGCTGCTCGCCACCGCGCTGTTCCTGCTCATCGCCGGGCACGAGACGACGGTGAACCTGATCGGCAACGGGACGCTGGCGCTGCTGCGTCACCCCGACCAGCTCGACCGGCTGCGCGCCGACCCCTCCCTCGACCGCAACGCGGTGGAGGAGCTGCTGCGGTTCGACAGCCCCGTGATGATCACCCAGCGGATCACGCTGGAGGAGTACGAGGTCGGAGGGACGACCATCCCCGCCCGCCAGCAGATCATCCCCCTCCTCGGCGCCGCCAACCGCGACCCGGAGGCCTTCCCCGAGCCCGACCGGCTCGACCTCGGGCGCGAAGGCGCCGGGCGTCACCTGGCGTTCGGCGGCGGCCACCATTTCTGCCTCGGTGCCGCGCTGGCGCGCCTCGAGGGCCAGATCGCGATCGGGACGCTCGTGCGCCGCTTCCCGCGCCTCGAGCCGGCGGGCGAGCCGGTGAGGCGTGAGACGTTCACGCTGCACGGCCTGGAGCGCCTGCCCGTCAGCGTCTCCTAATTCCTGGTCGCGCTCGCCGCTCCCGCGCAATCCTGGCGGCCAGCAACGGGCTGGCAGGCCTTCCTTAGTGCTGCTCCGGCTTCGGCTTGGGATACATCGCCCCGACCGGCCCCTCGAGGCCGTAGCCAGCGTTGTTGACCAACGCCCCCAGGACCCCCTCGGCCGCCTCGACCTCCGCCACCGCGGCACGCATCGAGTCCTCGTCGGTCACGTCGAGGGCGAGGACCTTGCACCCGCGGTCGCCAAGATCGGCGATCGAGTCGGGGCGCCGCGCCGAGGCGTAGACGGTCCAGTCCCGGGTGGCGAGGCGCTCGGCGGCCGCGCGCCCGCTGCCCGACGAGCACCCGGTGACCAGCACCGCCTTCGAGATCGACGAATCGGCCACGCGGGCACCGTAGCCGCACGGGCATCCTCGTAGACTGGTGTCCATGCAGCAGACGCGGCACTGGCTCTCGACGCCGCACTGGTCGTCGGAGATCCCGCTCGATACACCGCACCCGCGCCTCACGGCCCTGGAGGACCGGGGATTCGCGCGGCTGCGCGACCTCGAGGAGCCGATTCCGGAGCCGGAGTACCTCGCCCTCGAGTACATGGACTGGAAGAGTGGCGGCGACACGAACTTCGCACCGGTCGCGACCGCCGACGGCGAGCTCGACTGCCGCGGCTTCTGGAAGCCGGGCGACGAGCGCCCCGACAAGGGCGGCAAGATCACCTCCAACGGCGAGAAGTGCCCGAGCATCGTGCGCTACGTCACCTCGGTCGGCGCCGACTTCGGCCGCGTGCGGGTGATCAGACTGGAAACGCAGGACTACGAGACCGCCCTGGGTCACATGCACCGCGACGACAACAACCGCTTCAACCCTCCCGACCAGGGCTGGGTCGTGCGCGCGTGGCTGGAGTTGACCGACTTCCCCGACAGCTTCATGGTCCTCATGGAGCAGAAGGACGGCCTTCCCGATCCGTCGACCGAGGTCCACGTCCCGCTGCACCGGGGCTCGCTGTTCGTGGTCGACACCCAACGGCTCTGGCACGTCGTGTGCCATACGAGCAGTGCCCCGCGGTACGCCCTGATCTCCAGTTTCGAGAGCGGCCCCGCGCTCGAGCGCTGGATCGAGTCGCGGCTGCCCTGACTCCTGGTCGCGCTCGCTCGGCGGCCGGGATACCCGGCACCTTCATTGGTCGGCTCACCTCGCCGGCCGGGATACCCGGCCGGCGCCCTCCGGGCCGTTCGCCCCCGCGCCCTTCGGGCCGTTCGCCGCTCCCGCGCAATCCCGGCGGCCAGGTACGGCTGGCAGGCCTTCCTAGTTATCGAGGGCGTGCTCGAGGGCGGCACCGAAGGCGTCGGGCGCCTCGATCATCGGATAGTGGCCGATGCCCTCGAGACGAACCAGGGTGGCGTCGGGCCTCGCGGCGTGGAGGCGCTCGGCCATCGGCCACACCGCGATGGGGTCGGCGTCGCCCCAGATGATCGTGAGCGGGGAGGGGTGGCGCTCGATGGCGCCCGTCCAGCGGCCCTCGTGCTGCCGGCGCTCCTCGATGTAGCGGATCGTGCGCGGCAGCACCCGGTTCCCGTCCTCTCGCACGATCAGCTCGGCCAGCGCGCGTAGCTCCGGTTCGGGGACATTCGCGTCGGCGGCCAGCGTGGCCCGTAGCGCGGCAGAGAGCAGCTCCGGTGGGAACGCGGACTCCTCCGGCACCATCTCGTCCGGCATGGCCAGCAGCATCTGCTGGCCGTCGGTGAGGTGCGCCATGTCGAGGTAGATGCTCCCGTTCGTGAGGACGCGCCCCGTGATACCGAAGTCGAGACCACCCTCGATGCTGCGAGCGAGCAGCTCGCCCGCGACCGAGTCGCCCATGTCGTGGCTGACGAGCGTCACGGTGTCGAGCCCGAGGGCGGCCGCCAGCGCCTCGACGATATCGGCCTGCTCGAACAGCGAGTACCGGCGATCGGGCTTGGCCGAGAGGCCGAAGCCGAGGAAGTCGAGCATGATCACCCGTCGGCGACGCGCCAGCGACGCCGCCGGTGCGCGCCAGTCGAACGAGCAGGTCGGGAACCCGTGGAGGACGAGCACGGGCTCGGCGGCCTCCGCGCCGCCGGCCGCGCGATCGACGACGAAGATGCGGTTGCCTCGCAGTTCGCGGTACTCGCCGAGCCGCTCCCAATCGTCGATCAGGCTCACCACGGCACGGTAGCGTGACCGCCCGTCAACCGTCGTCGGAGGCGCCGCCGACCGGTGAGCCGTGGTGCATGACCATGCGCCAGCGATAGCCCTCGCGCACGAACACGTTGGTGGCCGCGACGCGTGCACCCGACAGCTCGGACGTGTCGCCGGCCGTGCCTTCGGCGGGACCAGCCGACTGGAGGATGTTCTCGTCGAGCGTCACCCATGCCGTGTCGCCGACCACGTCGACGCGCTCGTCGGTGAGCACGAACTGGATGAACGGGGTGTGGCGAAAGATCGCGTCCCACGACCCTGCGACCTTCGCCCACCCCGACAGCCGCGGCCATCCGGGGTGGGTGACACTCGCCCGCTCGGTCCGCTCCCACAGATCGGCCATGGCGTCGAGGTCGCGCGCCTCGAAGGCGGCGTAGAACGCGGCGTTGGCGGCGCGGACCTCGTCTTCGACGTCGCTCACCGGTCCATCGTCGCGCAGGCCGCCGCGAAGCGAGCCGGTTCCGGCATCATGACTGCCCGTGCCGTACCCACCGACCTCGCATCGCGTCGACGCGGGCCCGATCAGGCTGGCCGTCCAGGACTGGGGCGGGGGCGACGCCGGGCCGGTCCTGCTCGCCCATCCCACCGGCTTCCACGGGCACGTCTGGGCGCCGGTCGCGGACCGGCTGGTCGGAGCGGGCCGGCGGGTCTGGTCGTTCGACTTCCGTGGCCACGGTGACAGCGGTCGGTCCCCGTCCGGCTACCCCTGGGAGGGCTTCGCCGACGACGTGCTGGCCGTCGTCCGCGACCTCGGCGTGGCGGGCGACCCCTCGCTCCTCGCGCCCGGGCATTCGAAGGGAGCCGCCGCGCTCCTGCTCGCCGAGCAGCGGGCCCCGGGCACGTTCGCCCGACTGTGGTGCTACGAGCCGATCATGTTCCCGTCGGAGGAGCCGCCCGATCCGCAAGACGGCTTCCCCCTCGCCGAGGGCGCGCGGCGGCGGCGCGCCGTGTGGGGCTCGCGGGAGGAGGCGCACCAGGCGTTCGCCTCGAAGCCGCCGCTCGACGTGCTGCACCCCGACGCGCTGCGCGCCTACGTCGACTACGGGCTCCGGCGCCGCCGCGACGGGAAGCTCGACCTCAAGTGCCGCCCCGACGACGAGGCGAGCATGTACACGATGGGCATGGCGCACGGCGCGTACGGTCGGCTGGGCGACGTGCGCTGCCCGGTGCTCGTCGCGTGCGGGGAGCTGACCGACGCCGTCCACCCCGAGCTGACGGCCACGATCGCCGGCCGCCTGCCCGACGGACGCGCCGAGGTCGTCCCCGGCGTGGGCCATTTCGGGCCGCTCGAGGACCCCGACGCCGCGGTGGCCTCGATCCTCCGGTTCGCGGCCGAAACCGTTTGATGCCCGGTCAACGACGCTTCGCCCAGTCGAGCAAGCGCGATCGCACGGCGGTACCTTGACCCTGCACGACGGAGGAGGAGCAATGGTGACGCAGGACGAATACCGGGCCAAGGCCCAGGAGGCGCTCGACAAGCTCCAGGCACAGATCGACGAGCTCCGGGTCCAGGTCGCCCTCGCTCAGGCCGAAGGGCGCGACCGCTTCGAGCAGGCGGTCGACGCCCTGCGGGACCGGCAGCGCGACGTGCGTGGCCGCCTCGACGAGGCTGGCAAGGTCGGCGCCGATGCCTGGAAGGCGGCCGCGACCCAGGTCGAGGAGGCCGTCGACAACCTCGGCGAGACGTTCCAGAAGATGGCCGACGAGGTGCAGGCCGCGGCCGGCGCGGCCGGCTCCGCCGCTGGCGCCGGCCGCCAGGCGTTCCTCGAGGAGTGGAAGCGCCAACGAGCCGAGCGCGAGGCGCTACTGGACCAGGCGAAGTAGCGAGCGGACGAGGAGCAGTCGGCAATCTCAGCGGAGGTCTGCGATCACGTTGACTGTGGATATTGCGCTCCCCTTTACAGCGGCCTGTGCCGATGGCAGCGTTCGGGGTCGAGCGGCCTCCGGTCGCGAGAACCCTGTTTGCTGTTGCACCGGCTGAGGGAGAGACGATGAGCTGGAACTTGGAAGGCGATTTCTACGAGAACTGCTCGTGCGACGCGATTTGTCCGTGCACGTGGTCGAACCTCGCTCGTAAAGCGACCAGAGACGACTATTGCCGGTTCGCCTTGGCGTTCGATGTCGAGAACGGCGAGATCGATGGCGTCGACGTTTCTGGCAGGTCGTTCGTGATGGTTGCCGACACGCCTCCCAACATGGCCGACGGCAACTGGCGAGTCGGCGTCATCGTCGACGACGGTGCGAACGAAGAGCAGGTGGGCAAGTTCGGCCAGGTGCTGTCGGGTGAGCTGGGCGGGCCGCCGGCAGCGTTGGGACCGCTGCTCGGCGAGTTTCTCGGCATCGAGCGGGCGCCCATCAGCATTGAGCGCGACGGGAAGAATCACCGCGTGAAGGTCGGAGAGCTCGTCGATTACTCGGGGGAGCAGGTGACCCTCGAGTCCGGAGATCCGATCACGCTCACAAACATCGTCGCCCACCCGGCCGGACCGACGCTTGGCCTCGCACCTGTATCGCGCGCGCAGGTGTCTGCCTTCGGAATCGAGTACTCGGGACAGGATCTCAGCGGGTTCGCCAACCGTTTCAACTGGAACGGTTGATGACCGCGGTCGCCAGGTCGGTTCCGCCTCGAGGTTTGGGTCCGCTCGCGCGCCCGCGCTTCGTCATCCTGGGCGGCCTACTCGTGCTCTCGTCCATCGGGTGGGGCCTGGTCGTTTGGCAGGCGGGCACTGACGCGTCCATGCCGATGCACGGCGGGGAGGAGATGGGCCTCGACCTCACGATGGGCATGACTGCGCCGCTCTTCTTTGCGATGTGGGTGGCGATGATGGTCGCGATGATGTTCCCGGCTGCGGCACCGATGATTCTGTTGTTCGACAGGGTGCAGCGGGGCAAGCGCGAAGCGGGGCGGTCGTATGTGCCGACCGCGTACTTCGTCGGGGCATACCTTGCGATCTGGACGGCATTCGGCGGCGTCGCGTTCGCTCTCGCAGTCGGTGTGGACCGTCTAGCCGACGATGCGGACTGGGTCACGGGGCACTGGGCACGCTTCGGAGGGCTGCTGCTCATCGCGGCAGGCCTCTACCAGCGCACACCGCTCAAGGAGGTTTGCCTCTCGAAGTGCCAGACGCCGATGTCGTTTCTCATGACGTCATGGCGGGACGGCAAGGTTGGTGCCATTCAGATGGGGGTTCTCCATGGCGGGTATTGCCTGGGCTGCTGTTGGCTCCTCTTCGTGATCCTTCTGCCGCTGGGCGTCATGAACGTGGCCGCGATGGTGGTGATCGCGCTCCTGGTGTTCGGCGAGAAGTGCCTGCCCGTGGGTAACCGGCTCACCCACGCCGCGGCACTGGGGCTTGTGGCTTACGGCCTCGTGGTCACGGTGTTCCCCGGCGCGTTACCAACAACGGTCAGCTAGACGCTGGACTGGAAGCTCGAACTGGTGGCGATCCCCGTCTCGGACGTGGACCGCGCGAAGACCTTCTACACCGAGAAGGTCGGGTTCGATGCCGACCACGACCACAGGGTGAGCGATGAGATCCGCTTCGTGCAGCTGACACCTCCCGGGTCGGCTTGCTCGATCGCGCTGGGAAAAGGAGTCGTGGACGCTCCGCCGGGCTCGGTGCAGGGCCTGCAGCTAGTTGTCTCCGACATCAACGCCGCCCGTGCGGAGTTGGTCGAGCGGGGCGTGGAGGTCAGCGAGGTCCAGGAGTTCGACTGGGGCTCGTTCGTCTTCTTCAATGATCCGGACGGCAACGGCTGGGCCGTGCAGCAGGTGCCTGCTCGCTAGTGACGCTCGTACGCCGGACAACGCGCACGAGCGGGTTGGCTCACGCGGCTGGCAGTCGCCGCCGGAGATCACGGACTTCACGCCGCACCACGTACTTGCGTGGCGGCGACAGAACCGCCGCTCTGCGCTGGCGCTGCGGCTCCCGCCCGGGCAATCTGCTCAGGTGAAGGCTCCGCGGTCGCCGACTGCGGGGGCGAAGAGATTTGGCACCGGAGGAGCGATGATTCTCGACCGGTGCAACCGTCATTACAGGTGTAGGGCCGAGACGCCGACGACAGGAGACTGCCATGCCCCGGATCACCCCCAACCTCTGGTTCGACACCGAGAGCGTGGAGGCCGCCGAGTTCTACGTCTCGGTGTTCCCGAACTCGGAGATCAGAAACGTCTCCTACTACGGCGAGGCTGGTCCGCGACCGGCCGGCACCGTGCTGACCATCGACTTCGTGCTCGACGGCCAGGAGTACACCGCGATCAACGGCGGCCCCGAGTTCACATTCGACGAGGCGATCTCGCTGCTGATCAACTGCGCCGACCAGGACGAGGTCGACTACTACTGGACCAAGCTTTCCGAGGGTGGCGAGGAGGGCCCGTGCGGATGGCTGAAGGACAGGTACGGCCTGTCCTGGCAGGTCGTCCCGGCCGCGTTGGGGGAGCTGCTTAGCGACCCGGACGAGGGACGCGCCCAACGAGCCATGAAGGCCATGCTCGGCATGAAGAAGATCGATGTGGCCGCGATCCACGCTGCCGCCGACCAGGCCTAGCTGAGACATCCTGAGCTGATGGCGAGGATGTCGGGTGCCGCGGCAAGCGCTAAACGCGGCGACCGGCGAACGCGAGCAAGCGGTCGGACACGGGGGCGTCTTCGGCTATCGGCTGCTCCGCATCGAAGACGCCAGGCTGACGCAGTTCCGGGCCGATCATCTGCTTCCCGATCGCGAGCGCAGCTTCCAGTAGCTCGTCATCGCCGACGCGCTGACCCATCGCGCGCGCCAAGTCGGCGCTGTGTGTGGCCACGTCGAAGACGGCGATGTTCAGCGCGACACCCGCCGGCATCTCGCCGAAGGGCAGCTTGACGACTTTGTCGAGCACGCCCGGCTGCTCGAACGCGCCCATCGCGCGCTTGGTGGCGGTGGCAAAGGCGCCCTTGAAGTCGTCGCCGAGGTTGTCGCCCGCCATGAGCTGCCCGACCATCTCCTCGGGTACCGAACCCTGCTCGGCGGAGATTGCAAACATGGTCGCGCCACCGGTGACGTGGTTGATCAGGTCGCGGACGGTCCACTCCGAACACGGCGTCTCGTTGCCGAGCTGCTCGGCGCTCACCACGTTCACAAGGCGGGTCGTCTCGTCGACGGCTCGCTGCAGAAGTGCGACGCCCTCCATGGTTTCCTCCTCACCTCACTGATCTGCGGTCGGGAAGACCCGGCTCGTGCGGCGGAGCCTAAGCCTCCCATCGCAGCTTCGCTGCCAAAGGGTCCGCCGGATGTCGCTGGCGAGCGCAGGGAGCGGCACCTCTGACGGCGTGGCCTGAGGGGTCTTACCTTCCCTTCTTGCTGATCTTCTGGAGGAAGGACAGCAGGTTGTCCACGAATTCGTTGTCGGGGGAGGCCGCGCTCGGGTCGTTGTGGGTATAGGTGGTGTCTCGGTTGATCAGGGTCAGCTTGCTCTCGGGGAGACCCGACTGGCTCGCGAGCGCGGTCGCGGCATCCAGGACGCGCTGACCCCCGAGCGCGGCGCCGAACGCGTAGATCGGAATATCGATGGCGTCACCGTGGGTGGCGTGGACGTCGAGAACGTCCTGGGCCGGGTTGGCGTTCCCGGCGGCGACGGCCCGGGAGTCGATCGTCAGGCGCATTGGGTGGTACCACGCGACCCCGTCCGCGCCCTTGACGTCGATCCCCGAAAACATGGCGGCGAAGCGCTCGAGCGGGGTGATCTCACCGGCGCGGTCCCAGCCGCGCGGATCGCCGCTCTCGGCGAGATGGCCGGCGTTCACCTGGGCGGCCCGCAGGCTCATCGGCGAGGTCTCGGCATCGAGGGCGTAGCCGAACTGCCCCTTGTTGGTCACTTGTACGGGCGGCTTCAGATTCGCCGGGAACGCGGACCAGTTCTGCCCGATCGAAGGGCTGTCGGGATCGACGATCGTGGCCGTCGACCCGAGCGCGGAGAAGACGCCGGCGAGCGGCGCCGGGATCCCGCCGAACGACAACCACGGGGAGCCGCCCGCCAGGCCCTCGAGCGAGAAGCTCGCCTCCTCCGGCGACACCGGCGCGGGGTTGCTGCCGCCGTCGATGTAGACGAGCCCGGACAGGTCCTCCACCCCCGCCGTCCCGTCGAAGTCCCATGTGGCGTAGGCGGTGACGATCGTGCCCCCGAGCGAATGCCCACCCATCACCACGTCGCCACCGAGCTTGCCCGCGGCCTTGACGACCTGTCGGAGATCCTCGACTGCCACGTTCATGCCCCAGTCGCGTGCGTACGCGACCGTGGCGTCGTCGGGCGGCTCGTTGTGCGGGCTGATGCTCGCGTCGGTGATGTACCCGAGGTAGTAGTCGAAGACCTCCTGTGACGTGACGTCGTCGCGGCGCTTCGCCTTGTCGAGCACGGAGTGGTCCTCGAGCTGGTTCTCCCTGCGCTCCACCGACCAGACCTGCCAGTCGTCGGTGTTCTCGACCACGTCGTTCGCGAGCGGGACGAAGTACCCGCTGCCGGCCGATGTGCCCGGCACGAGCACGAGGACGTTCTCGGCGTCGTCGGGACCGACCTTGATGACCCCGACGCGGTTCAGGTCTTCGGGAGTTCCCGGCGACTCGTACCCCTTCATCCAGGTGACCTCGAGATCGGGCTGTCCGGGCCCACCCCGGGCGCCGGCGGTCACGGGCGCGAGGACCGCGCCCATGATGATGACGACGACTGCCAGGCCGACCACGCGAGCTCTCCGGCTCGTCGAGTGCACGACGCCTCCCCCAACCATCAAGGACCTTGATATTCATTCAAGGGAACGACGGCCGCCGGTGTCAAGGCCAGGGGGAGGTCGGCGCCGGTTGCGATGAATTTCGGGCGGTGCAACCGTCAGTACCCGGTGCAAAGGCCTGAAGGCGTCGACGACAGGAGCATCGCCATGCCCCGGATCACCCCCAACCTCTGGTTCGACACCGAGAGCAAGGCAGCAGCCGAGTTCTACGTCTCGGTGTTCCCGAACTCGGAGATCACGAACGTCATGTACTACGGCGAGGCGGGTCCGCGCCCGGCCGGCTCCGTGCTGACCGTCGACTTCGTGCTCGACGGACAGGCCTTCACCGCGATCGACGGCGGCCCCGAGTTCACCTTCGACGAGGCGATCTCGCTGCTGATCAACTGCGCCGACCAGGACGAG
>JBOGFI010000219.1:0-7152 GCA_050743365.1 Acidimicrobiia bacterium | reverse complement strand
GGGCGACGGCGGCCGCCACCGCCGCGACGGCCGCGACGCCCGACACCACGGCGCGGCGTCGCTTGTGCGCGTCACGCGGCCGCGGCGGCTCGGTGCGAGGGGGCACGACCTGTCAGGGTAGCGAACGGCTCGGACGGTCCGGCGTCAGGTCGTCGATCTCGGTCCGGTGAGCATCGGTAGCGTGCAGTGCATGCCGCCCACGCGCCGCGCCTTGGCCGACGCCTCCGCCGAGCTCGCGCGGCGCGACCCCGTGCTGCGGGCGATGGTCGAGCGGCTGGGGCCGTGCGACCTGCGGCGGGGACGCCCGCGGCGCGACCACTTCGCCGAGTTGGCTCGGTCGATCCTGTACCAGCAGCTGGCGGGGAAGGCCGCCGCCGCGATCCACGCTCGCTTCGCCGCCCTGTTCGACGGCGAAGTGCCGACGCCCGAGGCGACGCTCGCGCTCCCCGTCGCGCGGCTGCGCGCCGTCGGGTTGTCGGGGAGCAAGGCGGCATCGATCCGCGACCTGGCGGAGAGGGTGCTCGACGGCTCGGTGCAGCTCGACCGGGTCGCCCGTCTGCCCGACGACGAGATCGTGCGCGAGCTCACGCTCGTGCGGGGCATCGGCCGGTGGACGGCCGAGATGTTCCTCATCTTCCAGCTCGGCCGGCTCGACGTGTGGCCGGTCGGTGACTACGGCGTGCGCAAGGGCTACGCGCGCCTCTACGGGGAGCCGGAACTGCCCTCGCCCAAGCAGCTCGAGTCCCTCGGAGACCCGTTCCGCCCGTACCGCAGCGTGGCCGCCTGGTACTGCTGGCGCGCCGTCGACACGGTCCTCCCCGACGGCGCCTAGTCAGGGTGTGCGCTCCTTCTCGTAGTGCTCCTGCATGAGGCGGGTGTGCTCGGCGACCGGCGGCAGCCCGACCTTCGCCCGCCGCTCGTCGACGCCGGCCCGGTCCTCGATCGGCCACGGCGCCACCGTGCGGCCGTCGTCGCTGTCGACGAACTGCGTGCCGTAGACCTGGTCCCTGCCATCGGCCATGCGCACGCGGTCGAGGAGGTACGCGTAGTGCGCCGGCTCGGCGTCGCCGCAATCGACGGCGATCTCGAGCATCTCCAGGCAGCGACGCTGAAGCTCGGGATCGAGAAGGGCGTGCTGCGCGATCAGCCAGGCGGCTCCCGCGCCATCGTCTCCGACGAGTCGCCGGCCGGGCCAGGTCTCGTAGTCGTCGAGGATCTCCCACAGCCGCGCGTTGCTGCGCTGGTGGAGCTCGCGCATGCGCGGGTGGTAGGCGGGTGGATCGCCGTGGAGCTCGCCGGCGTCGAGGAGCACCTGGCGGAGCCGGCGGTCCTCCGCCTCCATGGTCAGCAGCTCGCGGCGGAGCGCCTCGTCGACCGGCATCGGCTGCGAGGATACGCCGGTGAGCTTCTGGACCGGCCGCGTGATGCGCCGCCTCCGGCCCGGCGTCGCCGCCACGCTCGCGAACCGAGAGAACTACGCGCGGGCCTGGGCCACCGAGAACGAGCGGGTGAGCGCGGGCGCCGGGCCCCTCTGGGTCGTGCTCGGTGACTCGACCGCCCAGGGGATCGGCGCGTCGGCGTACGACCGTGGCTACGTCGGCCAGCTTCGACAACGGCTCGACGCGCGCGACGGGAGAACGTGGCGTGTGGTGAACCTGTCGCGCACTGGTGCGCACGTCACCGACGTGCTCGCCGCGCAGCTGCCGGCGCTCGACCGGTACCGAGGCGCCGAGCTCGTCACCTGCACGGTCGGCGCCAACGATCTCGTCCGCGCCCGGTTCGCCACGGTGCCGGGCACCTTCCGCTTGCTCATCGGCCGCCTGCCACCGGGCGCGGTGCTGGCGACCCTGCCCCAGGGCCTCGGCCGAAAGCGAGCCGAGCAGGTGAACGCGATCATCCGGGCCGAGGCGCCGCCCGCCGGCCTGCGCGTCGCCGACGTCTGGGCCCGTACCGGTCCGCCATGGAAGGGGAAGTTCGCTGCCGACGACTTCCACCCCAACGAGCTCGGGTACCGCGACTGGTGCGACGCGTTCGCCGAGGCCGCCGGCGTATCCGTTGCTTAGGCTGACGACGCGATGAACGCGTCCGACTACCAGGCCGCGGGCCTCTACGACCCCGACGCCGATAACGCCGCCGACCGGCTGGCGCTCCTGGAATGGCTGGCTGCCGAGGGCATGACGCTGGAGGAGATGGTCGAGGCCCGCGCCCGCCAGTCGCTGCCGGGCATCGTGGCTCAACGCACACTGCGACCGGGGAGACGACTCACGCTCGCCGAGGTAGCCGAGCGCGCCGGCATCACCATCGACGAGGCGGAGCGTCTGCGCCGAGCCGTGGGCTTCCCCGCGGCAGACCCGGAAGATCGGATCTTCTCGGCTGCCGATGCCGAAGCCTTCGCCGCATTCAAGGTCGCGATGGGTGTCCTGGGTGAGGAGGCGATCCTCGACTTCTCACGCGTGATCGGATCGTCGCTGGCGCGGATCGCCGAGTCGGCCATCTGGCTGTTCCTCCAGCACGTCGAAGCGCCGCTCGCCGAGAGCCTCGCCGGCGAGCTGGCCCTGGCCCGCGCCAACGTCGACGCCATCAAGCTTCTCGTGGCCGTTCCGGCGGTCATGGATCCCATCTTCCGGTTTCACGTCGAGACCGCCATCCGGCGGTCCCGCCTGGCTCGCGACGTGGGGTCCTACGACACCAGCCGTCTCGCGGTCGGCTTCGTAGACCTGGTCGGGTTCACGACCGTGTCGCAGCAACTCTCCACTCGAGACCTGGCCGAGCTGATCCACGATTTCGAGAGCCAGGCGTTCGAGGTCGTCACTGCGCGCGGCGGCCGCCTGGTGAAGATGATCGGCGACGAAGTGATGTTCGTGACCATCGATGCCGACGCCGCCTGCGAGATCACCCTGGCGATTTTCGAAGCATTGGGCGAGGACCGAGCGGTCACTCCCCGTGCCGGCCTGGCGGTGGGGCCGCTCATCACTCGGGGCGGCGACTACTACGGACCGGTCGTCAACCTCGCGTCCCGTATTGCCGAGCTCGCGGTTCCCGATGAGATCCTGGTCACGGCGGAGGTCTGCGACGAAGCCCAGAAGGCGTCAACCGAGCTCCATTTCGACCCCGCCGGCCGCCGGATGCTGAAGGGCTTCGACGACCCGGTCGAGCTGTTCTCCTTGTCGAGGGCGTGATGGATGCCGCCGACTATCAGCGGGCGGGGCTCTACGACCCCGACGCCGAGAACGCCGGCGACCGGCTGGCCTGCTCGAGTTCCTCGCCGCCAACGGCGTGACGCTCGAGCAGATGATCGACGCCGATGCCCGCGGAACATTGGTGACGGCGGCGTCCGACCAGAACGTGCTGCGGCGCAGCGAGCTCATCTCCCTGCGGGAACTGGCGCGCCGCGCCGACATGACCCTCGAGGACGCGCAGGAGGCGTGGCGCGCCGTCGGGCTCGGCGCCGCTGACCCCGACCAGCCGAGGTTCGTCGAACGGGACGTCGAGACGTGGGTGAACTTCCGCTTTGCCTGCGAGGTCTTCGGCAAGGAGGCGATCCTCCAGTTCACTCGGAACGCCGGATCGATGATGGCGCGCCTCGCCGAAGCCGGCATGGCGTCGTTCATGACCGATCTCGAACGCCCGCTGACCGAAGGCAAGGCGACCGAGCTGGAAGTCGCCCAGGCGATGATGGCGGGCAGTCTCGCCGCCGCCGGTGTGCCGATGGTGCTCGAGACGTTCTACTGGCAGCACTGGCAGGCGGCGATCAGGCGGTTCCAGGTCGCTCGCAGCGGCGTCGCCGGGTTCGATCGCGTTCGGCTGGCGGTGGGCTTCGTGGACCTCGTCGGCTTTACGCCGCTCGCCCAGCAGCTCGCCGACCAGGAGCTCAGCCGCACCATCGCCGACTTCGAGGCGCGCGCGTTCGACTGCGCCACCAGTCGCGAGGGTCGTATCGTGAAGCTCATCGGCGATGAGGTGATGTTCACCGCGCTCGACGCCCCCGGTGCGTGCGAGATCGCCTTGGAGCTGTTCGCGACGCTCGGTGAGCACCGCGCCGTGAGGCCTCGGGCGGGCTCGCGATCGGCGAGCTGATCACCCGCGCCGGCGACTACTACGGACCGGTCGTGAACCTGGCATCCCGCATTGCCGATCTGGCCGTGCCCGACGAGATCCTCGTCAGCACCGAGGTGCGCGAGGAGACGATCAAGGCGACCGACGACTACCGCTTCGACCCCGCCGGCCGCCGGATGCTGAAAGGCTTCGAGGAGCCGGTCGAGGTCTTCTCGCTCACCCGCGCGGTCTAAGCCTCGGGACCGGGACACAGGTAGAAGTCGTAGCGGTACAGGTCCTCGTAGCCCATGCGGCGATAGATGGGCTCGCCCATGGGCGACGCCTGGAGCTGCACGTTGGGGGCGCCGGCGTCGAAGCCCCAGTTCGTGACGACGCGCATGCACGCTTCGGCGATGCCCTTGCCCCGGGCGGCCTCGACCGTGCCCACCCAGAAGATGCCGGCGATGCCATGGGTCAGCATCGCCATCGCCGCGCCCGCGGGCTGGCCGTCGAGGTGGGCCACGAAGGCGGCGTTGTGGGGCGCGAGGACGCGGTCGGGTCGCCCGAAGTTGCTGGCGGTGGCCTCGGCCGGTGAGCCGTACACGGTGTAGGCCTGGGCGTTGGTCTCGGCGAAGTCGGCGACGCCGGCGGCGTCGGTCACGCGCCGGATCCCGACGCCGTCGGGTGCCGGCCGCTCCTCGAACCCATCCCGGCGGATCATCTGGGGGTAGTCGAAGACCTTCGTCGCGCCCGCGGCCTCGGCGGCGGGGCCGAGGTCGGCGTCGACGTCGAGCTGGCGCGCCCACAGCGAGAAACCCCGGCCGCGGGCGTGGAAGAACTCCCGTGCCCGCCCGAGCAGCTCGGCGGGGTCGGCGCGGTCGTCGGTGCGCAGCACGCCGTTGTTGAACGCGGGCCAGTCTGTATCCCCCGCGAACATCAGCGCCCCGCCCTCGTCGACGACGGTGTGGTTCCGGGCGCAGCGGGCGTTCTCGCGGGCGAACTCGAGCAGGTTGAGGTGACCGAGGACCGCTTCCTCGTCTGGACGCACGCCCGCGGAGCGTAATCGCGGCGCGCGAGACTGGCCCCATGGCTGCCACTGCTTCGACCATGCTCTCCCTCGGCACCGAGGCTCCCGACTTCGAGCTGCCCGATCCCGACGGGAAGATCCATCGCCGCGACGACAACGCCTCCGCTCCTGCGCTGGTGGTCGCGTTCATCTGCAACCACTGCCCCTACGTCGTGCACATCCGCCGCGAGTGGGCCAAGGTCGCGAGCGAGCTGCAGGATCGCGGTGTCGCCGTCGTCGCGATCGCGGCCAACGACGTCGACGCCTATCCGCAGGACGGGCCCAAGGGCATGGCCGAGGAGGCGCGGCAGTACGGGTACACGTTCCCGTACCTGTTCGACGAGACCCAGCAGGTCGCCCAGGCGTACCGCGCCGCCTGCACGCCCGACTTCTACGTGTTCGACCGCGTTCGCAAGCTGGCCTACCGCGGCCAGTTCGACGACAGCCGGCCCGGCAACCGCACGCCTGTCACCGGTGCCGACCTGAAAGCGGCGGTCGACGCCGTGCTCGCGGGGGAGCCCGTGCCCGAGGACCAGCGCCCCAGCATGGGCTGCAACATCAAATGGAGGCCCGGCAACGAGCCGGACTACTCCGGCTGACTGACCGCTATCTCGTGAGCGCCGACTGGGGGCACGCCACCGAGCTCGACGACATCTCGGGCCAGGTCGCGATCGCCGGGATCGGCGAGACCGCGTACACGAAGGCGTCGGGCCGCACCGCCCGCGAGATCGGCGCCGAGGCCGCCGAGCGTGCCATCGCCGACGCCGGGCTCGAGCCCGCGGACGTCGACGGCCTGACCTGGAACGGCGCCTTCGCCGACTTCGACGCCGCCGCCTTCCACGACCACTTCGGCACGAGCCACGATCTATGGACGTCACCGTGGGGCGGCGGCATGACGTGGGCCGGCACCGCGCCCTACCTCGCCGCCAAAGCCATCGCCGAGGGCAACGCCCGCCACGTGCTCAACGTGTTCCCGGTGGCGTGGGCGACGCAGCGAAGCTCGATGACGGGCGGGCCGGGCGAGACTCACGCCAGCCAGCCGATGAAGCAGAACCTCGAGGTGCCGTTCGGCTGGTTCCCCCAGCCCGTCTACTTCGCCACCATCATGCGCCGGCACATGCTCGAGTACGGCACGACCGAGGAGCAATTCGGCGCGATCGCGGTGGCGTGCCGCCGCCACGCCAACCTCAACCCCGACGCGGTGATGCACCGCAAGCCGATGACGCTCGACGACTACCTGGCGTCGCCGCTGCTCGCCGACCCGCTGCGCATGTTCGACAGTTGCCTCATCTCCGACGGCGGCGCGGCCTACGTCACCACCTCGCTCGAGCGCGCCCGCGACCTCCCGCAGCCGCCCGCGGTCGTCGCCGGCGTGGGGGAGGGCCACGCGGCGTCGGGCGGGCACTGGAGCCAGCAGCGTGACTTCACGTCGACACCCCAGGTGTTCTCGGCGCCACCCGCGTTTGCGATGGCGGGAATCGAACCGAGCGACGTCGACGTGCTGACGGTGTACGACCCGTTCACGGTGGTGTCGCTCATGCAGATCGAGGACATGGGATTCTGCGAGAAGGGCGCGGCGGGAGCGTTCGTGGAGGGCGACACCCTCCACCACGATGCCGGGAAGCTGCCGTTCAACACTCACGGTGGGCTGCTGTCGCACGCGTACGTGCTCGGCATCGCGCACGTGGTCGAGGTGGTCAAGCAGCTCCGGGGCACCGCCCCCGCGCAGGTGCCGGACTGCGAGGTCGGTCTGTACGGCGGGTACACGGGCGGGATGGCCTCGACCCTGATCCTGCGGAGGGACGGGTAGCCGATGGCGGTGAAGCGGGACGACTTCCCGTTGCCCGATCTCGCCGACGAGCGCACCGCGGAGTTCTTCGCCGGCGCGGCGCGCGGCGAGCTCGTGATCCCGAAGTGCGACGCGTGCGCGGCCTTCTGCTGGTACCCGGAGGACGCGTGCCCGCGGTGCGGCGGCGACGCCTTCACCTGGACCGAGGTGAGCGGACGAGGCCGGCTCTACTCGTGGGCGGTCGTACGGCGCGCCTTCCTCC
>JBOGFI010000218.1:0-42428 GCA_050743365.1 Acidimicrobiia bacterium | reverse complement strand
GTCTCTGACCCCCCGCAATCAGAGAAAGCCGAGGTCGTCGAGGGGCCAGATCCGCAGGAACACGCGCCCCACGATGTCCGACTCCTTGATCGGGCCGATATCACGCCCGTCCCTCGAGTCGATGCGGTTGTCGCCGAGCACGAGGTAGCTCCCCACCGGGACGACGCACGTAGTCCTGGCGACGGGTGGCTCGCAACCCTGGTGGAAATTCCCGCGCGGGTTTGTCTGGGCGCCGTCCGGGAGGTAGGGCTCGTCGAGCAGCTTCCCGTCGATGTACACGTTGCCGTCGCGGAACTCCACCGTCTCACCCGGCAACCCGACGACGCGCTTCACGAGGTCCCGGATCCCCTCGGCCTGATCGGGCGCCTCGAAGACGACGATGTCTCCCCGGTTCACGTCGTGCAGCCGGTAGCTCAGCTTGTTGACGAGCACGCGGTCATTCACCTGGAGCGTCGGCACCATCGACTCCGAGGGGATGTAGAACGCCTGGAACAGGAACGTCTTGATCACGAAGGCGACGAGCAGGGCGCCGACGATCAGCATCACCCACTCCAGCAGGACCTTCCGTGGGTCCCGACGGCCCCGCACGGGACGGCCCTCGACGCGCCCGGCGCCGTCGGGCAACACTGCGGGACCGGACCCAGGTTTCTCGGGCGTCTTGATCACGAGGGCGACGAGCAGGGCGCCACCGATCAGCATCACCCACTCCAGCAGGGGCTTCCATGGGTCCCGGCGGCTCCGCACGTGGCGCGCCTCGACGCGCCCGGCGCCGTCGGGCGACGCTGCCGGACCCGACCCGGGCGTCTCGGGCGCGATCCGAGTGGTCTCGACGTCGGAGACTGGCTTCGGGTCGGTCACCGGCTCTGTTCCACTTCCCGTCATCCTCGCACGTCTCGCCCGTACCGACCGAGTAGACGCGCCGCCGCCGCGGCGCCGACGGAGCGGAGGCTGTCGGGGGCGACCACGCGCACTTCGCGCCCCAGTTGGAGGAGCAGCCGTTCGAGCCAGGCACGCTCGCTCACCGCCAACACGAGGCGCCACGATCCGTCGCGCAGCTCCTTCAGCTCCTCGTACGGGTAGCTCTCCGCGACCCAGCCGGCCTCGGGCGGGAGCTCGAGCGTCACGCGCGGGTCGTCGGGGCTCGGCCGGTACACGGTCTCGGGAACACGCTCGGCCCGCTCGACACGCGGCTCGAACGCCTCGCCGGTCGGGCGCACCGCCCGGACACGGTCCACCCGGAACAGACGGTCGGCGTCGACGAGGTGGCACCACGCATCGGCGTACCAGTGCCCAAACGCGTGGAACACCGCATGCGGGTCGATCTTCCGGGTCGTGAGCGCGTCGCGCCCGAACGAGTAGTAGTCGATCTCGACCCGATGCCCCTCGGTCGCGGCGTCCCGGAGCTCCTCGAGGCAGGGCGGGTCACCCACCTCGACCGACAGCCCATCCCCCGCACCGAGGGCGCGCTCGAGCTTGTCGAGTGCGGTCGCGAGGGCCCCGTGCTCGTCGGAGCCGGGGACGTCGAGCAGCGCTCGGCCCGCGGCGAGGAGGGCGAGGCCCTCGTCGGGCGCGAGTCGGACCGGACGAGAGAAGTACTCGGCGAGCCGAATCCACACGCGTCCGTCGGTGATGTCGACGTCCATCAGGCGATCGGGGGTGTAGGGCGGCAGCCCGCACATGAAGATGAGCTCGAGGTCGCGGTCCAGGTCCGCCTCGCTGATCCCGAAGCGCGCCGCGATGTCGGCGAGTCGGGTGCCGGGATGCTCTGCGATCCACGGGACCAGCGCGAGCACACGGCGCAACCGCGGGCCCGGTAGCGGGCGCGGGCTCACGAGGCCCTTGCCAACTGCTCGAGCCAGGTCACGATCTCGCGGCGCAGCTCCGGCGGCGCGAGCACTTCCGCCCCGTCGAGCAGGCCGAGCACGAACGACCGGAAGGCCGCGGTGTTCGTGACGGGCAGAGCGAGGACCACGCTGCCGTCGTCACGTCGTTCGAGCACCGCCTGCTCTCCCACCTGCTCGACCAGCGCGCTCGCATGCGGCGGGTCGACGAGCAGGTGGGCGTGGACGGGCTCGTCCTCCCCGTACTGCCACGGCTGGTCGCCCAGGAGCGACGAGGGGTCGAGCCCCGCCGGAGGCGTGAAGGCGCCCGCAGCGCCCGCCTCGACGTCGCCCTCGATGCGGTCGACCCGGAACGTGCGGGTCCCGCCCCGATCGTGGTCGTGGCCGACCACGTACCAGTGACCGCGCCGGAAGACGATCCCCCACGGGTCGAGGCGGCGGTGTGCGCCACGGTGCGTGAACGTCACCGT
The DNA here is from genome assembly GCA_050743365.1 of Acidimicrobiia bacterium. Taxonomy (GTDB): domain Bacteria; phylum Actinomycetota; class Acidimicrobiia; order IMCC26256; family JACDBD01; genus JBOGFI01. Next base: position 40,117 of record JBOGFI010000218.1, on the reverse strand, counting down.
CGCGCGCTCCCGGCAGGCAGCGAACAGGGCAGGGACCTGCGGCACCGTCGGCAACGCCGCGACCGCGCTGGCGCCTTCGCCCTCCAGGCCACCGAGCTTCCAGAGCGCCTCGGGGCCCGCGCCGCCAGGAAGGACCACCGCGGTCACGGCCACGTGGAGGGCGGCCTGCTCCTCGGGCGTCAACCCCAGGTCCGGGAGGTAGTACTCCTCGGGCCGGATCCGGTATCCGACCTCGGCGCCGAGCGCGTCGACGGGCTCGGTCTCGACCGGGATGCCGATCCCTCGCAGGGTCTCCTTGTCGCGTTCGAACTGCCGGCGGTACGACGCCTTGTCGGGTGGATAGCCCGGCACGCTCGTGACCAGCTCCGGGAGCGTCAGGGGCCGGCGCGTGTCGAGCAGCGTCGCAACCAGGTTGGTCAGCCGTTCCAGCCGGTCAGCCATGGCCCCCGAGGCGCGCGGCCGCGAGTGCACCGGCCGCGGCGCCGGCAAGGTACAGGGCAGGATCGTCGGCGGCGGCGCGGCCCATCGAGACCACGTCGAGGCCATGGCGCTCGAAGAGGGCGAGCACATCGGGCGGGTCGACATCGACGAGGTCGTGGCGGCGGTCGAGGGCGGCGTCCGCGAGCTCGGCGCGCAGCCGGGCGTCGTGGTCCCCCCCCAAGCGGGGGACGGCCACCGACACCCGCTCGCGGCATGCGAGCCGGAGCGCGGTGCGGCTGTGGTGGGAGAGGCCGGCGTGTCGCGAGCGGGGGTCGGCGAACGAGACCCGCAGGCACGCGATCGGCTTCCCGCCGAGCGCGGTGGCGGCGTCGAGGATCGGCCCGACCTCCATGCCGCTGAAGCCGAGGCGGGTGTTGGTGCCCACGATGCCTGGTCCCATCGCCACCACCGTGGCGTCCGCACGTGCCGCATGGCGGGCGACCGCGAGGGCGGAGAAGATCGAGACCGCTTCGTAATTGCCCCCGAACGCATGCCCGCAGGTGACGGTGGCATCGAGGAGACCGCTCCGTTGGAGCGCGAACACCAGGTCCGACAGCGCCAGCGGCAGTCCCGCTCCGTCGGTCATGACGTACGCGAGGCGGGCCCGGGGCGCGGCGTGCTTGAACGCCGCGGCCACCGCCGGCACCTGGCTGTGGAGCGCGGCCGCCACCACCGGCATGCCGTCGATCGACTCGACCTCGGCCAGCTCGGCGAGGTGCTCCTCCGTGCTCCCGACGTCGGCCTGGAGGCTCGTGTACCGGCCCTTGATGATGTGGCCGGGGCCGCGTTCGCTCCAGGCCTCGCGCGCGAGGTTCCAATGGACGACGTGCCAGCCGCCGGTCCCGAGCCCGAGCTCGACCGCGGTCGTGTTCACGACCACACGATCCCCGGGCGCGACCAAGCCGGTGAGCTGGGGCAGCACGTACGCGCGCTCGGCGCCGCAGCCGAGATCGACGTCGACGCGCTGGAGGCCCGGGCGCTCCTCGAGTACGCGCAGCACCTCGCCCGTCCGGAACGAAGGCACGGACTACAAGCTCGAGATGAGCCGTTCGACGCGGTCGTCGCGCGCCTTGAACGGGTCCTTGCAGAGCACGGTGCGCTGCGCCTGGTCGTTGAGCTTGAGGTGTACCCAGTCGACGGTGTAGTCGCGCTTGCGCTCCTTGGCTCGCTTGATGAACGCCCCCCGCAGGCGCGCCCGGGTTGTCTGGGGGGGCGTGCTCACCGCCGCGTCGATGTCGGCGTCGCTGACCGTGCGGTCGACCCGCCCGCGCCGTTCGAGGAGGTAGTAGAGCGACCGGGAGCGGGTGACGTCGTGGTACGAGAGGTCGAGCAGCGCGACGCGCGGATGGGTGAGCGGAATGTCGTGTCGCTTCCGGTAGGCCTCGATGAGGTGATACTTGACGACCCAGTCGATCTCGGTGTCGAGCGACAGCGGGCCGCTCTCGAGGCGGGTCATGGCGTGCTCCCACATCCCGAGGGCGCGTTGCTCGAGCGGCGCCAGGCCGCGTCGCTTGGCGAAGCGCAGCGCGCGCGTGAGGTACTCCGACTGGATCTCGATGGCCGAGAGCTCGCGCCCGTTTGCCAAGCGGACGCGGCGGCGGCACGTCAGGTCGTGGCTGATCTCACGGATCGCTCGGATGGGGTTCTCGAGGGTCAGGTCGCGCCAGGGCCCCGCGTCCTCCTCGAGCATGCGCAACACGATCGAGGTCGCGCCGATCTTGAGGAACGTCGTGTACTCGCTCATGTTGGAGTCGCCCACGATGACGTGCAGGCGCCGGAAGCGCTCGGCGTCGGCATGGGGTTCGTCGCGTGTGTTGATGATGGGACGGGACCGGGTGGTGGCGCTCGAGACCCCCTCCCAGATGTGCTCGGCGCGCTGGCTCAGGCAGAACATCGCGCCCCGTGCCGTCTGGAGCACCTTGCCCGCCCCCGCGTAGACCTGCCGTGTGACCAGGAAGGGAATGAGCACGTCGGTGAACTTCGTGAAGTCGCCGTCCCGCTCGACCAGGTAGTTCTCGTGGCAACCGTACGAGTTGCCCGCCGAGTCGGTGTTGTTCTTGAAGAGGAACACCTCGCCCCGGATGCCCTCCTCGCGGAGGCGGTGCTCGGCGCTTCGCACCAGGCCCTCGAGGATCCGCTCTCCCGCCTTGTCGTGCACGACCAGGTCGGCGATCGAGTCGCACTCCGGCGTGGCGTACTCCGGGTGGCTGCCCACGTCGAGGTAGAGCCGGGCCCCGTTCTCGAGGAACACATTGCTCGACCGGCCCCAGGACACGACCCGGCGGAACAGATAGCGAGCGACCTCGTCCGGGCTCAGGCGTCGCTGGCCCCGCAGCGTGCACGTGACCCCGTACTCGTTCTCGAGCCCGAAGATGCGTCGCTCCATCGATCGGAGCGTACCGGCAACCAGGGCCCCTGCCAGCCAGGGTCACCGGCTCCTCAGGCCCCGCCGCCTCCCCCGACCTCGCCGGTCACGTTGGCGAGCTCGGCGCAAGCGGGCTCGTCCTCGAACGCCGCGCGAAGCTCCCGATCGAAGTCCTGCTCCGCCCGCGAGATGGCGTCGCCCACGTCGGCGAACCCCTCCTCGACCGCGGTCCCGAGCTCGGCCAACGCGGCCTGGAACTCGCCCTCGTCGCCGGTACGCAAGTCCTCGGCCTCCGCGGCCGCCTCTTCGAGCACGTCCCTCGCGTCCCGGAACCCCGTCCTGTACACCTTCACGACCGCCTTGCCATCGTCGACGTCGGGCTTTCCGGCCTTCTTGACGCGCCTGATCAACGTGTCGGTGCTGTCGAGCGCGCCATCGAGGAACTCGATGGTCAGGTCCTTGCGCTCGTCGAGATCCGGCGTCGACCCGACTTGGCCGTCGTAGTCGCCACCCAGCTCGACGATCTCGTCGATCCAGTCGGTCACGGTGGTGCAGATCGACTTCGCGAACCGCTCCGGCGGGACCGTCTTCGCGGGGAATCCCGCCGCGAGCAGAGCGGCACCCGCGGCGAGCACGACGAGCGACCGGGACAGCTTCGGCATGAGGCCCCCCCTTTGGACGGCGCGCGAAGCGTAGTGCCGCGTCGCACACCCGAGCGCGCGCAACCGCCGAGGGTCGCGCACGTTGGTCGTAGGATCACACATCGTGGCGATGGAGCGTCTGACCTGGGTGAGCGGCACCTTCTCGGCGCGGGTGCTCGAGGCCCGGCTGCACTCCGAGGGCATCGACGTCGAGCTCCGCGGCGCCGTCGACGGCCCGTACGTCCTGACGGTGGGCGACATGGCCCGCGTCGACGTGTTCGTGCGCGCGGACCAGATGGACGAGGCGCGCCTGGTGCTCCTGGTCGACGAGATGGACGCGGCCCTGGCCGCGCCCCGCGAGTGGGGTGGCCCGGCCCGGACCCGGGGGCGGTTCGCCCGGTGGGCGGCGTTGGCGGTGCTGGTAGCCGCCGCGCTGGCACCGGTCGCCTGGTACTTGCGCGACTAAACGATGGGGCTCAGCCGGCGAGCAGCGCCTCGAGGTCACTCCCCTTGATGCGTCGGAAGGCCCGCCCCTCGGGCGCCCGGTCGAGCACCGCCACCTCGAGCTGACCTGCCGGCAGCGCCTCCTGATCGGTGCCCGGGAGCACCGACGCGCCCAGCCGCACCGCCGCACGCCGATCGAGCCCGGCCTCGTAGCGGCTGCTGACGGCGTCGGCGATCGAGTCGGCCTGCCCGCCGAGGACGGTGAAGCCCTCCTCGTCCATCACCGTGCCGTCGTAGAGGATGTGGAACAGCTCGTCGTCGGCGGCTACGTCGCCGACCTGCGCCACCAGGATCTCGACTTCGTAGGGCTTCATCTCGTGCGTGAACACCTGACCGAGGGTCTGCGCGTAGGCGTTGGCGAGGGAGCGAGCGTTCACGTCCTCGCGCGAGTACGAATAGCCCTTGAGGTCGGCGTGGCGGACGCCGGCGATCTTCAGCATCTCGAACTCGTTGTACTTGCCGACCCCCGCGAACGCGATCCGGTCGTAGATCTCACTGATCTTGAACAGCGTGCGCGACGGGTTCTCGGCCACGATCACGATGCCGTCGGCCGATTCGAGCGCGACGGTGCTGCGGCCCCGGGCAATTCCCTTGCGGGCGTAGTCGGCCCGGTCCTTCATCACCTGCTCGGGCGAGACGTAGAAGGGCATGGTCACAGCCCGGATCCCTCCTCCCGCCCGCCTCTCAGCGCCTCGGCCCTCTGCTCCACGTCGTCGTCGGGGAGGGTCCGGAAGCCGTCGGCCTCGATGACCGCCATCGTGGGGAAGATGCGGCGCACGAGGTCGGGCCCGCCGGTGGCGGCGTCCTCGTCGGCGGCGGCGAACAGCGCCCGCAGTGCGAGCTCGACCGCGTCGTTGGCAGTCATGCCGTCGTGCCAGGTGGCCTTGATCCAGTTGCGGGCGTGCACGCCGCCGGAGCCATGGGCCTGGAAGTCGGTCTCCTCGTACTTCCCGCCGGTGACGTCGTAACTGAACACGCGTCCTCGCTGCCGGCGCCGGTCGTAGCCGGCGAAGAGGGGTACGACCACGAAGCCCTGCATCGCCGCCGGAAGGTTCGCCTTCACCAGTTGGGCGAGCTGGTTGGCCTTGCCCTCGAGCGAGAGCCGCTCGCCTTCGATCTTCTCGTAGTGCTCCAGCTGCACCTGGAACAGCCGCACCATGTCGACCGACGGCCCCGCCGCCCCCGCGATGGCGATGCCGGAGTGGTCGTCGGCCGGGAACACCTTCTCGATGCGACGGCTGGCGATCGCGAAGCCCGCCGTCGCCCGCCGGTCGCCTGCCATCACCACACCACCGCCGTAGCGGATGGCGAGCACCGTCGTTGCCTGGGTCACCTCGATCGCAGGGGCCTGGGAAGCCGTGGGGGCGACGCCGGGGGCTGCGGGCGGCGACATTCGGCGAAGCAGCTCGACGAACGACGGGCCCGGGTCGACACCGGGCCCGAACACGGGAAGCGGGGGCTCGGTCATCGTCGAGCGAGCCTACACGGGGCCTCCGTCAGCGGACGCGGCGCAGAAAGCGCCAGAACCGCAGCCGGCGGCGCAGTCGTCGCACCCCGCGCGCGTCGTCGAGACCCCGCAGCACCTCGGCCGACGGGATCCGGTGCTCGGCGGCCGCACCCTCGGCGCGCGCCCGGGCGTACTCCCCCGTCACGTTCCCCGGCAGCGGCCCCGGGCCCGCCGGAAGCCCCGGAAAGGTCATGCAGGAAGCCTACGCCACGAGCGTGTGACACAACTCGAGGGCGCGGGTGCGGGCCTCTTGCCGGAGCGCGGCGACGCCGGAATTCACGAAACCGCCGGAGTCGACGTAGTCGGCCGCGCGCGACATGAGGCGAAACGACTCCTTGAACTGGCCGAGTCCGTTATTGCAGCGAACACAGAGCACTCCTCGCACCACGCCGGTTTCGTGGTCGTGGTCGACGTGGAGGCTGACCTTCTCGGTCGCACGCGCTCCGCAGATCCCGCATACTCCGCGCTGGCCCTGAAGCAAGGCATCGAACTCGTCAAGCGTTAGGCCGAACTTGCGGCTCAGGTGTGCGGCACGCTCCTCGTTTCGGTGCGCGCTCTTGTACTCGCGCTGCCTAGCGTTGTACTGCTCGCGGTTCGAGCGCTGCCACGCGACCACTCTTGCTATAGCCCGCTCACGATTCGCTTGATACCAGTGCTTGCGACGAGCGCTCTCGCAGACCTTGCAAGCCGGGCGACGGCCGTCTCTGGCTGCGTTATCCCGATAGAAGCTCTCCAACGGCTTCGCCTCGCCGCAGCCCGGACAGCGCTTCATGTCCCGATTCTACGAACACAGTGTGACAACAACAGCGCTCGCCATCGTGGCGGGCGCACGCCTCTGCTGGGTCACTAGAACTCGTTCTACTGGCCTCCCTTTTGCACGTAATTCCGAACAAAGTCCTCCGCGTTGTCTTCCAGCACCGTGTCGATCTCATCGAGGAGATCGTCCAGCTCCTCCTTGAGCTTCTCGGCCTGCTTCGCAGGCGCGGGGAGGTCCTCGGACTCCTCGGTGCGCTCCTTCGGCGCCGGCTTCTGCTTGCGCTCCCGCTCGGGCATGACGCTCCGTGGTCTCCTGGCTACGCCCTAGGACGCCAGCCGGGCGACGAGCTCGGCCGGCGTCGTGCACTCCTCGAACAACGACTCCACGTGTTCACGCGTTCCCCGCAACGGCTCCATCATGGGGATGCGCCGCAGCGGGTCGCTGCCCACGTCGAGGATGAGGCTGTCCCAGTTGGCGGCCACCACCGCGTCGGGCCAGCGGGAGAGGCACTGCCCGCGGAAGTAGGCCCGCGTGCTCGCAGGCGGTTCGGTCATAGCGGTCGTCACGTCAGCCTCCTTGACCAGCCCCTCGACCTTACCCGCCCGCACGAGCCGCTCGTACAAGGAACGCTCGGGGCGCACGTCGTGGTACTGGAGGTCGAGCAGCGCGAGCTTCGGGTCGTCCCATGCGATGCCGTCACGCTCGCGGTAGGCCTCGAGCAGCGCCAGCTTCGTGACCCAGTCGAGGCGGCCGTCGAGGGTGGCCGGGTCGCGCTCGAGGGCCGCGAGGGTCGCCTCCCACCGGTCGAGGACCATCTCGCCGACGTCTTCGCCGCCGCACACGTTCAACCCGGTCTCGTCGGCGTATTTCCGGGCCAGCCGCAGGAACTCCCACTGCAGCTCGATGGCGGTGGTACGCCCACCCTCGGCGAGCTCGATCGTCGCCCGGCACGTCGGGTCGTGCGAGACCGTGCGCATGGCCGCCACCGGCGTGACGATCGAGCAGTCTTTGTCGATGAAGTCGTCCTCGATCATCGCCAGCACGATCGCGGTGGTGCCGACCTTGAGGAACGTCGCCACCTCGCACAGGTTGGCGTCGCCGACGATCACGTGCAGGCGCCGGTACTTCTGTGGGTCCGCGTGGGGCTCGTCGCGGGTATTGACGATCGGGCGCTTCAGCGTCGTCTCGAGCCCGACCTCCTCCTCGAAGAAGTCGGCCCGCTGGCTGAGCTGGTAGCCGGTCACGCCGGTGCCGTTCTCGCCCCCGACCTTGCCGGCGCCCGTGAACACCTGTCGGGTGACGAACCACGGCAGCAGGTGGCGAACGAGCGCGGCGAACGGCACCGCCCGGTCGACCAGGTAGTTCTCGTGGCAGCCGTACGAGTTGCCCTTGCCGTCGGAGTTGTTCTTGTAGACGACGACCTCCTGCCCCGGGCCGAGGAGGCGCCGCGCCGCCTGCATCGAGCGGGCCAGGATCCGCTCCCCCGCCTTGTCGACGCACACGAGCTCCAGCGCGTCGGCGCACTCCGGGGTCGAGTACTCGGGGTGGGCATGGTCGACGTAGTAGCGCGCGCCGTTCGTCAGCACCGTGTTCACGAGGTGCGTCTCGATCTCGGGCGGCGACGACCCCTCACGTGCGAAGCCCCGCGCGTCGCGGCCGGGTGACTCGTCATCGAAGTCCCAGCCGACCTTGCGGTGCTCGACGTACCCGTTGATCAGCATCGAGGACGCGAGGACCGGGTTGGCGTCGGCCGCGCCCCGCAGCGCGACGCCGTACTCGGTTTCGATTCCGCAGACCTTGGGCACTGCCACGCGGTCAGCCTACCCCTGTGCTCTGCGCGTTCAGGTGCTGGCAAAACCCCAGGTCGGTCAGTGAGCCGACCGAGGGTGCCAGGTACCCTGCCGCCGAGCGAGCGCGACCAGGCTAGAGGTACTGGCCGGTGGTGACGCGCTCGATCTGACGGCCGCCGTGCGCCTCGTCGCCCTCGCCGAGCAGCGTGCGCACGAAGACGATCCGCTCGCCCTTCTTCCCCGAGATCTTGGCCCAGTCGTCGGGGTTCGTCGTGTTCGGCAGGTCCTCGTGCTCTTTGAACTCCTGGCGGATCGAGCCGACCAAGTCGTCGGTGCTGATCCCACGCTTCCCACCCGAGATCTGCCGCTTGATCGACAGCTTCTTCGACCGTCGCACGATGTTCTCGATCATCGCACCCGACGCGAAGTCCCGGAAGTACAGGATCTCCTTGTCGCCGTTCTGGTAGGTCACCTCCAGGAAGCGGTTGGCCTCGTCGGAGTCGTACATCCGCTCGACCGCCGCGTCGATCATGGCTTCCACCGCACCCTCGGGGCCGCGGTGCCGCTTCGACTCCTCCTCTGCGACCGGCAGCTCGACGGTCAGGTAGCGGGCGAAGATCTGGCGGGCGCTGTCGGCGTCGGGACGCTCGATCTTGATCTTCACGTCGAGGCGACCGGGCCGGAGGATGGCGGGGTCGATGAGGTCCTCACGGTTGGAGGCGCCGATCACGATCACGTTCTTCAAGCTCTCGACGCCGTCGATCTCGGCGAGAAGCTGCGGAACGATCGTGCTCTCGATGTCGGACGAGATGCCGGTGCCGCGGGTACGGAACAGCGAGTCCATCTCGTCGAAGAACACGATGACCGGCACACCCTCCTCCGACTTCTCCCGCGCCCGCTGGAAGATCAGCCGGATCTGGCGCTCGGTCTCGCCCACGTACTTGTTGAGCAGCTCCGGGCCCTTGATGTTCAGGAAGTACGAGCGGGTGGTGTCGCTGCCGGTCTTCTCGGCCACCCGCTTGGCGAGCGAGTTCGCGACCGCCTTGGCGATCAGGGTCTTGCCGCAGCCAGGCGGTCCGTAGAGGAGGATGCCCTTGGGGGGCTGGAGCCGATGCTCCTGGAAGAGGTCGGCGTAGAGGTACGGCAATTCCACCGCGTCCTGGATCTGGTCGATCTGGTCGTCGAGCCCCCCCACGTCCGCGTACGTGACATCGGGCACCTCTTCGAGCACCAGCTCCTCGACCTCCGGGCGGGGCAGGCGCTCGACGATCAGGCCGGAACGGTTCTCGAGCAGGAGGTGGTCACCGGCGCGGAGAGGCTCACCGATCAGCGTCGACGCGAGCTCGCACACCCGCTCCTCGTCGGCGCGGCCGAGCACGAGGGCGCGCTTGCCCTCGCCCAGAAGCTCTTTGAGCGTCACGACCTCACCGGACATCTCCGGCCCCCGCGCGAGCACCACGTTCAGCGACTCGTTGAGCACCACCTCCTGCCCGCGCTCGAGCGTGTCGAGCTCGAGCTCTGGGTGCAGCGCGACGCGCATCTTCCGGCCGGCGGTGAACACGTCGACGGTGCCGTCATCGTTCGCCGACACGAAGGTGCCGTACGCCGACGGCGGCATCGTGAGCTTCTCGACCTCCTCGCGGAGCGCGCCGATGTGCTCCCGTGCCTCGCGGAGCGTCGCCGAGAGCTTCTCGTTGTGCGACATGGCCTGGGCCAGCTGGCCCTTGGTCTCGAGCAGGCGCTCCTCGAGGGTGCGCACCCGCTTCGGGGCGTCCTGGAGACGGCGGCGGAGGACCACGACCTCCTCCTCGAGCGCCTTGAGCTGCTGCTGGAGATCGCCCACCTGGCGCTCGTACTCACCGAGCCGTCGCTCGTGCTCCGAAGCCACGGGGCGCCACCTCCGTCGACCGCCGGCCTCGTTTCGTACGCTACACCCCGCCCCCGTTTCGACCGGGGCAGTTGCCGGGCACCACATTTACCCTATCGGGGCTTGATAAATTGACGGCCGGTCGGGCTGCCCGTAGGCTGAACGCCAATGCCCGGATCGTCGATGCCCTCCCTGGCATCGGAAGCGAGGACGCCACGATGAAGGTCTGGATCGATCAAGACCTGTGCACCGGTGACGGTCTCTGCGAGGAGATCGCGCCCGACGTCTTCACGCTGCTCGACGACGGCCTCGCTTACGTCAAGGAAGGCAGCAAGGTCTTCGAAGACCCCGGCGGCGCCGAGGGTCTCGCCAACGTGCCCGCGGGCCAGGAGGAGGCCGTCATCGAGTCGGCCGAGGAATGCCCGGGCGAGTGCATCTTCATCGAGGTGGACTGACGCGTTCAACCCACCAGGCACGGGCCCGTGTCGACCGGGGCGGACGACCGTGACGCCAGCACCGGGTCGAGCACCGGGGCCAGTTCCTCGCCGGTGAGCGCGTAGGCCGTCCCCGCTTCGCCGGGGTCGATCGCGAAGGCGACCCCGACAACCTTGCCCCGCTGGTCGACCAGCGGGCCGCCAGAGTCGCCCGGAGCGAGCGCGGCCGCGATCACGAACACCTTCCGGTCCGAGCGGTGGGAGCGGTAGATGTCGGTGCCCCGGGCGATCACGACGTCGGCGACCCGCGCCGGTGCCGCCCGCAGCGGTCCCCCGCCGGCATGTCCGTACACCGCGCCGGTGGTGCCCACTTCGGCCGCGGCACGCTCGAGACGCGCTGCATCCAGGCCGCGCACACGAAGGGCGGCAAGGTCACGGCTGGGGTCGAAGGCCACGACGGTGGCGTCCAGGCGCCGCCCGTCACTCGTTCGCACGTCCGTGTCGCGTTCCCCTGCGACGACGTGTGCGTTCGTCACCACCACGTCATCACCCGCTACGAAGCCGCTACCGTTCTGGATCTGGTCGCAGGCCTGTCCCTCGACCTTCACCACCGATCCTTCGACCCGGGCCGAGACCTCGGCGTTGAGGCCACTCGTGGGCGCGGGCCCGACGTCGCCGGGGCCGTCGAACGGATCGAAGACCTCCGGGAACGGCGCCTCACCGACCAGTCGCCCCAGGGTCCGGGCGGCGGGCGGTGGCGAGGGCGCGACCCGGTTGACGAACCGGACGATCTCGGAGTCACGGGCCGCCCGCGCCGGCCAGCCCGGCGCGCTCACCAGCGCCGGAACGAGCAGCCACACCGCCACCAGCACCCCCGCGGCGCCGGTCAGCGCGCCACCGATGCGGTCCAGGAGGGCCGCGACACCGACCCGGTTCGGGAGCTGCCCGCGTAGCACGCCGCCCAGTGCGAAGCCCCCCGCCTGCCCCAACGTGGCGAGCACGAACACGAAGGCGAGCGCGGCCAGGAGCCGGCTGCGAGGAGGCTCGTCGCTCAGCGCGTTCACGAGGTCGTCGACGAGGACCACCGCGACGGCCACGCCCGCCGCCAGGCCCGCCCAGGACAGCGCTCGGGCGATGAAGCCGAGCCGGTACCCGCCGAAGGCGGCGGCCAGCATGGCCAGGGCCAGCAGCAGGTCGAGCAGGTTCACGGGTCACTCGCCCGGCACGAGCAGCCGGGCGTGGGTCAGGAACCCCGTGTGCGCGACCATTCGGTGGTCGGGGCGCACCGACTGGCCGTCGACGTGCCAGCCGCGTTGGAGCACCTCGACGGTCTCCACCATCCCGAACGAAGACGACGTCAGCTCCTCGCGCAGGCGCACCACCTGTCCGACGGTCGGGAGGTAGGCGAGCAGGATCCCGCCCGGGCACAACGCCGCCTCGGCGTGCTTGACGGCCCGCCAGGGCTCGGGCAGGTCGAGCAGCACGCGGTCCAGGTCGCCGCGGTCGATCCCGGCGTACACGTCGCGCACCTCCAGCGTCAGCGGCTGGCCGGGGCCGAGGAACCCCTCGATGTTGCGCCGGGCCCGCTCGGCGAACTCGTCGCGTAGCTCGTAACCGGTGACGTGCCCGTCGGGGCCGACGGCGCGCAGCAGCGTGGAGGTGAGCGCGCCGGAGCCAACCCCCGACTCGAGGACCTGCGCGCCGGGGAAGACGTCGGCGAGCACGAGGATTGGCCCCAGGTCCTTCGGGTAGATGACCTGAGCCCCGCGCGGCATCTTGAGGACGTACTCCGCCAGCGTGGGTCGCACCGCCACCAGCCGGGCGCCGAGCGAGGTCCGGACCGTGACTCCCTCGTCACGGCCGATGAGCGCGGCGTGCTCGACCACGCCGGCGTGGGAGTGGAACTGACCGCTCTCGGCCAGGGTCACGAGGTGCCGCCGGCGCTTGGCATCGACCAGGAGCACGCGGTCACCGGCGGCGAAGGGCCGACGCATGGTGCGTGCTACCCCGATCGCGCTTGCTCGGCGCCTGCCCGCTGCTGCAGCCGGCAGAACGCGCAGACTTCGCCCACCGTCGGGGAACCGCACCCGGCGCAGGGCCCGAGAGCCTCACGCTGCTCGCTCGCCACCGCCGAGAACCGCTCGTGGGCCCGCTCGAGGAACCCGAACACGAACGCGGCCTTGGTACCCGGAGACCGGTCCTCGAGCGCGTCGAGCGCCTCCTTGTAGCCGAGGTGGCGGTTGCCGGCCGCCATCGGGCACTCCTCGACGATGTAGTCGATGCCCCGGAGGACGCAGTAGGCGGCCATCTCCCGCTCCCCCAGGCGGATCAGCGGCTTCACCTTGCGCACGAAGCCGGGCGCCGCCGGGAGTACCGGGTGCTGCCGGCCGAGGTACCCGGTCTCCCACCGAAGCACGTTGCCGAGCAGCACCGCCGCCTCGTCGTCGAGGTTGTGACCGGTAGCCACGACGTCGTAGCCGCGCTCGACGGCGACCGCGTTGAACAGGTGCCGCTTCGAGAGCCCGCACGCGCCACACGGCGCCCGGTGCGTCGCCTCGGCCGCGCCCGGGATGTCGTAGCCGTAGTCGGCGCGGAGATCCACTTCGTGGAGCGACAGGGCGCGCTCGCGGGCAAACGCCCGGGCGGCGTCGCGCGAGCGGTCCGAGTACTCGCCGATCCCGAGACCGAGGTAGAGGCCGTCGGCGTCATGACCGAGATCGGCGAGCACGTCCCAGAGCGCGAGCGAGTCCTTCCCGCCCGACACCGCCACCAGCACCCGCTCCCCCGGGTGGAGCATCTCGTGCTCCTTCACCGCCCTGCGCACCTGCTCGGAGCAGTGGTGCAGGAAGTGGTCGCGGCAGAACGCGGCGTTGTGGCGCCGGATGTCGACCACCGCCGGCCCCCGGCAGACGCGGCACTTCACCCCGCGCCCCCGGAGGTCACAGGCCGGATCTCGACGGTGTCGGCGTCGGCGAGCCGGGCGTCACGGGTCACGAGGGTGTCGCCGCAGATCACGAGCACAGACTCGGGGTTGATCTCGAGCCGCGCGAGCAGGGCGGAGACGGTGATCGGCCCGGCGATGTCGACCTCGCGGCGCGGGTTGCGAAGCGTCACCCTCACCTTCCCAGGCTACCGGGCTGCCTTCCCGGCTCCCCCGCGGTTCAGCGCGATTCGGGCGGCAGCAGCCGGATCTCCACCCGCTCGCCGGCGTGCAGCTCCTCCGAGAACACGGTGTCGGGTCCCTGGCGACCGAGGCGGTGCACGACCCGGACCGTGATCGCGGCGATCCCGGTGACGAGCCATGGCCGCGATCCCTCGCGGATGCCCTTGCGCAGCGCAATGCGTGTGATACGGCCGAGGAGGCTCACGCGCCGGGCCATCAGCCAGCTCCCTTGTCAGACCCGCCGGACTTCGACGATCGTCCGCCGCTTCTTCCCCCGCCGGCTGCCGAGGAGGAACGCCCCCACGACGACCAGCGCGACGACTGCGACCCCGACGGCGAGCCCAACGCTCTTGGCAGCCTCGCCGCCCGACTCGGTGGCGTCGCGGATCTGGCCCAGCTTCGCCTCCACGTCTGCGCGCGTGATCGGTCGGTTGGTGCTGGTGCTCGTCATGTCGACCTCCGGTTGCGTCGGACGGCGCCGCGCGCCTTCCACGTCGCCAAACCACCGACGAGCAGCGCGATCACCATGATCCCGTACGGAGCCCACGACCAGTTCCCGGTGAAGGTGGTGTCGGTCTCGGTCTGCAACGCCCGCAACCCCGCGAGGCCCAGCAACACCACTCCCAGACCCAGCAGGAAGGCCCCGAGAAGCCCGAAGGCGACGTAGCGTCCGAGCTGCTTGAGCGGGACGATCGTCTCCTGCCTGAAGTACTCGACGACCAGCTCCCGCAGCTCCATGACGAGCTGCGGCAACGGCGGCACGCGACCGGCGGCGGTGGCGTCGGATCGGGCTTCCTGCGGCGTGTCGGCGTTCACGCGCTTCCCTCTCGCAGCTGAGGCCTGTCGGGAGCTGGGCTCGGGTGCCGGACGAGGATTGTCGCCGCCGGTCGTCGCACGGCGCAAGGACCGGCCTAGCCGCCCGGCGGCACCGGAGCCGGCACCAGTGCGTCGCCCGGTGGCGCCTCGGGGAACGCGGCGATGATCGTTGCCACCCGCTCCCGCAGCGAGACTCCGTCCGCCTCCGAGAAGTCACCCCTGGCAAGAAAGGCGAACCGCAGGGGCCGGCCGACGTCGACCACGCCTACCAGGGCCGTCACACCCTCGAGCGATCCCGTCTTCGCGCGAAGTCGCCCCTGGAGCGGCGTGCCGAGGAACCGGCCGCGCAGCGTGCCGCTCTCGCCCGCCACCGCGAGCCCCTCCCACAGTGCCTGGAGCTCGGGCCGCTCGCCGAGGTCCAGGGCAGCGAGCAGCTGGTTGCACGAGACGCGGTCACCGCGGTCCAGGCCGGAGCCGTCGACGAGTATCAGCCCATCGGTCGTGACGCCCAGGCCGGCGAGCGTGGCCACGACCGCCTGCGTTCCGGCCGCGGTGGTGCCGTCGTTGCTGGCTCGCACCCCGACTTCACGGACGAGCAGCTCGGCAGTGAGGTTGTCGCTCGAGCGCAGCAGCGAGCCCACGATGTCGCGCAGCGGCCTCGACTGCACCGACGCGACGGTTGCGCCGTCTCCGGGCGCGACCGAGCGGCCCGGGTTGCCTCCCATGTCGACGCCCCGCTCCGCGAGCAGGCGGGTGAGTTCCGCGGCGGCGAAGACCGCCGGGTCGTCCACCGGGACCGGCTGCGGGTTCAGGACCGTGAAGCCGTCGTCGACGGTCAAGGCGCCGAGGGGACCGACCTGCCCCTCGGTGCGATACGTGTCCCTCCACGTGGGCAGGTAGCGCAGCGCCTCGTAGCGCGAGTCGTCGCCGTGGATGCCGCCCGGGACCCGCCGAACGCCCGCGGCCACCACCGCGTCGGCCAGCTCCGCGAGCGAGGTGGTCACGACGTCGCTGCCCTCGTAGAACGGCTCGGCGGCGAGCTCGGCCGCGAACTCGGGGGTGGCGAGCACCGGGTCGCCCGAGCCGACGAGCCAGAGTCGCTCGACGGACCCGTCGGCCAAATCCCCGGCCGGCGTGACCACCTTCGTGTCGAATCGGTGGTCGGGTCCCAGCACCTCGAGCGCGGCCACGACAGTGAGGATCTTCTCGCTCGATGCGGGCGTGAGCGCGGCATCCGGGTTGTGGGCCGCGAGGGCGCGCTCGCCGTCGCCGTCGGTGACCGCCACGCAGGTGTTCACGCCGGCCAGCTCGGCGTCGAGACGCCCTTGAAGCCGCTGGGTGCCGGTCGCGTCGACGAGCGGCTGCGGGATGCGTCGCGCCGACCAGATCGGGGTCGACAGCGGCCGGGCGGTCGGCTCGGAGGGCACGGCGGCCTTGCCCGCCCGCACGGCGAACAGCGTGAAGGCGGCGGCGCCCAGCGCCAGCAGCCCGACCAGCGCTCGGCGTACGAGAGGCCCCACCGTCACTCGCCTCGCCGAGCTCGATGCCGGGCGTAGCGCCACAGATGCTCGAGGGCGGTGACGGCGCGGTTCGACGACGCGTAGCAGACACGCCCGGTGGTGCGCACCGCGCGCGGCCCCGCGTTGTCGGGGTCGGCCACCGCGAGCTCGGTGGCGGTGAGGACCGGCTTCCCGGTCGCGTCGGAGACCTCGGCCGCAGCAGTGGCGAACCGCTCGTCCTGCCGCTCGTGGTAGGCCACGATGCGCTCGAGGCCGTGGTCGGGATAGAAGCGGCCCGTGCGCATCAAGCGAGCCTGGTTCGACTGGATGCCGAGCCCGAGGTACACGACCGCGTCGACGTCGGGGTGACCGGCGACGAGCCCGAGGGTCTCGGGGATGGTGTCACGGGTCTCCGACCCGGCCAGGTCGATGGGGTTGCTGCGGCTCCACCGGGGAGGCAGCTTGGCGCCGATGGCACGGCGCAGGTCGTCGGGCAGCGGCAGCAGGCGGAGGTCGGAGGCCGCGATCGCGTCGGCGGTCACGACACCCCACCCGCCCGCGGTGGTGAGCACGGCCACACGCGGCCCCGGCGGTAGGGGCTGGGTGGCGAACGTGGCGGCGGCCTCGAACGCCTCTTCCACCGTCGCGGCACGGGCCACGCCTGCCTGCCGGCACATCCCGTCGAAGATCCGGTCGTCGGTAGCCAGCGCGCCGGTGTGCGAAGCGGCGGCGCGCTGGCCACCCGACGTCACTCCCCCCTTGAGCACCACGAGCGGCTTGCACGCCGCGACCGACCGGACCCGCTCGAAGAACGCGCGGCCGTCGCTGACACCCTCGACGTACGCGAGCGCGACCGAAGTCTCTGGGTCGGTCGCGAAGTATTCGAGAAAGTCGGGCACGGTGACTGCGGCGGCGTTACCAGCCGACACGGCGCGGCTGACCCCGATGCCCGTCTGCATCGCGTAGTTCTGGAACGACGAGACGAAGTTTCCCGACTGGCTGACGATGGCGATGCGACCCCGCGGCGGGTACGGCGCCACGATCTGCGCGCACAACGACGCCGGGGTGGACACGACCCCCTGGCCGTTGGGCCCGGCCAGCAGCATCCCCAGCTCGTCGGCCAGCGCCACCAGCTCCGCCTCGGCGCGCCGGCCCTCGTCGCCCGCCTCGCCGTAGCCCGCGGACGTGACGAACGCCGCCCGCACGCCCTTCGCCGCGCACGCGCGCATCAGCTCGCGGTTGGCCGACGCGGGCGTGCACACGAACACGAGGTCGGCGGCCGCCTCCGGCAACTCCTCGATGGACCGCAACGTGGGGACGCCGAGGACCTCACCGCCGTCGCGATTCGTGGCGAACACGGCGCCGCCGTAGTCATGGCGCAGGATGTTGTGGAGCGCCACGAAGCCGAACTTCCCCGGGTGCGACGACGCCCCGGCGACCACCACACCTTTCGGGTCGAACAGGGCCGCGAACCGCTCGGGAGGGACGGTCACGAGCGTTCGACCTCGACGAGGGCATCGACCGCCACTGGCTTCCCGTCCACCAGGATCATCGGGTTGACGTCCACCGACACCAACGCCGGCTCCTGCTGGGCGAGCCGCGACAGCCCCAGCAACACCTCGGCGACGGCTTCGCGGTCGGCGGGTGGCTCGCCCCGGAACTCGTCGAGCACGGCGCCGGTCGCGAGGTCCTCGAGCATCTCCTCGGCGTCGACCCGTTCGAGGGGCACGAGCCGGAAGGCGACGTCGCCGACCGCCTCGGCCAGGATCCCGCCCACGCCGACCATCACGCACCGGCCGAACTGGGGGTCGGCGTGGACGCCGGCAATCAGCTCGCGTGCCCCCCGCACCATGGGTGCCACCAGCAGCTCCACCGGGCCGTCGGTCGGAACGGCGGCCGCCAGGAGCTCGGTGCCGGCCCCGCGGACCGCGCCCGCGTCCGCGAGGGCGAGCCGGACGAGCCCGCGCTCCGTCTTGTGCGCGATACCGGGGCCGCACAGCTTGACGACCACCGGGTACCCGAGCGCGGCGGCTGTCGCCACCGCTCCGTCCGGGGTCGTGGTCGTGCGCTCGTCGAGCACCGGGATGCCGTGCGCGGCGAGGACGCGCTTCGACTCGGCCTCCGACAGCACGTGCGTCATGCGTCGGTCAGACCGCGCTGGCCCGGTCGCCCCAGAATTGGTCGCGCAGCACGCGCTTGAGCAGCTTGCCGGAGTCGGTGCGAGGGAGCTCGTCGCGCAGCTCGTAGGTGCGGGGCCGCTTGTAGCCGGCGACGCGGTCGTCCACGAAGGCGCGCAGCTCGTTCACGTCGATCGACTCGCCCGGCTTCGCCTGGACGACCGCGTACACGCTCTCGCCCCACTCGTCGTCGGGGATGCCGAAGACCGCCGCGTCGAGCACCTGCGGGTGCCCGTAGAGCACCCCCTCGATCTCGGCCGGGTAGATGTTGACGCCGCCCGAGATGATCATGTCCTTCTTGCGGTCGGAGATGTAGAGGTAGCCCTCGTCGTCGGCGTACGCCACGTCGCCGACCGACTTCCAGCCGCTGTCGTCGAGCTGGGTGAGCTGCTCGCTGGTGCGGTGGTAGCCGTCCATCGCGAACGGGCTGCGGACGAAGAGCTCACCGGGCTCGCCGTCCCCCGCTTCGGTGCCATCGTCCTTGACGATCTTGTACTCCTGGCCGCCGTAGGTCTTGCCGCACGAGCCCGGCTTGCGCAGCTGGTCCTGGGGCTTGAGCACGGTGAGGATGCCGAGCTCCGTCGAGCCGTAGACCTCGTAGAGGAACCAGTCGCCCAGCTTCTCGATCACCTCCTGCTTCAGCGCGTACGGCACCGGCGCGGCGTTCGCGATGAGGCAGTGCATCGACGAGACGTCGGCGCGCTCGAGCTCGGCCGGCGGGAGGCTGACGATCCGTTTGAGCTGGGTCGGGGCGGAGAACGTGTTGGTGACCCGGTGCTGCTTGACGAGGTGCAGCCAGGCGGTGGCGTCGAACTTGCGCAACAGCACGATCGGGCTGCCCAGGGTGTGCGCGAGCGAGGCGAAGGCGAGCGGCCCCGAGTGGTACAGGGGTCCCGTGGTCAGATGGACCTCGCGCCCCGGCGCGAGGCCCAGCTCTCCGAGCAGCACCATGACGAGCGCGGCGTCGGTCGAGCTGCGTAACGCCCCTTTGGGCTTGCCGGTAGTGCCCGACGTGTAGATCATCGCCGCGCCCGCCGCTGAGGTGCTCGTCGTAGGCTCGTCGTCGGGCCGGTCCGCCAGTAGGTCGTCCCAGCGCTCGCAACCCGGGGGCACGTCGCCGCCGAAGACCACGACCGCCCTGACCTGGGGGATCCGATCGCGGACCTCCGCCACCAGCGGCGCCTGCTCGGCATCGACGACGACGAGGGTGGCGTCTGAGTTATCGATCACGTACCGCATCTCGTCGGCGTTGAAGCGGTACGAGAGGGGGACGGCCACGAGCCCGGCCTTGCGCGCCGCGTGGATCGTCACCAGGACCTCGGGCGAGTTCGGTCCGCACCACACCAGGCGCTCGCCCGGTTGCGCCCGCAGCACTGCGAACGCGCCCGCCAGCCGGTTGACGTCGCGGTTGAGATCGGCGAACGTGATCGTCTGCGGTCGCACCCCGCCCTCGGCGTCGACGATCACCGCGGGCTGGTCGCCGTTGGCCTCGGCATGGAGCCGGAGCGGGTCCGGCATCTGCGACATCGACACCCCCGAAGCGCGCGAAATGCGCCGGTAGCCTACCGCCGTGCCCCGACCGCTCCCTGTCCGCGGCGTGATCGAGGGCTTCTACGGGCCGCCGTGGGCGCCGGAGGCGCGCGTCGCGTTGATCGAGTTCGTCGCCGAGCACGGGATGAACGCATACGTGTACGCGCCCAAGAGCGACCCAAAACACCGCGACCGGTGGCGCGAGCCGTACAACGAGCACGAGTCGTCTCACTTTCGCGTGCTCGCAACCCGCTCAGCCGAGTGCGGCGTGCAGTTCGGATTCGCGATCTCCCCCGGGCTCGACGTCGACTACGCGGCCTCCCATGACCGTGAGGCCCTCCTCGCCAAGGTCGCGCCGATCCTGGACCAGGGCGTGGGCTGGGTCGTGCTCGCCCTCGACGACATCCCGACCCGGCCCGGGCTGGCCGCCGAGCAGGCTGTGCTCGCGACGTGGCTGCTCGACGCGCTGTCGAACCACCGCCCGGACGTCCGGCTGACGCTGGTCCCCACCGAGTACGTGGGCACGCGCCCGACCCCCTACCTCCGTGATCTCGGCGCCGGCCTCCCCGCCGCCGTGGACGTCATGTGGACGGGGCCGACGGTCTGCTCCCCCACGATCAGCGCCCGCGAGGCTCGCGCCTGGGCCTCAGCCCTCGGCGGCCGAAAGGCTCTGCTCTGGGACAACTACCCGGTCAACGACGGGCCCATGGAGCGCTCGCTCCACCTGGGGCCGTACCGCGGCCGGGCCGCCGAGCTCTCGGACGAGCTCGGCGGGGTGCTTTGCAACCCGATGACCCAGGCACATGCCTCGAGGGTCGCGCTCGCAACCGCTGCCGACTACCTTGCCGACCCCTCGAGCTACGACGCCGGCGCCTCGTGGCGGCGCGCCGTCGACAACGTGGGAGGCGTACGTGCACCTGCGTTGGGAGCGCTGGCCGCGGCGTGCGAGGACGGGCCGCTGCTGCCCGCGGCGCACCTCGTTGCGCACCGGCTGGTGGCCGCGGTGGCGGAGACGATCACCGGTCCCGACTGGATCCCGCCGGTTGCCGAGTTGCGCGACCACTTCCTCGCAGTGCGGGAGGCAGCCCGGGCGTGGTCGGACTCGCCGTCCGACCAGCTGGGCCGGGAGCTCGAGCCCTGGCTCGGACAGGGCCGTGCCGAGGCGGGCGCGGGCCTCGCCGCCCTCCGGCTGCTCCAGCAGCTCCGACCCGTCGCCTCGCCGCTGGGGGCGCCGGCGGCGTCATCGGCGCTCGCGCCCAACGCCGAGCTCGCGCTGATGCACGTGTTCGGGCTCGTGTTGGCGTGGAGCGCGGCGATGAGCGCGGGCGACCGCGTCGTGTTCGGCCCGCGGTTCGCCGTCTACCCGGCGGTGATCCAGCTATCCGACGGACGGCCGGGCCTCGACGTCGACCTGGCGGTGGTCGAGGACGGCTCCGCCATCGACCGTGTGTGCCGCCTCGCGCTCGAGCAGTACCGGGATTGGAGCGCGCTGCCGCCGGGCGACGCCAGGGTGAGCCGGAGCTCGAACGCCGAGGTGCTCGTCGAGTGCGGCCCGCTGTCGACGCGCCTCGGCCGCGCCGCCGGCGGCCTTCCGTTCCCCGACGCCCGGCTCGGGTAGCTGCTCCGTGCTCTCGATCGTGATGCCGGCGCACAACGAGATCGACCTCCTCGGGCCCTCGATTCGGGCGGTCGCGGCCGGTCTACGCGCCTGGCAGCGTCCGTTCGAGCTTCTCGCGGTCGAGAACGGCTCGCGGGACGGCACGCCCGCGCTCGCAACCCGCCTGGCCCGCGACCTCCCCGAGCTGCGCGTCTTCACCTTCCCCACCGCCGATTACGGCGCCGCGCTCCGGACCGGCATCCTCGCCGCAACGGGTGACATCGTCGTCACATTCGACGTCGACTACTACGACCTCGGGTTCCTCGAGCAGGCGCTGGCGTTGCTCGAGTGCGGCCCAGGGCCGAGGCGGCCCGACGTGGTCATCGCGTCGAAGCGGGCCGCCGGGGCGCGCGACACGCGGCCGTGGCCGCGCCGCGTCGTGACCGCGGTCTTCGCGACCTTGCTGCGGATCGGCTTCGGCCTGCGGGTCTCCGACACGCACGGAATGAAGGTGCTGCGGCGCGAGGCGGTCGAGCCGCTCGCGCGCCGGTGTCGCTTCCGACGCGACCTGTTCGACACCGAGTTGATCCTGCGGACAGTGCGGGCCGGCCTGGTCACCGCCGAGCTCCCGGTGACGGTCGGGGAGCTCCGCCCTTCACGGACCCCGATCTGGCGCCGCGTGCCGCGCACGCTGCTCGGGCTCGTGCGCCTTCGCGTCGCGTTGTGGCGCGAGCCGCGCCGGTGACGCTGGCCGTCGCCGCGGACGGTGTGTGCCCGCCGGGTCCCCCCGAGCAGGGCTGGGTGGTCCTGGATGGTCCCGTCATCGCCGAGGTGGGCCGGGGGCGCCCGCCCCGGCGCGCGCTGGACCTGGGCGACTCGCTCCTGGCGCCCGGGCTCGTGGACCTTCAGGTCAACGGGGTCGGTGACGTCGACTTTGCCGCCACCGACGAGGACGGCTGGCGACGCGCCGGTGACGCGCTGCTCGGCTGCGGGACGACCGGCTACTGCCCGACGCTCGTCACCGCCCCCCTCGACGCCTACGCAACCGCGCTCGAGCGCGTCGCCGCGGTGCGGGCCACTCGGGCCGGCGGCGGGCCGCAGGTCCTGGGTGTGCACCTGGAGGGCCCGTTCCTCGGCGGGGCGCCCGGCGCGCACCCGATCGCCCTCATCCGCCCGGCCGACGCGGGGTGGCTCGGTGAGCTCCTGGACGCCCACCCGGGCCTGGTCGCCATGGTCACCCTCGCCCCCGAGGCCGACCCCGGGCTCGCCGCCACGCGCGCCCTCACCGCCCGCGGGGTCGTGGTCGCGCTCGGGCACTCGACCGCCTCGTACGCCGATGCGCTCGCGGCCGCCGATGCCGGTGCCACGGTCGTCACGCACCTCTTCAACGGGATGGCGGCGTTCCACCACCGGGAACCGGGGCTGGTGGGGGCGGCGCTCGACGACGACCGCCTCACCCCCACGCTCATCGCCGACCTCGTGCACGTGCACCCGGCGGCTCTCCGCACGGCCATCGCCCGCAAGCGCTCGGTCGCGCTCGTGACCGATGCCGTGGCCGCCGGGGCGGGGACGGTCGGGGGGCTTCGCGTCGCCCAGCGCGACGGCGCCGCCCGGCTGCCCGACGGCACCCTCGCCGGCTCGACGCTCTCGATGGACCGGGCAGTGCGCAACGTGGTGAGCCTCGGCGTGCCCGTTGAGCGCGCCATCGAGATGGCATCGACAATCCCGGCCGAGGTGCTGGGTCTCGCTGGTCGCGGGCGGCTTGCGCCCGGCGCACGCGCCGACGTGGTGGCGCTCGACCGCTCGTCGCTCACCGTCCGCGCGGTGTGGCTCGGCGGTGAGCTCGCCTACGGCGGCGTACCCTCGGCGTGATGCCTGCCTCGCCGCGACCGGGCAAGGTCGCCTTGTTCGTGACGTGCGTCGTCGACAACGTGTTCCCCGAGACCGGCGTCGCGTCGGTGCGGCTATTGGAGGCGGCCGGCTGCGAGGTCGCGTTCCCCGAGGCGCAGTCGTGCTGCGGTCAACCGGCCGCCAACTCGGGTGAGCCGGAGGCCGCCGCCGTGTTGGCGCGACATCTCATCGAGGTGTTCGAGCCCTTCGACGCCGTGGTCGCGCCGTCGGGATCGTGCGCGGCGATGGTGCACCACTGGTACCCGCGGCTCCTCACCGGTGACTGGCGCGCCCGTGCCGTCGCGCTCGCGGCCCGGACCTTCGAGCTGAGCCAGTACCTCGTCGACGAGCTCGGCCGCGTCGAGCTCGGCGCCCGCGTGGACGGGCGGGTCACGCTGCACGACGCCTGCCACATGCTCCGCAACCTCGGGGTCAAGGCCGCGCCGCGCCGGCTCCTTGAAGCCGCGCATGCGACCCTGGTCGAGATGGAGGAGCCCGAGACCTGCTGCGGCTTCGGAGGTACGTTCGCGGCCAAGCACGGTGAGATCTCGGGTCCGCTCGCGGACGACAAGCTGCGTCACGCCGGCGCCACCGGCGCCGACTTCCTCGTGAGCTGCGACCAGGCGTGCCTCATGCATCTCGAGGGACGCCGGCGACGCACCGGCGCCGGCCCCCGACCCGTCCACCTCGCCGACCTGCTCGCAGCCGGCCTGCCCCTGCCGCCGAGCGAGCGCGACGTGACACGATGAGCCACGGGCTGGTCACGCCAGGGAGGAACCTCAAGGAGCGGGCCGCGGTCGCGGTCGCCGACACCGAGCTCCAGGGTGCCCTGCGCAACCTCGACATCCGCCTCCACACGGCGCGAGCCGTCGCCGACCGCCACGGCGACCTGAAGGACCGCGCCGCCGCCATCCGGCGCGAGACCCTGGCCGACCTCGACGGCTGGCTCGACCGCCTCCAGGCGACCCTCGAGGGCCTCGGCGCCACCGTCCAGCGCTGCGCCACCCCCGAGGAGGCGCGGCGCGCCGTCCTCGACATCGCTCGGCGCGAAGGCGTGCGCCGGGTCGTCAAGGCGAAGTCGATGGCGACCGAGGAGATCGATCTCTCCGACGCGCTCGAAGCGGCCGGCATCGAGACCGTCGAGACCGATCTCGGCGAGTACGTCGTCCAGGTCGCGGGCGAGCGACCCTCCCACATCATCACTCCGGTGATCCACAAGACCCTCCGGCAGGTGGCCGCGGTGCTCTCGCGCGAGGCTGGTGAGCCGCTGCCCGCCGACCGTGACGCGCTCACCGAGTGGGTCCGGCGCCACCTGCGGCGCCGCTTCCTCGCAGCCGACATGGGCATCACCGGCGCCAACTTCGTCGCCGCCGACACCGGCACGATCGTCGTCGTCACCAACGAGGGCAACGGCCGCTTCTGCACCTCGCTGCCCCGCGTGCACGTCTGCGTCATGCCGATCGAGAAGGTCGTCCCCCGCTTCGCCGATCTCGCGACGATGCTGCCGCTGCTCACGATGAGCGCGACCGGCCAGCGTCTGTCCAACTACCTGTCGATGGTGACCGGGCCGCGTCGGCCGGGCGAGCCCGACGGTCCCGAGCAGCTCCATGTGGTGTTCCTCGACAACCGCCGCCGCGACCTGCTGGGCACGCCCTACGAAGAGATGCTTGCCTGCATCCGCTGCGGCGCGTGCCTCAACGTGTGCCCCGTGTACCGCAAGGTCGGGGGCCACGCCTACGACTCGGTATACAGCGGGCCCATGGGCAAGGTGCTCACCCCCCTGCTCAGCGCGGGGACGGACGGGCGCGACCTGCCGCATGCGTCGACGCTGTGCGGCGCCTGCACGGAGGCCTGCCCGGTCGAGATCCCGCTGGCAGACCTGCTGGTGCGCCTGCGGGCCGACCTGCGAACCCCGGGCCCGGTGACGGGCCCAGATGCGGGGGTGCCGCGAGCGTCTGTCATCGCGCCCGCCGCTCCGCACGAACGGCTCCCCGGCGAGGGGTTCCCGTGGCCGGCGGCGGACGCGTCCCTACCGACCCGGCCCGGCCCCCGCGGCGCCGTCCGTCGCGCCGGGTTCGCGACGTGGGCGCGCCTTTGGGTCTCGCCGTCCGGCTACCGGGTGTCGACCGCGGTGGCGCGCGCCGCCGGCCACCTCGGAAGCAGGCAGGGCTGGCTGCGCCGCGCCCCGGCGCCGCTCTCGGGATGGACCGCGTCGCGCGACCTGCCGGTACCTTCCGGCCCGCCCTTCCGGCGGCGCTGGCGAGCACGCGGGAGCCGAGACGGGTGGTGATCGAAGGCTTTACCGCCGCGGCGGCCGCCAACGCGTGTGTGGTACACGGCCCGCTGCGACCGGCCGAGGCCGCCGAGCAGGTGGTGGGCGTGGTCCTGGGCCACGCCCACGGCGGCGACGTGGCCGTCGCGCATGACGCTCTCCTCGAGGAGCTCGACGTCGGGCCCCGACTCGCGCGGGGCGGCGCGCGACTCCTCCGTCCCGACGAGCCCGAGTGGGCCGAGCGCCTCCCCGACGCCGCCGTCGGCGTGACCGGCTCGGTCGCGGCGGTGGCGGCGACCGGGACCGTCGCGCTGGCCGCCAGCCCCGGCTCGCCCCGGGCAACCAGCCTGCTCCCACCCGTCCACGTGTGCCTCGTGCGCGTGGGCGACGTGGTTGCCGAGTTCGCCGATGCGCTCGTTCGTCTCGCCGCCGGCGCGCTCCCGAGCGCACTGATCTGGGTGGGCGGCCCGAGCCGCACGTCCGACCTCGAGATGAAGCCGACCCTCGGCGTCCACGGCCCCAAGGTGGTGGAGGTGATGCTGGTCAGCTCGATGTAGTTGCGGCGGCGCTACCCGTCACGCTCGACATCGGCGCGAACGAGGTTGCCGGGCAGCACGCGGAACGGGTACGGCAGCAGCCGGTGGTGCTCCCGGTCGTAGAACTTGTGCGGGTGCGACTCCGGCAGCTTGCACAGCACGTGGACCGACACCCCGTCGACGTCGCCCGGGTTGCGCACCCGGTGGTGCATCTCGTTCGGGGGTAGCAGGCGCGAGATCGTGCCCGGCTCGTGCACCACGCGTTCCACCTCTTCGAGCACGCAGCCGTCGTCGCCGTCACCACCGTCGACCCGGCGGTAGCGAGTCTCCTCGTCGAGCCCACCCACGTAGCCGATGATTCCCCAGCAGCCGTGCTCGTGCGTGCCGCTGGTCGTTCCGGGCGGGAACACCACCGAGAGCACATGGAAGCGCTCCTCTGCGTCGGCGTGCAGGAGATGGCCGATGGCGCCGCCGTCGGCGTCGGGCTGCCGCGCGTCCTCGGGCAGATCGCCGGCTCGCTCGAGGAACCGTTCCATCGCCGGCCACATGGCCTCGATCGAGGCTTCCTCGCTCAACCCACGGTCGAGCACCGCGCCGACAGCATCGACGAGCTCGGCAACCACCTCACCCACGCGACGTCAGCCTACGCGCCGCCACGTACGACCTCCTCGAGCCCGTCCCGCGACCGGCGCAGGTTCCCGGCGACCTCGCCACGCCCGAAGAGCCGAGCGCCTCGGAAGCGGGCCCCCGACCCGCTACTAAGGTCGCCCTTGTGGAGATCGTCGCGGCCCTCTTCGTGGAGAACCTCGAGTTCCGCCAGATCCCCGGCCCGTCGATGCGCATCGATCTCACCGGGGTCTTCTTCTCCATGCCCGTCTCCGAGTTCCCCGTCACCCTGACGCCCCATCTCGTCGTGCTGGTGCGCGCGCCCGCCGACGACTCCGGCTCGGCGACGTTCGAGGCGATCTTCACCCGCGACGGCGAGCAGCTGGCCCGCAACGTGCAGCCGTGCATGGTCGAGCCCGGGAAGTTCGGGTACCGGCTCGTGCGCCCGGAGCTCGAGTTCCCGGAGCCCGGCACGATCGAAGCTCGCTGCACGATCACCGAGTCGGGCTCGACCGTGGTCGTCCCGCTAACCGTCCTGACCGCAGCCCCGCAATGAGCGCCTGCTTCGCGTCGGCCTTGTCCCAGCACCCGGTTGCCTCGCAGGCGGTGGGCGAGACCGCCGGCGAGCTCCTCGAGAAGCTGGGGGGCGAACGCCCCGACCTCGTCGTCTGCTTCGCGTCGCCCCACCATGCGGCCGTGCTCGAGGAGATCGCCGGCGCGCTCCGCAGCGTGCTCGATCCCGGCGTCCTCCTCGGCGGTACGGCCGCGTCCATCATCGGCGGCGCACGCGAGGTCGAGGAAGAGCCCGCCCTTTCGACCTTCGCGGGCCGCCTGCCCGGCAGCTCGCTCACTCCGGTCGCGCTGCGGGTCGAGGAAACGCCCGACGGGCCCGCGCTGGTGGGCTGGCCGTCGGGCCTCGAGGCCGCGCCGAGAACGCTGATCCTCTTCGCCGACCCGTTCAGCTTCCCGGTCGACGCCTTCCTGGCCCGCTGCAACGCTGATGCGCCCGGGCTGCGCGTGATCGGCGGACTCGCGTCCGCCGCGACCCGGCCCGGCGACAATCGACTGGTGCTCGATGACCGCGTGGTCGACACCGGCGCCGTCGGCGTGCTCGTCGACGGCGGGATCGACGTGCGCACCCTGGTGTCGCAGGGCTGCCGGCCGATCGGCCGGCCCTACGTCGTGACCCGCGCCCAGCGCAACTTCGTCGAGGAGCTGGGAGGGCAGCCGGCGCTCGAGCGGCTCCAGGAGGTGGCCGCGGGGGCGAGCGACGAGGAGCGCGAGCTCCTCCGGCGCGGCCTGCACGTAGGTCTCGTGGTCGACGAGCACAAAGCCGACTTCGCCCGCGGCGATTTCCTCGTTCGGAACCTGGTCGGCGCCGATCAGGATACGGGCGCGCTGGCGGTGGGCGACGCGGTGGCGGTCGGGCAGACCGTCCAGTTCCACGTGCGTGACGCCGGCGCGGCCGACGAGGACCTCCGCGAGCTGCTGGGCGGTGTCGATGCCGAGGCGGCCCTGCTGTTCACCTGCAATGGCCGCGGTCGTCACCTGTTCGGTGGTCCCGACCACGACGCCGGACTCGTCGAGCGGATGCTCGGGCCGATCCCGCTCGCCGGCTGCTTCTGCGCCGGGGAGATCGGCCCGGTCGGCGGCCGGAACTTCCTCCACGGGTTCACGGCGAGCCTGGCACTGTTCGGCTCGGAGGCCCGCACGCAGGAAGGTGCCAGGTAACCTGCGGCCAGTGACGGCCGAGACAGCGCCAGCGCGGATCGCAGCCTCCGAGGCCCTCGAGCGCCGTGCCATCGACGTGATCCGCGGCCTCGCCATGGACGCGGTCCAGAAGGCGAACTCGGGTCATCCGGGCACGCCCATGGCCCTGGCGCCGCTCGCACACGTGCTCTACACGCGCGTCATGCGCTACGACGCCGCCGAGCCGGACTGGCCCGACCGCGATCGCTTCGTGCTGTCGGCCGGGCATGCGTCGATGCTGCTGTACGCCATGCTCCACCTCACGGGGTACGGGCTCGAGCTCGACGACCTGAAGGAGTTCCGCCAGTACGGGTCGCGGACGCCGGGCCACCCCGAGCACCGGCACACGCCGGGCGTCGAGGTGACCACCGGGCCGCTCGGCCAGGGCTTCGCCAACGGCGTCGGCATGGCCATCGTCGAGCGCAACCTGCGCCAGCGGTTCGGCCGCGACGTCGCCGACCACAACGTGTTCGCCATCTGCTCCGACGGAGACCTCGAGGAGGGCGTGAGCCACGAGGCTGCGTCGCTGGCCGGGCACCTCGGCCTCGGACGACTCGTGTACGTCTACGACGACAACCACATCTCGATCGACGGCCCCACCGAGCTCGCCTACTCCGACGACGTCCCCCGCCGCTTCGAGGGGTACCACTGGCACGTGGTCCAGCTCGGCGAGGCGTCCGAGGACCTCGACGCCCTCGAGCGCGGACTGCACGAGGGCCTGGCCGCCGAGGACCGGCCGACGCTGGTGATCCTGCGCAGCCACATCGGCTACCCGTCGCCCAAGTACACCGACACCGCCCACGCCCACGGCAGCGCTCTCGGGGAAGACGAGGTGGCGCGCGTCAAGGAGATCCTCGGCCTCCCGGCCGAGGACTTCTGGGTGCCCGACGACGTGCTCGCGTACTACCGCGAGGCGGGGCAACGGGGTCGGGAGGATCGGGACGCATGGCAACAGCGTCTTGCCGCGTTCCGCGACCGTGACCGCGCCGGCGCCCACGACTACGAGCTGTGCATCGCCGGTCGGGGTCGCGATGGCTGGGACGCCGAGCTTCCGTCGTGGAAAGCAGGCGAGGCGGTCGCCACGCGTTCGGCGTGCGCCAAGGTCCTCGACTCGATCCTCGACGACGTGCCCGGGCTCCTGGGCGGCGGCGCCGACCTCACCGGCAACACGGGCACCGAGCTCGACGGCGCCGCGGTCATCGACCGCAACGACTTCAGCGGCCGCCAGCTCCACTTCGGCGTGCGCGAGCACGGTATGGGCTCGGTGATGAACGGCATGGCGCTGACCGGCGGCGCACTCCCGTTCGGCGGCACCTTCCTCATCTTCAGCGACTACGAGCGCCCCGCCGTGCGGCTGGCCGCGCTCTCCCGCGCCAAGGTCGCGTTCGTGTGGTCCCACGACTCGGTCGGGCTCGGCGAGGACGGCCCTACCCACCAGCCGGTCGAACACCTCATGGCCCTGCGAGCCATCCCCCGCCTGCGCGTGATCCGACCCGCCGACGCGAACGAGGTACCCCCCGCGTGGCGGGTGCACCTCGACGGCAACGGGCCGACCGCGCTGGTCCTCACGCGCCAGAAGCTGCCCGTGCTCGAGGCCTCGGCCGAGCGGGCGCCCGCAGGCGTCCCTGCCGGCGCGTACACGCTGGTCGACGAGACCGCCGACCGGCTCGATCTCGTGCTCCTGGGGACCGGCTCCGAGGTGTCCCTCTGCGTGACGGCGTGCGAGCGACTGGCGGTCGAAGGCCTGTCGGTGCGGGTGGTGTCGATGCCGTCGTGGGAGTTGTTCGCCGAGCAGCCGGGCGGCTACCGCGACTCGGTGCTACCGCCCGGCGTCCCCACCCTCGCGGTGGAGGCGGGCGCGAGCCTGGGGTGGGAGCGCTACGCCGACGACGTGATCGCGATCGACCACTTCGGCGCCTCGGCGCCGGGCAGTGTCGTCCTCGAACGCTTCGGGTACAACCCGGAGTACGTGACGGCGCGTGCGCGGGCCTTGCTCGGCCTCGCACCCCCACCCGAGCCTCCCGAGACCGGCCCGACCGAGGAGGAGCCATGAGCGAGCAGAGCCCCATCGCCCGGCTCAACGAGTACGGGCAGAGCCCGTGGTGCGACAACCTCACCCGCAAACTGGTCGACGACGGCGAGCTCGCCCGCATGATCGAGCACGACGGCATCAGGGGGGTCACGTCCAACCCCACGATCTTCGAGAAGGCGATGGCGGGCGGTGAGGGCTACGACGAGCAGCTGACCCAGCTCAAGCAGCGCGGCCTCGCCATCGACGACATCTACTGGGAGCTCGTGCTCACCGACATCCGCAGCGCGGCCGACGTCCTCCGGCCGACGTTCGAGCGGCTCGCCGGCGGCGACGGGTTCGTCTCGGTCGAGGTCGCGCCCGAGCTCGCCTACGACACCGAGCCGACCATCGCGCAGGTCCACGCCTTGCACGAACGCGCCGCGCGACCCAACGTGCTTGTGAAGATCCCGGCCACCGCCGAAGGCGTGCCGGCCATCGAGCAGTGCACCGCCGCCGGGATCTCGGTGAACATCACGCTGATCTTCTCGCTGACCCGCTACGGCGAGGTCATCGAGGCCTACTTCCGCGGCCTCGAGCGTCACGCCGAGGACGGGGGCGACCTCGCCCGGATCGCCTCGGTCGCCTCGTTCTTCGTGAGCCGGGTCGACACCGAGGCCGACAAGCGGCTTCCCGAGGGCCACCCGCTGCGCGGCCGGGTCGCGGTCGCCAACGCCAAGCTGGCCTACCGGCTGTTCCGGCAGCGCTTCTCGGGCGAGCGCTGGGTCGCCCTCGAGAGCCAGGGCGCCCGTCTGCAACGCCCACTCTGGGCATCGACGTCGACGAAGAACGACGACTACTCCGACACGCTCTACGTCGACGAGCTCGTCGGGCGGGACACCGTCAACACGCTCGCCCAGCCGTCGATGAACGCCCTGCGCGATCACGGCGACCCGCAACCCGACACCGTCACCAGGGACGTCGACGAAGCCGAGCGGGTCATGGAGGAGCTGGCAAACGCCGGCATCGACTACGACGACCTCACGGCCACCATCGAACGCGCCGGCGTCGAGAGCTTCGAACGGTCGTACGTCGACTGCCTGAAGTCACTCGAGCAGCGCGCCACCGACCTCGCCGCCTGAGCCCGATTCGGTCAGGCCGCCAGCCGGGCTGCGGCGCGGAGTTGCGCGACCAGATCGCCGACGCGGGCGCTGGCATTGGCCCCGCTGGTGGAGGGCATCACGTACGCGGGGACGCCGGCGAAACCGCCGGGCTGCTCCCCCGCCGCCGCCGTCCGATCCACGGCCGCCCGCCACCCCGCGAGGCCGACGAAGCAGATCGCCCGGGGGCGGAGCCACCGCACCAGCCGCTCCAACCGACCGGTGCCCTCCCGGTACTCGATGACCGTGAGCTCCGACGCGGCGCGGGTCGCCCGCTTCACCAGATCGGTCATGCCGACGCCGTGCACCGTGAGCGCGTGCACGGGGTCACGGTCCCGCGTGAGCAGACCGGCAGCGAGCGCGGCGGGCCAGAAGCGGTTCCCGGGCCGGGCGTAGCCGACCCCGGCGTCGGCGGCGTAGAGGCTGGGGTTCAGGCCGCACACCAGCAGGCGCATGCCCGGGCCGACGGTGTCGGGCAGGGTCCGGGCGCGTCGCGCCCTGACATGGACCCACTTGTCATCGACATCCAAGTCCTCCACCGCGAACCCGGCCCCGGTCAGCACGCCCGTGAGCGCGTCCGCTCGCCACTCGGCGAAGAACCGGCCGGCGAAGTCGTCGCCGGGTCGCTCCCCCTCCCCGTCGCCGTGATGCACGACGAGGTGGAACGGGGCCCCGGCGTGCAGGGCCCAGTGGAGCCGGGCCAGCGCCATCGGGAGCCCGGCCCGGGGCAGGTGCTGGTAACTCGCGTGCGCCCACGCCCCTCCGAGGCTCCCGTCGCGGAAGGGCAGGGCCTCGAGGTCGGCCTGTACGAGCCACGCGCGCGGCGTGTGGTCACGTGCCAGCTCGAGCGTCGCTCCCGCGGCGTCCAGTGCGACCACAGGCTCGCCCAGCAGCTCGCTGTGCCACCCCGGTCCGCAGCCCAGGTCCACGCGCACGGCTCCCGGCTCCACTTGGCCGCCCAAGCAAACGGCGTCCTCGGGCCGCGATACCGACCGCCGTGCCTCCCACTCCCGGGCGTGCTCCTCGTACACCGAGACGGTCGTGCGCTCCACCGCCGTTATCATCCCGCGCGCCGGCCCATCATCCGACGCCGTTTCGGGAGGCGAATCCCTGACATGAGCCCGGAGCCAGGCGCTCCCGCGGGCGACAGCGTCGCCCTGTCGGCGTCGCTGGTCGTGTTCGGGGCGACGGGCGACCTCGCCCATCGGAAGCTGTACCCGGCGCTGGCGTCGCTCGCGAACCGGGGCCAGCTCCCCGCCCGCCTCACGATCGTGGGCAACGCCCGGCGCGAGATGACCGACGAGGAGTTCGGCGACGATGTCCGAACGGCGTTGTCCGAGGCCGGCGACGGCGACTCACCGGGTCGCGCCGACGCCCTCGACCGGCGAAAGGTGCGGTCCCGCTTCGTCGCGGGCTCGGTCGACGACGCCGACACCTTTACCCGTCTGCGCCGCGTGCTCGACGAGGCCGACACCAGCCACGGCGGTGCCGGCAACGTCCTCTACTACCTGTCGACCGTGCCCAAGGTGTTCGGCACCATCGCCGCCGGGCTCGGGAACGCCGGCCTCGCCGACGAGCCGCCCGGGACGTTCCGCCGCTTCGTCGTCGAGAAGCCGTTCGGCCGAGACGTCCAGAGCGCCCAGGCGCTCGACGACGAGCTCCACGAGCACTTCCGGGAGCACCAGATCTACCGGATCGACCACTACCTCGCGAAGGAGACGGTCCAGAACATCCTCGCCCTGCGCTTCACGAACACGATCTTCGAGCCGCTGTGGAACCGCCGCTACGTCGACCACGTCGAGATCACCGTGGCGGAGCAGCTCGGCGTCGAGCATCGGGGCGCGTTCTACGAGCAGTCGGGCGTCCTGCGGGACATTGTGCAGAACCACCTGCTCCAGGTGCTCGCGCTGACGGCCATGGAGCCGCCAGCGTCATTCGCCGCCGACGCGATCCGCGACGAGAAGGTGAAGCTGCTGCGCTCGATCCGGCCGCTCGACGCGGCCGAGCTCCCCGATCGGGTGGTGCGGGGTCAGTACGAGGAGGGCACCGTGGACGACGTCGCCGTGGCCGCCTACCGCGACGAGAAGAACGTCTCATCGCAGAGCGCCGTCGACACGTACCTCGCCCTCCGGCTCGATATCGACAACTGGCGCTGGGCAGGAGTGCCGTTCTACGTGCGCGCCGGGAAGCGCCTCCGACGGCGAGTGACCGAGGTGGCGCTGCGCTACAAGCGGGTCCCGTTCCTGCCGCTCCCCGGGAGCGCGGTCGACTCCCTCGAGCCGAACACGATGACCCTGCACATCCAGCCCGACGAGGGGATCACGCTGTCGTTTGCCGCCAAGGTGCCGGGGCAGACGTTCCGGGTGCGCACGGTGCCGCTCGACTTCCGCTACGGCTCGGCGTTCGCCGAGCGGGCGCCGGAGGCGTACGAGCGGGTGCTGCTCGACGCCTTCCTCGGCGACGCCACCCTGTTCATCCGCGCCGACGAGGTCGACCAGGCGTGGCGGCTGGTGCAGCCGGTTATCGACGCGTCCGAGGCCGGCGGGCTACCGCTCGCCTTCTACCCTGCCGGTAGCTGGGGCCCCAAGGAGGCGGACGCCCTGCTCGAGGGCGACGACTGCTGGCGGGAGCCGTGATGCTCGCGTCGTGAGCTTGCCCGGGGAGCTCCGCGTCGTCGACCACGTACCTCAGGCGTTCGCCGCGCTGGTGGCCGACGAGGCCCCGGCGTCCATCGCGCTCTCCGGCGGCGCCACCGCCCGCCAGTGCTACGAGCTTCTCGCGGTCGCCGACGTCGATTGGGGAGCGGTCACGATCCTCTTCGGGGACGAGCGCTGGGTGCCGGTCGGCGATCCCGACTCCAACGAGGGCATGGCCCGTTTCGCTTTCGTCGACCAGGTGCTGCCCCGCGAGGTGCACTCGATGCGTCACGCCGGCGACACCATCGAGGAGGCGGCCGACGCCTACGACCGCCTCGTCCGCGATTTCGGTGCCATCGACCTCGTGCACCTCGGCCTCGGCCCCGACGGGCACACGGCGTCGCTGTTCCCGGGCTCCCCCGCCCTCGACGAGCGGGAGCGCATGGTCGTCGCCACCGGCGATGACCTCCACCCCCACCCCCGGCTCACGTTCACCTTCCCCGCCATCGCCCGGGCCCGCGTCGTCGTCTTCACCGTCGCAGGCGAGGAGAAGCGCGAGGCCCTCGCCCGCGTGAAAGCCGGCGACGACCTCCCTGCAGCACGCGTGAGAGCCGAGCGCGTCCTCTGGCTCGTGGACGACGCCGCCAACGGCTGACCCCAGGAGGCGCCGGCGGGCACCGGGCGCGGTCCAGACGGGAGGCGGGGTGCGTCGGCCGCTGCCCGGACAGTTTCGCCGGGCGGGTCGAGACCCGGGTCGAAGACCCGAGCAGCCCGAAGGGCTGCGAGCAGGGGCTCGGCCCGGGCCCCGGCGATGTCCGGCAGCGCCCGACTCAACCCCGCCATGCGGCAAACGGACGGGCAACGATCCTGCGCCGCCTAGGCTCACGCGCGTGCTGAGTCGGGCCGACGCCTACGCGCTCGTCGACGCCCCCGCCTCCGACCTCATGGCCGAGGCGGCGCGCCTGCGCGACGAGGGCCACGGGAACCGCGTCACGTTCTCCCCGAAGGTCTTCATCCCCCTCACGATGCTGTGCCGTGACCGCTGCGGCTACTGCACGTTCGCCAAGCCGCCGGCGCGGCTGGAGTCGCCCTTCCTGAGCCTCGACGAGGTGCTCGGGATCGCGCGGCGAGGCGAGGAGCTGGGCTGTCACGAAGCCCTGTTCACACTGGGCGAGGCGCCCGAGGACCGGTACCCCGTGGCGCGCGAGTGGCTCGCGGCACGCGGGCACTCCTCGACCGTCGACTACCTGGTCGAAGCGTGCGCCACGGTCCTCGCCGAGACCGGGCTGCTCCCCCACGCCAACGCCGGCGCCCTCGGCCAACCGGAGCTGGAGCGGCTGCGAGAGGTGAGCCCGTCGCAGGGGATGATGATCGAGACCCTGGCCACCCGGCTCGGTGAGCCCGGCGGTCCGCACCACGGCTGCGCCACCAAGACGCCGGAGCGCCGCCTGGCCACGCTGGAGGCCGCGGGCCGCGCCCGCGTGCCGTTCACCACGGGCATCCTCGTCGGCATCGGCGAGACCCGGGCCGAACGGGTCGACGCGCTGATCGCGATCCGCGAGGCCCACGCCCGGTACGGCCACGTGCAGGAGGTCATCGTCCAGAACTTCCTGCCCAAGCCGGGCACCGCCATGCACACGTCTCCCCCCTGCGACCGCGACGAGTACCGGTGGACGATCGCGGCGGCGCGGCTCGTCCTCGGCCCCCGCATGCACGTCCAGGCGCCGCCCAACCTCAGCGACGAGGCGGACCTGGGTCGGCTGGTGGCGGCCGGGATCGACGACTGGGGCGGGGTCTCGCCGGTGACGCCCGACCACGTGAACCCCGAGCGCCCCTGGCCCGCCCTCGAGCGGCTCCGGACCGCGACCGAAGCCACGGGCAAGGTGCTCGCGCCGCGGCTCACCGTCTACCCCGAGTACGTACGCGAGCCCGGGACCTGGCTCCACGAGGCGGTGCGGTTCCCCGTCGTCCTACGCGCCGACAGCGAGTGGCTCGCACGCGACGACCGTTGGGCCGCCGGCGGCACCGAGGCGCCGCCGACGATCCTGCCCCTGCCCGTCCCTGCTCGCGCGGGCGGCCCCGTGGGCGAGGTGCTCGAGGGCGTGACGGCGGGCGAGGAGCCAGAGGTCGACCAGCTGGTCACGCTGCTCGGCGCCCGCGGCCCCGAAATGGCGCGCGTGGCCGAGGTCGCCGACGAGCTCCGGCGCGCGGCCGTCGGCGACGCCGTCACCTTCGTGCGGAACCGCAACATCAACTACACCAACATCTGCACGTTCAAGTGCCGGTTCTGCGCGTTCTCGAAGGGCCCGCTCTCGCTGAACCTGCGGGGCACGCCCTACCTGCTCGACACCGAGGAGATCCAGCGCCGGGTGGTCGAGGCCGTCGCGTGCGGCGCGACCGAGGTCTGCCTTCAGGGGGGCATCCACCCCGACTTCGACGGCGACTACTACCTCGGCGTCGCCCGCGCCGTAAGAGCGGTCGCCCCACAGATCCACATCCACGGGTTCACCGCCCTCGAGGTCACCGAAGGCGCCCGCCGGCTCGGGATCCCGCTGCGCGAGTACCTCGCCACCGCCAAGGAGGCGGGCCTGTCCACCCTGCCCGGCACCGCCGCCGAGATCCTCGACGACGAGGTGCGGGCGATCATCTGCCCCGACAAAGTCGACACCGAGGAATGGCTGGAGGCGCATCGCACCGCCCATGGAGTGGGCCTCCGGTCCAACATCACCATCATGTTCGGCCACGTCGAGCAGCCGGTGCACGTGGCTCGCCACATGGTCCGCACCCGTGCCCTCCAGAAGGAGACGGGCGGGTTCACCGAGTTCGTGCCGCTCCCGTTCGTGCACATGGCGAGCCCGATCTTCCTCCAGCGCCGGGCGCGCCCCGGTCCGACGTTCCGTGAAGCCCTCCTGATCCACGCGGTCGCCCGAATCGCGTACCGGGGTTGGATCGACAACGTGCAGGTGTCGTGGGTCAAGATGGGTGTGCTCGGCGCCCGTCAGGCGCTGCGCGCCGGCGCCAACGACCTCGGCGGCACCCTCATGGACGAGAACATCTCCCGCGCCGCA
Organism: Acidimicrobiia bacterium; assembly: GCA_050743365.1. Lineage (GTDB taxonomy): Bacteria > Actinomycetota > Acidimicrobiia > IMCC26256 > JACDBD01 > JBOGFI01. Next base: position 3,065 of record JBOGFI010000218.1, on the reverse strand, counting down.
GGCGCGAGCCACGGCCAGGAGCTCGACGACGGCGAGTTCCGCCAGATCGTGGAGCCGCTGGGCCGCACTCTCGAGCAACGCACCACCCTCTACGGGCGTGCGCACACGGTGGGCCGCCGGCTCCGCCCCCCCGACGAGGGCAACGGACACCCCGATGGCGGTGCGGAGCCCGTCACCCTGCTCGCGCACGCTCCCGCCGCCCACGCGTGAGCGAGCCGAGCTTCGCCCGACCCGACCTCGACGTGCTGGGCGTGGGCAATGCCCTCGTCGACGTCATCAGCCATGAGACCGACGAGTTCATCGCCGCCCACGACCTGACCCGCGGCGCCACCATGATGGTCGAACTCGACCGCGTCGAGTCCGTGTACGCCGACCTCGGTCCCGCGCAGGAGACCTCGGGTGGCTCGGCCGCCAACACCATGGCGGGACTGGCGTCCTTCGGCGCGTCGGCCGCCTACGTCGGTCGGGTCCGCAACGACCAGCTCGGCGCCGTGTTCGCCCATGACCTGCGCGCGCTCGGCGTGCGCTTCGACGTGCCGCCGGCCACCGCCGGCCCGGCAACCGGCCGGTGCCTCGTGATGGTCACGCCCGACGCCCAGCGCACGATGTGCACCTACCTCGGCGCGTCGTCGCAGCTCGGCCCGGAGGACGTCGACGAGTCCCTCGTCGCCGGCGCCAGGATCACCTACCTCGAGGGCTATCTCTGGGATCAGCCCCCGGCGAAGGCGGCCATCCGCCAGGCCGCCACCGCCGCCCACGCCGCCGGCCGCCGGGTGGCGCTCACGCTGTCGGACCCGTTCTGCGTCGAACGCCACCGGGCCGAGTTTCGCCACCTCGTCGAGCACGAGGTCGACGTGCTGCTCGCCAACGAGAACGAGATCCGCTCGCTGTACGAGGTCGGCGAGTTCGAGTCCGCGGTCCGGCGGGTACGGGGCCACTGCGAGGTCGCCGCGCTCACCCGCAGCGAGAAGGGCTCGCTGGTCGTGGCGGGCGACGACCTGGTGGAGGTGGCCGCCCACCGCGTCGCCAGGGTCGTCGATACCACCGGTGCGGGCGACCAGTACGCCGCCGGCTTCATGTACGGCCTCACCCGCGGTCTCGCACCGGAGACGTGCGGTCGCCTCGGCTCCCTCGCGGCAGCGGAGGTGATCTCGCACCTGGGCGCCCGCCCGGAGACGTCACTCGCCGAGCTGGCGCGCTCGGAGCTCGAGGTGGCCTGAGCCCGACCCCGCAGTCACTACCCTCGCTGCGATGGAGCGCTTGCCGCGGTACCGGACCGGTGACGACGAGCTCGACCGAGCCGTCGCCGAGCTCGTCGACCGGGCCGGTGGGGCCAACCCCGACCTCGTCTTCGAGCTGGTGGCCTCGGCGTTGCGCCTCGCGCGCAACAACGCCGACCGCGGCGATCTCAAGATCGCCAACGCCGCCCTCAAGGAGCTCCGCCACGCATTCCACGTGTTCGCCCCGTACCGCGCCGAGCGGAAGGTCGCCATCTTCGGCTCGGCGCGCACGCTGCCCGACGACCCGCTCTACGACCAGACCCGACGAGTGGCGACGGCCATGGCCGACCGCGACTGGATGGTCATCACCGGCGCCGGGCCCGGGATCATGGAAGCCGGGCTCGAGGGAGCGGGGCCCGAGAAGTCGTTCGGCGTGAGCATCCGGTTGCCGTTCGAGGCGACCACGAGCCAGTTCATCGCCGGCGACCCCAAGCTCGTGAACTTCCGGTATTTCTTCACCCGCAAGCTCGAGTTCGTGAAGGAGGCCCACGGGTTCGTGCTCCTGCCCGGTGGGTTCGGCACCCTCGACGAGGCGTTCGAGCTCCTGACCCTCGTGCAGACGGGGAAGTCGCAGCCCGCCCCCATCGTGCTGCTCGACGTGCCCGGCGGCACGTACTGGGAGTCGTGGCGCGCCTTCGCGCAGGTGGAGCTGGTCGACCGCGGCTACGTGGGGAAGGGCGACCTCGGGCTGTTGCGCGTCACCGACGACGCCGACGAGGCGGTGGAGGAGCTCGTGGGCTTCTACGCCAACTACCACTCGCTGCGCTACGTGGAGGGCAGGCTCGTGCTCCGGCTGCTGCGAGCGCCCGACGACGCCGCGCTTGCCGCGCTCGGCGACGAGTTCGCCGACATCGTGGTGCGCGGGACCATCGAGCGCATCGACACGACCCCGGCCGAACGGTCCGACGACGACCACGTCGACCTCGACCGCCTCGCGTTCCGCTTCGACCGTCGCAGCCACGCCCGTCTGCGCGAGCTCATCGACCGCCTGAACGACCGCCCCGCCCGCCCCTGACGGTCACCCGGCGGCCTCGGGAGCGCCGCCGAGGACGCGGACGGCGCGCTCCACCGCCCGGCGAGCCTGCTGGAGCCGCTTCTCGTCGGCGGCGGCGCCGGTGTCGCCCTCGGCGGCGTCGCGGAGACGGTCGTAGGCGAGGTCGCGCAGCGTCTCCTCGATGCTCCGGAGCTGCTCGATCAGGTCGTCGGTCCGGTCAGCCATCGAGCGCTTCCGCGAGTAGCTCGGCCGGGTGGCGGACGTCGAGGCCGGCCGCGCCCAGATGCATGGCGCAACCCGGGTTCGCCGACGCGACCAGCGACCCGGGAACGCCGCCCGCGGCCCGCCGTATGGCCGCCACCTTCCGGTCCCGGATCTCGCCCGCGAGCCCGGGCTGGAGCGCGTTGTACGCGCCGCCGGCCCCGCAGCACAGCCCGTCGTCGTCCGTTTCGGCCAGCTCGTATGCCGGCCCGAGCACCGTCCGCACGCTGGTCGCGGCACGCTGGACATGCCGGAGGTGACACGGGTCCTGCACGACCACGCGCTTCGCGGTCTGCCGGACGCGCAGCGGCGGCTGCTCGGCCAGCCACTCCGAGAAGTCACGGACACGCGCCGCGAACACCTCCCCCGCGCGAGTCCCAAGCAGCCGCCCGTAGTCCTTCATCGCCGCTCCGCACCCGGCGCTGTCGACGAGTACCGGCGCGTCGCCCGGCATCGACGCGATGACGCCCCGGGCGAGGCGCCGCGCGTCGCTGACCCGGCCGGCATGCACATGCAGCGCGCCGCAACAG
>JBOGFI010000217.1:0-35365 GCA_050743365.1 Acidimicrobiia bacterium | reverse complement strand
AGATCCCCACGCCCGACTAACTCACGGGATGGACAACACCAAGGACAACACGACGTCACCGGGCGGCCCACACCGAGTTTCATCACTTCATGGCGGCCCCGCCAGGGGCCACTGCGACTAACTCGATGCCGACGCGGATCCATGACTTGGGGATAAGGGTGAAAGCGCTGGTCAGCAGTGATGGCTCATGACGCTCCGTAGCGGCAAATCCCGCGCGTCCGCGGGACTCTCGCGGGATGGACATCGATCGATTGGCGACGCACGTACTCAGCGCCCGTGCAGCACTCTGAATGAACGGCAAGTGAGCGGTCCAGGCTTCGGTGTGGGCCGGAGAGAACGCAGGACGCCAAGCTTCGCGGAGCTGCCCCGGCCCACGCGGCCAGATCAGAGCCAGGGCCTCGTAGGAGGTCTTCCATGGTCCCTGAATCGTCGGGGTCACGGATACGAGTGCGCCACCGTAGTCACTATCGCTGTGAGAGAGATGGATCTGTTTCATCGCCTGCGCCTGGTGCCGACGCGTCTTGCCGGTCGGCGACGAGCGAAGCGGTGACAGCGCCCGCCAACGCGGTCCCGATCGCGGCGAGGGAGAGCCAGATCGGGAGGTGGTAGATGTCGGCGAGGAGCATCTTCAGCCCAACGAACGCGAGGATCGCTCCGAGTCCGACGTTGAGATAGCGGAAGCGTCCCGCCATTCCGCCGAGCAGGAAGTACAGGGCCCGAAGCCCCAGGATCGCGAACGCGTTCGACGAGAAGACGATGAAGGGCTCACGGCTGACCGCGAGGATCGCTGGGACGGAGTCGACGGCGAAGACAACGTCGGTCGTCTCGATGAGGACCAAGACGACGAACAGCGGTGTCGCGAGGAGCGTGCCGGTGCGGCGGGTGAGGAGCTTCTGGCCGTCGTACTCGGTGGTGGAGGGCACGACGCGACGCACGAGCCGCAGCACCGGGTTGTGTTCGGGGTGGACCTCGGTCTCGCGGTGACGAGCGATCCTGATCGCGGTTATGACGAGGAAGGCGCCGAAGACATACAGCACCCAGTCGAAGCGCTCGAGGATGGCAACACCGGCGAAGATGAACGCAGCCCGCATCGCCAGCGCGCCGAAGATGCCCCAGAACAGCACCCGGAACTGGTAGGCGGCCGGGACGGCAAAGTACGACAGCAGGACCGCCCACACGAACACGTTGTCGACCGAGAGGCTTTTCTCGATCAGGTACCCGGTGATGTACTCGCCTGCGGCGTCGCCGCCCCCCCAGGCGGCGATGACCACGGTGAACGAAACGCCGAGTGCGATCCAGACTGCGCTCTCGACGGCCGCCTCACGGATGCTGACCGCGTGCGGGCGACGATGCACGACCAACAGATCGGCGGTGAGCAACAATCCGATGACGCCTACCAGCATCGCCCACGCCCACAGCGGGACGTCGAGGGAGGCAAAGTCGCCTGACGTCGATGCCGCGACCATGCTCCCCATCACGACGACGGCACACGCGTCGTTGGCGCATCGAGATCCCGCTCAGGGGGGGCGAGCAGCACCGGGATGTGTCCGCGCCGCGACAGCCGAACGCGTGTCGAGCCGTGGGCGATCCGGTGAAGCCGAGGCGAGGCGGCCCCCACCACCAGCAACGAGTAACCACAATCGACGGCGTGCTCAGCTAGCACGACCGCGGGGTCGCCGAAGAGCACGCGGGTCGGCACCGGCGGGACCACGAGCCCCTGCCCTACCAGCGCGTCGGCGACCTCACCGAGTCCCCGCGCCGCGACCTCAATCGCTTCCCGACCACTTTGCGAAGCGGGGGCGTCGGCGTCGAGTGCGGTCGCCAGCGTGACACGCACGGAACCGCCGACCGCGGCGAGGGCTGCGAGGGCCTGGCTCACGTCATCGGCTTCGGCGCCCGGGCGCAGCGCGACGAGCACCGTCCCCGACATGCCAGGTTCGGTGACGACCAGCGGGCTGGCCGAACGAAACCGGTGCGTAACCGCCAACGGCACCGCCAGCGGACCGAGGACTGCCCCCAGCAGCCACCAGACGAATGGGTCGTGACCGCGCCGCGCCATGATCAACGCCAGCGTCGAGGCAACGATCGCCCACACCGCCACCACGATGAGCACGACGCTCACCGCGCCCACACCCCGACCCGCCCGACTGCGCGACGTTCCAATCCCGGCACCGCGCCGTCCCTCCAGCGTTCGCCAGAGGTCTCACCACCCGCCAGGGGCCGGGACGCCGGGCCGCACATCGGCCGTGATGACGACGTATCCCGCGGGGCTACTCCCCTCCGGAAACCCGAACCCTAACACCGCAACTCTGATCGATCAGGCAGCGTAGATGCTCGACCAGCTCGCGGCCCAGCCCGCCGACCTCTGGGCCTCGTGCCCGAGGTGATCCAGGCGATCACGTAGCCCGCCCCGCACGTTTGTCGTCGCGTATATCTCATCCTGCTGACCAAGGACTTGGAGGACACGTCGATGAGTCCTTGCCCCGTGTGCGGCTGCCCGTGCGGTCAACGGCCGTGCCCCCGCTGCGGCTACGACGACTGATTCGCAGCGAAACGCCCGTGTTCAGAAGCTGCGTGTTTCACAAGCCCAGGTAGGGCCCGAGATCGGGTGCCATCGGTTGTGGAGGTCGCCGACTGGCCCGGTGCGCCAGCGCCGGCGGGCTGCCGGCGTCGATCTCGGGCAGCTGATAGTGGTCGCCGACCAGAACGATCTTGGCACGTGCGGCCTCGGCATGGTCGAGGAGGCGGGCGAGCTTTCGAGTCCCGACAATGGCGGCCTCGTCGACAACGACGACCGTTCGCGCGTCGAGCGCCACCGAGCCGTGGCGGTCGAGGTGACCGAGTAGCCGGTCGAGTGTCGCCGACGGGATCGCGGTGCCCTGTTCGAGATGAGCGGCGGCGCGAGCGGCGAGCGCGCAGCCGATGACCCGATAACCGGACGCCTCCCAGGCCTCGCGGGCCGCCAGGAGGGCGTAGGTCTTGCCGGTGCCGGCGGCACCCCCGACGACGTCGACGCGCGGCGGTCGAAGGGGCGTGAGCGTTCACGGCTTGTTTGCGAATGGCCCGTTGGGAGCGTGCTCGACCCGGCTGACGCTCGCGTCGCCGGTCAATGTGGTAGGCCCCCCAAGGGACTCGAACCCTGAACGAGCGGATGAGTGCTATTTCTGCCAGGTGACCCCCGTTGGGTGCGTCTCGCGACTCCCGCGCATCGTCATCGAGCGAGCCACCTGAGAGACAACCGAATCCTGCGCTCGGGCGTCGTTCGCGCGTGAGGGGATTCTTCACTGCCCTAGCGCTGCTGGCCGCCGCCTGTGACGGCAGCGCGGACGGCTCTGCCGATAGCCACCCGGATCGAGAGCGTCCTGGGGTAGTCCTGGGGTAAGGGCGTGTCGGGCGGCGCTCCAGGACCCGTCCGTCGGAGTGCAGGGCGAGCGGTTGGCTGAGCCAGCGTGGGAAATCCTCCCGCCCGGCGGCGTTGAAGGCCGACGCTTCCCACAAGTCGTCTGGACGGGCACCGAACTCATCGCCTGGGGTGGCGAGATCGGCGACATCAATGCGCCTCGCCTCACCGATGACGGCGCGGTGTACGACCCGGTCAAGCGAACTTGGCGTCGTCTCGCCCCTTCGCCTCTGAGAGCGCGAGCGGGTGCAGTGACGGTATGGACGGGCAAGGAGATGCTGATCTGGGGCGGGGTCGAGGTGCGAGGCCCGCCGGGCACGCAACCGAGCGCGGGCGCGACGCCGCCGGGCGCATACGAACCCGCCTCCGACACGTGGCGGACCTTGCCCGCCGGTCCGCTCGACGTCGTGGCCGGCGCCGTGGGCGGGTGGACGGGTCGAGAACTGGTGATCTGGGGTGGCGTCGATGGCGACCAGCGCGGGGCCGCGTTCGAGCCGTGCAGCAACCGATGGCGATCGACCGCGCCCGCGCCGATTGAGCCGCGAGACATGGTCGCTTCCGTGTGGACCGGGCGGGAGCTGCTGTTCTGGGGTGGAAATACGAGAACGAACTTTCCGCTCTCCGACGGGGCGGCCTACGACCCGGCTCGAGACACGTGGCGGGTACTTCCACCGGTTTCGGTGCGCGGGTACTACGCGCCGGAGCCGGTCTGGACCGGAGCAGAGATGCTCGTCTGGGGTTGGTCGAATCTCGCGCTCGATCGCGCTGCCGAGAACGAGACCGTCGCGTACAACGCCGCGACGACCCAGTGGCGGACCGTCCCACGTGCGCCCCTCGTGCCACCGGTGGATCAGTACGAAGGGACCCTGGGCGGCAGGGTGGCTTGGACCGGCGAGTCGCTGCTCGCATGGTCGGGCACACTCGATGCCGAAGGGCCGCTCGTCCTCGAGCTGGACCCGCGCACCGACCAATGGAAGCGGCTGCCGCTCCCGCCGGCAGCATCACCGCTCGCACCCGAGATCGTGTGGACGGGGTATGAGCTCATCGTCCTGGGCGCCGGGCCCGATCACTCGGCACTCGCCATGAGGTTGAGTGCGCGCTGATGTCCGTCTTCGGCAGGATCGGGGCTCGCGGCTCTGACGGTGATGGTTGCTTCCTCGCCTGCCGCACGGTGGCCAGGAATATCGCAGTAGACGGTGTACTGGCCAGGTTCGAGTTGCACCTTCCCAGTGTCCCTTCGCCCGTCACCGGGGCTGAAGAGCTTGAAACCAGTGAACTCCTGCTCTGCAAACACGAGGGTGTGGGCGCCGCCCCTGCTGACGTAATCGATCTCGACGATCCCGGCCTCTACGACGTACTCCGCAGCGTTGAACTGCAAAGACGGCAACGCTTCGATGCTCACCACGCTCGTGGCCGGCTCGGTGGGTTGCTCATACATTTCGTTCTGCCGTGCCGGCCGGTCGGGATCATCGGGATCGGATCCAACCAGCCACACGGCCACTAGTGCGATCACGATCGCGGAGAGCGCCACGAGCAGGGCGACCATCGCCGCCCAAACGTGCCTCACGCCGTGGCGCGCGACTCGGCGACGGCGCCGCGATGGCAGCGCAGGTTCCAACGAGCCCGCTTGGATGGACTCAAAGGACGGGGGCGGAGGGCTCGTTTCGACGACTTCGACGACTACGGCGCGGATGCGATGATCGAGCTCTGCGTCAGGCATGCAAGAACCTCCTTAGCTGCTGGCGCGCTCGCGCCAGGTGGCGCCGTACCGAGCCCTCTGAGATCCCGAGTACGTCCGCTACGGACGCTGGCGACAGATCGTCCCAGTAGGTCAGGAATACGACCGCCCGCTGTCGTGGACTCAGTCGAGTGAGCGCCGACAGCACCTCTGGGCGCGGCTCGGGCGACTCAAGCGCCCTGTCCCCGTAGGCAACCCGCCGCTCGCGCGCTCGGCGGCGCATAGCCCGGCGGTGCTCCATCCGCACCTCATTGAGCACCATCCGATGCAGGTACGCCCGAACGTCGCGGACCGACTCCAGCGAGCCAGTGGTCAACACTTTCAACATCGCCGACGACACGACATCGCCTGAATCCCAGGGCCCGACGAGGAAGGTCGCGAACCGAACCAACGCCTCGGCGTGCTTCTCATAGACCCGCTCGACGTCGCGCGCGTGCATCAGTCCAACGATGCCGCACACCGGCCCTGCGGGTGACAGCGACGCCCCGGGTCTCTTCAAGAACTGGGCCATCACTGACACCTCACTCTGCGCGGCACTAGTCGGTTGGCTTTGGCACCGGGGATGAGCTTGTCGAGCTTCCGTATGCTCCAAGCGGGCGCAGCGCGGGCGCCGACGCCTCGGGTGTCTGCACAGGTGCCTTTGCGTCGTCTCGTCGACGTTCGGAGGAGCCCACCACGAGCGGCACGCCACGCTCGCTGGGTCGCGTCGCAGGACAGGCTCGCGACCAGCGGGCGCTCCGGAGTCACGCCGGCTCACATCGGTGCATCGTGTCGACAGTCGTACGCGTGGTCCCGCTCGATCCGCCTTCAGCGCGCGCGATGGGCTACAGGTCGAGTCCGAGACCGCGCTCGGGTACTGGCGCGTGGTCGATCGCCATGGGCTCCGCCCGTATCCGGGCGATGGTTCGACGTGCCCGCGCGACGGCATCACTGACAGGTTCGCTGGCATGGCGCTCGTCGGCCCGGTCATCGGGCGGGTCGGCGACGTAGAGCGAATTGCATTGGGTGCCTCGGGAGAGTCCGGTGTAGGCGCGCTCGCGGTCGAGCGTGTCGTCGGCGAGGACGAAGGCTTCGGTCGTGGTGATGCCCTGGGCTTTGTGGAACGTCACCGCGTACGCGTGGGTGAGGTGTCCGGCGTCGGCATACGTGCGCGGAAGGACGAGGTCGCGTTCCGTCGTTCGGGCGGTGATCGTTCCGGTCGTGCTGTCGATGCCGGTGATGGTGGCGCGCGTCCCGTTGAGGACTCCCAGGCGATAGTCGTTGCGGGTGGCGAGGATCTCGTCACCGACGGCGAAGGCGCGTCCAGCGGCGATGATCTGGTCCGGTCCGATGTGGCCGCTGGCGGCGAGCTGGTGGCGAGCCCGGCGGTTGAGATCGTCGACGTCGGTGTTGCGGCCGGCGATCATGATGCTGTCGTGGTGACGGGCGCGGGCGGTCCACCAGTCCTCGACGAGGCGTTCCTTGAGCCGTTCAGTGTCGCGCTCGTGATGAACGCGGCCGTGTGCCTGATAGGCGGCGAAGGCGTGGTCGGGTTCGCCGGTGCGGAGCTCAGCGAGGGCGGCGCGTTCCCACGCGACGCGCTGGCGACGGTTCTCGACCAGTTCCGTGCGGTTGAGGCGGGAGGCGAGGCCGGCGAAGGCGCCGCCAGCGTCGATCTCGGGGAGCTGGTGGTGGTCTCCGACCAGGACGACCTTCGCGCCGGCTGCCGCAGCGTGGTCGAGGAGGCGGGCGAGCTTCCTGGTCCCGACCATGGCGGCTTCATCGACGACGATGACCGAGCTGGCGCGGAGTGAGCTCGGCCCGTGGTGATCCAGATGGCCCAGCAGCCGGTCGAGGGTCATGGAGCGGATGCCGGTGCCCTGCTCGAGGTTGGCGGCGGCGCGGGCGGCGAGCGCGCAGCCGACTACGGGCTTGCCCGAAGCGGTCCAGGACTCCCGGGCGACACAGAGCGCCGACGTCTTGCCGCTTCCGGCGACGCCCTCGACGACGTCGACCCCAGCACCCGAACTCGTCAGGTGTCGGATCATGTCGATCTGTTCGGACGACAGCCAGGGGCGTGAGCCGATCGCGGCCCGCACGTGCGCGTCTCGGGCGATGCCGACACGTTCGCGTTGCCGGGTGACGGCGAGATCCAGCAGTCGGCGTTCGGTGGCGAGCATCTCCGGCGTGGTCCAGCGCTCCTCGTCGGCATGGGACGCGACGAGGGTGCCGTCGCCCCGACGGATCACGTCGCATGTCCGCAGACCGGAGCACGGCCCGAGCGCGACGACATGCGGTGAGGCGAGGAACGCGTCGGCGAGACGCAGGACCTCCGTGACCGTGGCACCCTCCGGGAGCGCGGCGCAGATCCCTTCGAGGACCTCGCGTCGACCAAAGGTGGCCGCTTGGGCCGTGAGGCCGGTTGGCATGGCCAGGTGGCGGAACAGCGCCTCGGCGTGGATCGTCCCCGGCACGGGCGCGGGTCGCCGAGAGCGACCCCGCCCGAACACCGCGGCGAGCGCGGCATCGTCGAGGCCGAGGCGTTCGGCGCGGTCGCGCCATTCCGGCAGGAGATTCACAGGATCGACCTCGACGTCCTTGGCCGCCCGGGTCGCGTAGGTCGCGACCTGGGCGGCCCGAGCGCCGGTCTCGCCGTGTTCCTCCATGTGCATCTCGATCTGCTGGCGCCGCTGCGAGAATGCCCGTAGCACCTCGTGAGGAATGCCCTCGACATCGGCGATGCCGTTCACGACCGGCGTCCAGTCGACGGCGAGACGGCGGGTGAGCTCAGCTCGCAGCTGCGCCTCGTAGAGGTATCCAACGGTCTTGGCCCACCCGTACAGCCCTCTCGCATCGAGAGCGGACCAGCGGCCGTCAGGGGGCGCGTACACAAGGTTGGCTACCAACACATGCGTGTGCAGATGGGGATCGCCTGCCCTCGACGTGCGATGGCGAAACGCGGCCGCCACGAACCCCTCCGCCTCGTGTCGCTCCGTGCCGCCTCGTCCTCGCCGACACCGCGCCGCCTCCCCCTCCAACACCGCCAGCGCGGCGCTGACCGCGGCGTCGTGCGCATTGCGGACCTCGTTCGAGGCCTCCGGCTCCCCCAAGGCGAAGAGCAGCGAGACCGACTTCGGGGCGCAGAACGTCGCATCGAAGCCCGGGACGCTGGGAGCGCCCTGCGCCCGGGTCAAACGCTCACCGGTCCACGGGTTGCGCTGCTCCAAGATCCGGCCCAGCGAGACTTCATCGACCTCGCCGAAGAGCACCAGCCGTTCGGCGCTCCGACCGATCCACTCGCCGGGCGCTTCCTTCGCGCCCGTGTAGTACTCCTCCGCGCCCCTCGCGATCGTGTCGAGGTAGTACTCCTGCTGGCCTGGCGCGAGCTTGCCGAGGCTCAGCACGCCAATCGCTCCCGCACCGCAGGTGCAAGTGCGTCGACTTGATTCGGGAGGCTGGCGGTAAGTCCCGGAGTAGGCATGGATCAGTCGATGAGCGGGAGGCTGATCTGGCCGGGTGAGGTCTTCGGGCCGCGTCGCTTGGGTCGAGTGGATGATGGGCGCGCCTTTGACGACCCGGCTGCGTCCGACACCGCTGGCTCTGCCGCGGCAGCCTCGGGCTCCGGCTTGTCGCTGCCACCTTTCACCGCGACCGGGGTCTCCCTCAGGCCGTTGGTGAACTTGGCGCCGATCATCTCCTCGAGCGCCCGGCGCGGCACCCGCAGGACGTGACCGAAGTCGACCACGGGCAGGCCCGAGCGCCCCCCCGTGGCGCGCCATTCGCGGGCCATGGAGTACGCCTTGGTTCGACCCACGCGCGCCAGGCGCGCCGCCTCTTCCATCGTCAGCAGGTCGGGGAGCTCGTCGGCCATGGCAATACCTCGTGCCGCGGAGGCCAATAGGTCTGGATAGTACCAGGCTGGAATGACCTTGCATAGTGGCTTCAATAGGGAAGGGCAATGTACGATGTGGGGCGTGCCCCCGCCGGCCGAGATCGACGTGAACCAGGTGGTCGCCCACAACGTGCGCCTCGCCCGCGAGCTGCGGGGCTGGACCCAAGAGGACCTCGCCGACCGCCTCGAGCCCTACCTGGGCCAGCGCCTCACCCAAGGCAGCATGTCGGCGATCGAACGGGCCTGGGAGGGCGAGCGACGCCGCGAGTTCGACGCCCAGGAGCTGGTCGTCTTCGCCATGGTCTTCGACCTGCCCGTCCTCTGGTTCCTGCTGCCCCCACCCGGTGACCAGCGCCTCATCCGGGCGACCACCCGCCCCGTCAGCGAGCTCTACGCCTGGCTCCTCGGCCGCCCCGACCAGCTCGAGCCCCTCTACCAGCGGCTCCGCCAGCTCGGCATCGACGACCCCACCACAGCCGAAGAAGCGGTCGAGAAGATCAGCGGCGCCCCCAGCAGCGCCCGCCAGTGGAGCTACCGCCAGCGCCGCAAAGAGCTCCTGCTTGCACTGCTCGACGAACACGGCGACGACCTCGACCGGGCCGTCGACGAGCTCGGACGCTGGTTCGACCACCTCCGCCAGGTCGGCATCCGCGGCTTCGTCGCCGAACACACCAACGACGCCGACTACGTCCGCTCTGGACCCGACGAGGACCAGACGGCACCATCCACCACGACGGATAAGGCGACACCACCCGGCACGAGCGCGCGCAAGGGCAGCCACAAGAAGTCAGCCGGCCGTCGAAGGCCGAAAAGAGGTCGATGATCGATGAGCCGCGACGCCGCTCCCCGGCGTGACCCGAAGACCGGAACCTGGTGGTTCGTCGTCGACGTCCCGCCCGGGCCCGACGGCCGGCGCCGCCAGGCGAAGCGCCGCGGGTTTCGAACCAAGGCCGAGGCTCAGGCCGCGCTTGACGATCTGCGCGTTGCCGGACGGCAACGCGCATATGTCGCGCCCGCCCGGCAGCGACTCAGCGACTACCTCGCCCAGGACTGGCTACCTGCGATCAAGGCGTCGGTCGAGGCGTCCACCTGGGCCTCGTACGAGCGCTACCTCCGGCTCCACGTCATCCCGCGGATCGGCGGGCTGCGCCTCGAGTCTGTCGACGCCAGCACGCTGAATCGACTCTACGGCGACCTTCTCGAACGCGGGCGCCTCGACGGCAAGCCGGGCGGCTTGTCGCCGCGGACGGTGCGTTACATCCATGCGATCCTCGGTCGAGCGCTGCGCGACGCAGTCCGATGGAGTCGGATCGTGCGCAACCCGGCGGAGACAGCGGCACCGCCGAGCGCCGGGCGCGCTCGCGCGCAAGCGCCGGAGACGCGAGCATGGGATAGTGCCACGCTCGGCCGGTTCCTCGAGGCCGAGCGCGCCAGTCGCTACCACATCGCGTGGTTGTTTCTCGCGACCACGGGCTGTCGGCGCGGGGAGGCCCTCGGGCTGCGCTGGTCTGATGTCGACCTCGACACGGGACGAGCCTCCCTCCGTCACACGATCACTGCCATCGACCACCAGATCCACGCCGCTTCGCGCACGAAGGCACACCGGGCACGCGTGATCGAGCTCGATGCGGAGACCGTCGCTGCGCTCAAGACCTGGCGGACGCGCCAGGCCGAGGAACGCCTCCTGCTCGGGCCCGCCTACAAGGACCGTGACCTCGTATTCTGCCATCCCGACGGCCGCCCGTACCATCCCGACCGCTTCTCACGGGAATTCGACCGGCGCGTGCTTCGTTACCACGCGCCTCGCATCCGCCTGCACGACCTCCGCCACACCTGGGCCACGCTCGCCCTCCAAGCTGGAGTCGACGTCAAGATCGTCTCGGAGCGGCTCGGCCACTCAACGACCACGATCACCCGGGACATCTACCAGCACGTGCTCCCGCGATGCAGTCCGATGCCGCCGAGCGCGTCGCGGGCCTCATCTTCGGACCAAGGGGTAGCCGGCGATGAGCCGCGGACCGGGCGAGCGGCACCTGCGGCACACGCGGGACACACTCGGGCTGCTAGCCGGCGTGCCGACGCGCGTCGTTGCCGAGCCGCTGGGGAGCGCCACGGCCACGTTTACCGAGCACGACCAGCACCTCGCGCCGACCACGCAGGCGGACGCAGCCGAGAAGGTCTCTCAAGCGTCGAGCTGATGGACAGCTCCACGACCGCCACCCTCGTCGTCGCTGCTGGCACGCTCGGCCTGGCGGGAGTGGCGCTGTATCAAGGGCTGCTAGCGCGTCGATCACTTGCGCTCTCGATCAGACCGCTCCTCGCGGACGCTGTACCTGACGAGACAGTTCAGGAGACTGTTCACTTCGGCGCACCTGGCCGCTTCGACCGTGTCCTGCCATTGAATGACTTCTACATCGACGAGGATGCCGGTCTCTTCCAATGCTCGATCGCATTTCGGAACGTTGGCGCCGGCGTCGCCGTGGTCAATTCAGCGAGTGCAGAGTCCGCGCTGCTCGGTAACGTTGTCGTATCGAAGAAGTTCGTGCCACCCGGCGAATGCGTTCGAGTGAGCGTGTCGGCGCACGCGGACCCGCCCGATCCACTCGTGGACGCATACCACGCAGGTGCCTTCACGCTTTCGATCAGCTACTCCGACGCGGACGGGCGCCAGAAGCTGGTCAGCGACGCTCGCATCGAGACGTACGCCACTAGCGGGACAACCGTCCGCCGAATCACGGTGCGCAAAGCTCGACGGAAGAAGCCCTTCGCTACTTCGGAACCTCACAACGCGTAGCGCCGGGATCACGTTGGACGCATAGCACCAGTCGTAAGCCAGTGGACAAGCGTCATCGCGAGGAGCACCGCGGCTTCTGCCTCTTCCGGGGATGCGCTGCGCGGCGCCATGCGGTCGGGGGTGCCGTGACGGCGCTGAGACTTCCACAGTAATTCGAGCATCGCACGGAGGCGGCTGACGCCCTCGCCGTCATGCGGCTGGAGCGCCAGCGCCCACCGGTCGGGCTCGGAGCGCACCAACCCGATGATCTTACCGAGCGTTGCGCTCTTGTCCTCAGGACAGACAATCGGAATGGCCGCCGCCTCCACAGCCTTGACGGCCTCGTCATAGGCGGGGCCCGGCGAGGGCTGTCGTCCGTAGAGGTGTCGCCAGGCTTCGGCTAGGTGCTCCGACGGCCGTCGACCCACGGACATCTCCGCCCGTGCAGCCTCAGCAACGGTCTCATCGACGCGTCGCTCCAGACCCCAACCTCTCGTCGCCGAGTAGCCGATCTTCCAGGCCGACCCAGCCTGCTGCAGCGCGTTCTCCAGTTCGGCAAGCTCACGCTCCACTTCAGCGCTGAGGTTGTCGAGGCCAACGCCGTACCAGCCGAGAGCGACATTCACGCCGCGAAGGAGAAGGGTCCCGTCGGCTGCCAGTTGCTCCAGCAGATCGTCAAGCAAAAGGTCGGGGGTGGCCTGGCCGAGGCTCAGATGCAACCGACGCTCCAGCTCGCGGACCCGATCCGGGTTCAGCTCCGCGCCCCATCCGACGAGCTCGACGTAGCACTGCCGGCGAAGCCAATCGATCAGTGAGCCGACAAGCCAGGGCGGAACACCCTCGTGAAGTACGTCGGGCTGCACTGACACAAGCGCTGGACCTCCGGCCGACGCTCGCGCTGCCGAGTCGTGACCAATCTGTGACCGGAGCGCTGTTCGGCGTTGCTCACCCGCCCCTCAGTGGTGCGCTGACGTGCGCCTTCGCGCAGAGCGGGTCGTGTCGGAGGGGGGACTTGAACCCCCACCCCCTTGCGGGGACCGGCCCCTCAAGCCGGCGCGTCTGCCTATTCCGCCACTCCGACGTGTGCCGCTCGGAGAGCGGCGAACGAGGATTCTACCGTCAGACCGTCTGCATCTCTTCGGCGAAGTGACACGCCACGGGTGACCTTGGCCCCGGTCGACGAGCGCAGGCCCCTTCCTCGGCGCAGATGTCCTGCGCCTTCCAGCACCGTGTGCGGAACCGGCAACTGCTGGACAGTCGGCAGGATTGGGGAAGTCGCCCTCGAGCACGATGCGCCGGCGCGCTCGCTCGCGACGAGGGTCGGGAACGGGAAACGCCGAGAGCAGCGCCTGCGTGTGGGGGGTGCCCAGTGTGCTCGTAGACCTGGTCGGCGGCGCCCGTCTCGACCGTCTTTCCCAGGTACGTGACGGCCGGTGGCTCGCTCAGCTGAGGCGAAGCGCGAGGAGCACCGTGGTGAAGGTGAAGACGACCGCGGTGATCACCGTGATCCGGTCGAGGTTGCGCTCGACCACCGTCGAGCCCGCCATCGACCCGCCCATCTGGCCACCGAACATGTCGGACAAACCACCCCCGCGCCCGGCATGCAGGAGGATGAAGAGGATCAGCAGCAGCGACGTCAGGAGCTGACACCCGATGAGGATGGCGTTGACCACGGGAGGCGATCCTAGCGGTCAGCGGCGGTACTTGATCACGCGGGCGAACTCGTCGGGATCAAGGGAGGCGCCGCCCACCAGGGCGCCGTCGACTTCGGGCATCGCCATGAGGTCGGCGATGTTGCCGGGCTTCACGCTTCCTCCGTACTGGACGCGCATCGCGTCGGCGCCGGCCTTGTAGAGCTCGCGGAGCGTCGAGCGCACGACGGCGATGGTGGCATTGGCGTCCTCGGGGGTGGCGTTACGGCCGGTGCCGATGGCCCAGATCGGCTCGTACGCCACGACGCAGCGCGCCGCGTCGTCGGCCTTCACGCCCGCGAACGCGGCCCGGGTCTGGCCGTCCACCCGGGTGTCGGTCCGCCCGTCTTCCCGTTCGTCCAGCGTCTCCCCTACGCACACGATGGGCGACATGCCGTGACTGAGGACCGCTTTCAGCTTCCGGTTCACGGTCTCGTCCGTCTCGCCGAAGAGCTGGCGCCGCTCGGAGTGACCGACGATCACGTACGCGACGTTGAGCTTGGCGAGCATGGGTGGGCTGACCTCGCCGGTGAACGCGCCCTGGTCCTTCCAGTGGACGTCCTGGGCGCCGAGCGACATCGGGATGCGATCGCTCTCCAGCACGGTCTGCACGGACCGCAGCGCGGTGAACGCCGGGCAGACGACCACCTCGCAGGCGTCGTAGTCCCTCTCGTCGAGCTGGTACGACAGCTTCTGCACCACCTGGATCGCCTCCAGGTGCGTGTGGTGCATCTTCCAGTTCCCGGCCATGATCGGCCGCCGATCTGCCATCAGTCCCTCCTCACGGACTTGCGCAGCGCGGCCAGCCCCGGGAGGTCGCCGCGCTCGATGAGCTCCAGCGACGCGCCCCCGCCGGTGCTCACGTGGTCGATGTGGTCGGCGAGGCCGAGCTGCCGGACCGCCGCCGCGCTGTCGCCTCCGCCCACCACGGTGAACCCCGGGCAGTGGGCGACCGCCTCGGCCACGCGCCGCGTGCCGGCGGCGAACGGCTCGATCTCGAACACGCCCATGGGGCCGTTCCAGAGGAGCGTGGCCGCGCCGCCGACCTCGGCCGCGAAGGCCGCCGCGGTCTCCGGGCCGATGTCGAGGCCCTTCCAGCCGTCGGGCATGTCGTTCGCCGGTACCACGCGCGCTTCGGCGTCGTCGGAGACCTCCCGCGCGACCACCACGTCGCACGGCACGTGCACGCGGCCACCCTCGAGCAGACGCCGACACTCATCCACCATCTCGGGTTCCACGAGCGAGTCGCCCACACGGTGGCCCCGTGCCACCAGGAACGTGAACGCCATGGCCCCGCCGACGAGGATCGTGTCGCAGCGCTCGAGCAGCGCGTCGATAACGCCGAGCTTGTCGCTGACCTTGGCGCCGCCGAGCACGGCGACGAACGGCTGCTCAGCTCCATCGAGCAGGCGCGACAGCACCTCGACCTCGCGGAACAGCAGCCGCCCACCCGCGCTGGGCAGCACCTGGGGCGGGCCCACGATCGACGCGTGCGCCCGGTGCGATGCGCCGAACGCCTCGTTGACGTACGCGTCGCCGAGTCGGGCAAGGTTGGTGACAAAGGCAGGGTCGTCGCCGGTCTCCCCCGGTTCGAAGCGCAGGTTCTCGAGCAGCAGCACCTCGCCCGGCAAGAGGCTCGCCCCCACCTGCTCGACCTCCCGCCCGACGACGCCGGGCGCCAGCGCCACC
Source organism: Acidimicrobiia bacterium (assembly GCA_050743365.1). Lineage (GTDB taxonomy): Bacteria > Actinomycetota > Acidimicrobiia > IMCC26256 > JACDBD01 > JBOGFI01. The sequence goes on along the minus strand of JBOGFI010000217.1, from coordinate 20,203 downwards.
TCGGTGCCGAGCAGCTCGCCGAGACGCTGGGCCACCGGCGCCATCGAGTACCTCGGGTCGGGCGTTCCCTTGGGCCGCCCGAGGTGCCCGCAGGCCACCACGGCGACATCGCGATGGCGCAGCCATTGGACGGTCGGGACGACCGTTGCGATGCGCAGGTCATCCTCGATCTCGTCGCCGCGCAGCGGGACGTTGAAGTCGGCCCGCATCAGCACCCGGGCCCCGCGCTCGAGTGACAAGTCCTCCAGGCGCGGGACGTCGAGAGCCATGCGGACCCGCGTGCCCGGCCGCTACTTCGAGCCGACGAACTCGACCACGTCGATGAGCCGGTTCGAGTAGCCCCACTCGTTGTCGTACCAGCCCAGCACCTTCACCATCTTGTCGGTGGCCATGGTGTCGACGGCCGAGAAGATGCACGACGCCGGGTTGCCGATGATGTCGGCCGACACCAGCGGCTCCTCGGTGTACTCAAGCACGCCCCGGTAGCTCGCGTCGTTGGCGGCCTCGGCAAAGGCGGCGTTGACGTCGTCGACCGACGCGTCCTGCTTCAGGTTCGCCACCAGATCGGTGATCGACCCGGTCGGGGTGGGCACCCGCAACGCCATGCCGTCGAGGCGGCCCTTGAGGCCGGGCAGCACGAGCCCGATAGCGCGGGCCGCACCGGTGGTGTTGGGAACGATCGACAGGGCCGCCGCCCGCATCCGCCGCAGGTCGGGCTTGCCCGAGCGCGACGCCTGGGCGAGGTCCTGGAGCTGCTGGTCGCTCGTGTAGGCATGGATCGTGGTCATGACGCCCTGCTCGATGCCGAACCGGTCGTCGAGCACCTTGGCCAACGGAGCGAGGCAGTTCGTGGTGCACGAGGCGTTCGAGATCACGGTGTGCCGCGCCGGGTCGAAGACATCGTCGTTCACGCCCATGCACACGGTGGCGTCGGCGTCGCCGCTCGGCGCCGAGATGATGACCCGCTTGGCGCCACCCTCGAGGTGGGCGGCGGCCTTCTCGCGTGCGGTGAACAGCCCGGTCGACTCGATGACGACGTCGACACCATGCTCTGCCCAGGGGATCTCGGCGGGGTCCCGCACCTCGAGCTTCTTCACCTCGCGGCCGTCGACCGAGAAGCCGCCCTCGCTGACCTTCACCTCGTGGTCGAGGGTGCCGCCGACCGAGTCGTGCTTGAGCAGGAAGGCCATGGTGTGGCTGTCGCCGAACGGGTCGTTGACGGCGACGAGCTCGACGTCGGCGTCGGTGCCCCGGTCGAGCAAGGCCCGGTGGAACGACCGGCCGATCCGCCCGAAGCCGTTGATCCCCACTCGTACCGCCATGTGGCCTCCTCTATGGTCGGGCTCGCCTCGCCGCCCCATCAAAGTAGAGCCCGCAGCGCCCCCGCCAGTCTCCCGGGGTCGTGCGCGAGGCCGGAGGTGACGGCGACGTCGGCCGCGATCGGCTCGATCCCCCACTCCCGGATGGCGTCGTCGTCGGCCTTGAGCTCGCCGCCGTCCTGGTAGAGGAACGTGTCGACCCGGGCGCCGTGCTCCAGCACCGCCTTCAGTTGGTCGGTGGCGTCGAGGCCGGCCGTCTCGGGCGCCTGGGGCCGGAGGTTGGCCACCTGGACGACGCGGCCGCGCGCCGCGGCGACGGCGTCGCGCAGCTGCCCGACGCACAGCACCGGCAGCAGGCTCGTGTACAGCGAGCCGGGCGCCAGGACGACCTGGTCGGCCAGCTCGATGGCCGCGACCGCGAGGGGGCTCGCCTCGGCATCCTCGGGCACGAGCTCGACCCGGCGGATCCGTCCCGGGCTGTTGGCCACCGCCACCTGGCCTTCTACCGCCTCCCCCCCGACGTCGGCCTTGAGCACCACCGCGTCGGTCGTGGCGGGCAACACCCGGCCCACCGCGTCGAGGAGGCGGCCGGCCTCGTCGAGGGCGGCGGTGAAGTCACCGAGGGTCTCCGCCAGCCCCACGATCACGACGTTGCCGAGGGCATGGCCGTCGAGCTCGCCGACCCGGAAGCGGTGCTCGAAGGCGTCCCTCCACACCGAATCGGCGCCCGCCAGCGCCACCAGGCACTTGCGAAGGTCACCCGGCGCCGGCACTCCGAGGTCGCGCCGCAGCCGCCCCGACGACCCGCCGTCGTCGGCCACGCTGACCACCGCCGTGAGCGCTCCCGCGTAGTGCCGGGCGGCCCGGAGCGCCGTCGCGAGCCCGTGCCCGCCGCCGAGAGCGACCACCGCCGGGCCGGAGGGGGTCGGATCGTCGGGCCGGTGCAGCTCGGGCTTGGGGTGCGTCGCGCCGGGCCGCGTCCCCGCGCCGCCCCGGGCGGTGCGCACCGCCGCCCGCGAGAGTCCTCGCGGGGAGGCCGCCCCCACCGGCTCGCTCGTCATCACCCGCGCTCCACGTCGCGGTGATGGACCCGGGACCGGAAGCCCAACCGTTCCACCACCTTGGCCAGCTCCTCGGCGATGACCACGCTCCGATGGAGGCCGCCGGTGCAGCCGAGCCCGATCGAAAGGTACGCCTTGCCCTCACGCACATAGGCGGGCAGGAGAAGCGCGAAGAGCCGCTCCAGCTCCTCGAGGAAGCCCTCGGTCTCGGGCTGCTTCATGACGTAGCGCCGCACCTTCGGGTCGGTGCCGGGGAGCGGCCGCAGCGTGTCGACCCAGTGAGGGTTGGGCAGGAAGCGGCAGTCGAAGACGAGGTCGACGTCGAGGGGCAGGCCGTGCTTGTAGCCGAACGAGACGATGCTGATCTGGAGCGTCCCCTCGGGAGTCGCCTCGCCGAACAGCTCCCGCAGCCGTTCTCGCAGCTCGTGGACGTTGAGGTCGGACGTGTCGACGACCAGGTCGGCCTGTCCCTTGAGCTCCTCCAGCAGCGCCCGCTCGCTGGTGATCCCGTCGGTCACACGGTCCGTGTCGGCGAGCGGGTGCCGGCGCCGGGTGACGTCGAAGCGGCGGACGAGCACGTCGTCGGAGGCGTCGAGGAACAGGATGCGGGTCCGGGCCCCGCTGTCGCGGAGCTCGGCCAGCGCCGCCTCGAGCTCGGCCATGAAGTCGCCGGCGCGGGTGTCGACCACCAGCCCGAAGCGGCCACCGGCCTCCTTGCCCCGGCCGAGCTCGGCAACCTTGGCGATCAGCGCCGGCGGGAGGTTGTCGATCACGAAGAAGCCGAGGTCCTCGAGCACGTCGGCGGCGGCCGACCGGCCGGCGCCGGACATGCCGGTGATGATGGTCACGTCGAGCTCGGGAACCGGGAGGTCAGGCATCGGTCGCCTCCGGCTTCCACGATGGCACACTGCCGCCATGAAGGTGCTGGTAGAGGGCACGCCCGACCCGGTCGGGCAGCCACCGGAGGGCGACGAGGTCGTCCTCGCTCAGCTCGCGTAGCTTCTTCACCGAGCCGAGCTCCCTGAGCAACCGCGCCCGTCGGGTGGGGCCGAGCCCGGGGACCTCATCCAGCACGGAGCGGGTCATCCCCTTCCGCCGCAGCTGCCGGTGGTACGTGATGGCGAACCGGTGGGCCTCGTCGCGAACCTGCTGGAGCAGGTACAGCGCCTCCGAGTCGCGGGGGATGCGCACCGGGTCGGGCCGGTCCGGCACGTACACCTCCTCGAACCGCTTGGCCAGCGCGGCAACCGAGATCTCCTCGAGCCCGAGCTCCTCCAGGACGCGCACCGCGACGCCCAGCTGGCCCTTGCCGCCGTCGACCAGGAGCAGGTTGGGCGGGTAGGCGAACCGCTTTCCGCGACGGGCGCCCTCGTCGCGCTCGGCGAGGTACTTGCGGAAGCGGCGGGTGAGCACCTCCTCCATCGCGCTGAGATCGTCCTGGCCCTCCTGACGGCGTACCCGGAAGCGCCGGTAGTCGGACCGCTTGGCGAGCCCGTCCTCCATCACCACCATCGAGCCCACGATCTCGGCGCTCTGGAGGTTGGAGATGTCGAAGCACTCGACCCGCAACGGCGCCTCCGGCAACTGGAGGGCGTCCTGGAGGGCCGTCAGGGCGCGGGCGCGGGCATTGTGGTCGGACGCCCGCCGCAGCTTGTGGCGGGCGAAGGCCTCCTCGGCGTTGTGGGTCACGGTCCCGAGCAGGGCGCGCTTCGCGCCCCGCTGCGGAACCCGCACTCGCACCCGGCCGCCGCGCGCCGCGGTGAGGAACTCCTCATAGAGCGCGATGTCGTCCGGCGCCACCGGCACCAGGACCTCGCGGGGCACGTCCTCGGCGGGTGCCCCGCCGTAGAGCTGCTCGAGGATGCGGCCCACGAGCGCAGCCGTCGAGAGGTCCTCGACCTTGTCGACAACCAGGCCCTTGCGGCCCACGACCCGGCCTTTGCGGACGAAGAACACCTGCACCGACGCCTCCAGCGAGTCCTCCACGAGACCGACGGCGTCGATGTCCTCCTCGCGGGCCGCGACCATCTGCTGGCGCTCGATGACCTTGCGGACCGAGGTCAACTGGTCCCGTAGGCGGGCCGCCCGCTCGAATTCCAGGGCGTCGGCGGCCTCGTGCATCTGCTTGTCGAGCCGGTCGAGCACCGGGGCCGTCTCGCCGCCGAGAAAGGTCAGGAGCTCGTCGACGAGGCCGTCGTACTCGGCCCGCTGGACGGCGCCCACACAGGGCGCGGCGCACTTCTCGATGTGCGCGTAGAGGCACGGCCGGCCCAGCCGGTGGTGGCGATCGAACTTGGCCTGCGTGCAGGTGCGGATCGGGAAGGTGCGCAGCAGCAGGTCGAGGGTCTCGCGGATGGCGTAGGCGTGCGCAAAAGGCCCGAAGTAACGGACGCCCTTGCGCTTCGCGCCCCGCATGACCATGGCCCGGGGCCATTCCTCGTCGAGGGTCACGGCGAGGAACGGGTACGACTTGTCGTCTTTGAGGCGCACGTTGAACCGCGGCTTGTGCCGCTGGATCAGGTTGTACTCGAGGAAGAACGCCTCGACCTCGTTGCGGACCTCGATCCACTCGACCGAGTCGGACACCGCCACCATCTGGCGGGTCCGCTCGGGCAGGGAGTACTCGGGCCCGAAGTAGTTCGAGAGCCGGCTGCGGAGGCTCTTGGCCTTGCCGACATAGAGGACCCGCCCGTGGGCGTCGCGGAACAGGTAGGCGCCGGGGGTGGTGGGGACGGAGCCGGGCGGCGGACGGGTGGGCATCGCCACCATTCTCGCGGTTCAGAGGTGCCATCCCCGCCCATCTCGGCGTTATGCTGGTCGAAGGCCGGCCTGGCACTCCGGCCACATATCGGCTCCGGGCCGACAACCCCGCGGTGAGGCGACCAGGCTGTCCCCGCCGGCCAGTAACGGAGCCCTCCCCAAGGGGACTCATACCATGTTGCGACTCCAGGCTCCGCTTCCGGACCGCTACACCCTCGCGACACCCGACGTGCTCGACGGGTGGATCGGCAGGGCCAAGACCGCGCTCGGCAACCGGCTCCTGATCCTCGGGCACCATTACCAGCGCGACGAGGTCATCAAGTGGGCCGACGCCCGCGGCGACTCGTTCAAGCTGGCCCGGTTCGCGGCGGATAACGACCAGGCCACCGACATCGTCTTCTGCGGTGTCCACTTCATGGCCGAGTCGGCGGACGTGCTCACGGGACCACACCAGCGAGTGGTCCTCCCCGACCTCAACGCCGGTTGCTCGATGGCCGACATGGCCGACGTCGAGCAGGTCGAGGAGTGCTGGGAGTCGCTCGGGGACGTCACCGACGTCGATCGGGTCGTACCCATCACGTACATGAACTCGTCGGCAGCGTTGAAGGCGTTCGTCGGGGAGCACGGCGGCGCCGTGTGCACGTCGTCGAACGCTCGGGCGATCCTCGAGTGGGCACTGGCGCGCGGCGACAAAGTGCTGTTCTTCCCCGACCAGCACTTGGGCCGCAACACCGCCTACCAGATGGGGTTCGGCGAGGCCGACATGCGGGTATGGAACCCGCGCTTCGAGCTCGGCGAGCTGGAGGAGCGCGAGATCAAGGAGGCGAGCCTCCTGCTGTGGAAAGGGCACTGCTCGGTGCACCAGCGGTTCCGTCCCGAGCACGTGGAGGCGTTCCGGGCCGAGCATCCCGGCGGCGAGGTCGTCGTGCACCCCGAGTGCGCGCACGAAGTCGTCGAGCTGGCCGACCGGGTGGGCTCCACGGAGCGCATCCTCGAGTGGGTGGAGGGCGCTCCGGCGGGGGCAGTACTCGGCATCGGCACCGAGATCCACATGGTGCAGCGCATGGCGGCCGAGCACCCGGAGAAGACCGTGGTGTCGCTCGACCCGCTGATCTGCCCCTGCTCGACCATGTTCCGCATCGACGCGCCGCACCTGGCCTGGTGCCTGGAGGCGCTGGTGCGGGGCGACGTCGTCAACCGGATCACGGTCGAGGACCGCACGAAGGAGTGGGCCCGGGTCGCCCTCCAGCGCATGCTCGACCTTCCGGGCACGCCCGTTCAACCGGCGAAGGTCGACTGACCGCTACGCCCGCTTCTGGCCACGAGTACGAGCAGGCGCGGGATCGTGGCCGCCTGCTCGTACTCGGAGGCGCGCGCGACGAACCCTGCTGGCGGGGCAGGCTCGTCCATGTGCTCGATCAGGAGCCCCCGCTGGGCGAGGGCGTTGACGTACCGGCTGAGCGGTCGGTGCACGAACGGCAGCGTCACGCCGGGCGCGACCTCGTCGGCGCCGACGTCGTCGGGGAGGTAGGGCCCGACCCGCCAGTACTGCTCCTCGAGCTCCCGGTCGTCGACCCAGCCGCTCCCGGGCGCTTGGAGCAGCGGGTGGTTGAGGAAAAGGACGAACCTCCCTCCGCGCCGGAGGACCCGCGCGACCTCCGCGATCGCGGGCTCGAGCGGGTCGACGTGCTCGAGCACCAGAGACACCACCACCGCGTCGACGGAGTCGTCACGCACCGGCAACGCGTCGGCGCGGGCCCGTGCGTAGCGCGGTCCGCCGCCCCGCTCGCGAGCAACCCGCAGCTGGCCGACCGCGGGATCGACGCCGGCGACGAGCGCGGCGTCTAGCGCCGCCACCCGCCGGGCCACCTGTCCCTCGCCGCACCCGACGTCGAGCACGCGCTCCGCTCCCGCGAGGTGCCGGTCGACGAGCGGGAGGATCTGCTCCTCGTACTCCGGGTCGGCGCCGGCCGTGTACTCCCGCTGCCACCAGCCGGCGTGCGTCTCCCAGGGGTCGCTCATCCGGTCGAGAACCGGGTCCGGGCCACCTCGTTGCAGGCGGTGCCGCCCGGTGCGGTCAGACCAGCCCCAGGATCGGGGCGAGGAAGCGGCCGGTGTGGCTGTCGGGGGTCTTGGCCACCTGCTCGGGGCTGCCTTCGGCGACGACGCGGCCGCCGGCGTCGCCGCCCTCGGGGCCGAGGTCGATGATCCAGTCCGCCGACTTCACGACGTCGAGGTTGTGCTCGATCACCAGCACGGTGTTGCCCGCGTCGACCAGGCGCGACAACACCCCCAGCAGCCGACGGACGTCGTCGAAGTGCAGGCCGGTGGTGGGCTCGTCGAGCATGTAGACGGTCCGACCGGTCGCCCGCTTGCCCAGCTCGGAGGCCAGCTTCACCCGCTGGGCCTCTCCCCCCGACAGCGTCGGCGCCGGCTGCCCGAGCCGCACGTAGCCGAGGCCCACATCGAACAGGGTCTGGAGGTGGCGGGCGATCGTGGGCTGGTTGGAGAAGAACTGGAGCGCCTCCTCGATCGAGGCGTCGAGCACCTCGGCGATGTTCTTGCCCTTGAACGTGATGTCGAGGGTGTCGCGGTTGTAGCGGGCGCCCTTGCACACCTCGCACGGGACGTACACGTCAGGCAGGAAGTGCATCTCGATCTTGATGGTGCCGTCACCGGCGCATGCCTCGCAGCGGCCGCCTTTCACGTTGAACGAGAACCGGCCCTGCTGGTAGCCGCGGACCTTGGCCTCCTGGGTGGAGGCGAACAGCGCCCGGATCATGTCGAACACGCCGGTGTCGGTGGCCGGGTTGGACCGCGGCGTCCGCCCGATCGGTGACTGGTCGATGTTGATGACCTTGTCGACCAGCTCGGCGCCCTCGATCGTCTTGTGCCGGCCCGGCACGACGCGCGACCGGTACACGCGCTGCATCAGGGCGTGGAAGAGGATGTCGTTGACCAACGTCGACTTCCCGCTGCCGCTGACGCCAGTGATGGCCACGAAGCACCCGAGGGGGAAGTCGACGTCGATCGCCTGGAGGTTGTGCTCGCGTGCGCCCCGCACGGTGAGCCACGCCTCGCCCGGCTGGCGCCGCATCTCCGGCACCGGGATCTCCCGCTCGCCGCTCAGGTACTGGCCGGTGACCGAGCGGGGCTCGGAGATCAGGTCGTCGAGGACGCCCACCACCACGATCTCGCCGCCGTGCTCCCCCGCGCCCGGCCCGATATCGACGATCCGGTCGGCCGTGCGGATCGTCTCCTCGTCGTGCTCGACGACGATCACCGTGTTGCCGAGGTCGCGCAGGCGCAGCATCGTGTCGAGCAGACGCTTGTTGTCGCGCTGGTGCAGCCCGATCGACGGCTCGTCGAGCACGTAGAGAACGCCGACCAAGCCGCTCCCGATCTGCGACGCCAGGCGGATCCGCTGGGCCTCGCCTCCCGCGAGCGTGGCCGACGACCGGTTGAGGCTCAGATAGTCGAGGCCGACGTCGAGCAGGAAGCGCAGCCGCTCGTTGATCTCCTTGACGACCTGTTCGGCGATGATGAGGTCGCGCTCCGACAGGTCGAGGGAGCCGAGGAAGGCGGCGGCCCTGGCGATGGAGAGCTCACCGACCTCGAAGATGTTCCGCTCGCCGACGGTGACGGCCAGCGACGCCGGCCGCAGGCGGGCGCCCCCGCACGCCGGGCACGGCACCTCCCGCATGTAGCCCTCGATCTGCTCACGGGTGCGGTCGCTCTCGGCCTCCGAGTGGCGGCGCTCCAGCCACGGGATCACACCCTCGAAACGGGTGCTGTAGGAGCGGCGGCGGCCGTAGCGGTTGCGGTACGAGACCTGCACCTGTTTGGTGCCGGAGCCGTAGAGCACGGCCTGCTTGTCGCGCTTGCGCAGCTTGCGCCACGGAGTGCCGACGGAGAAGCCGAACTCGTCGGCGATGGCGGCGAGCACGCGGTCGAAGTACTGGCTGCGGAAGCCCGACCAGGGCGCGATGGCGCCCTCCGCGATGCTGAGGTCGTCGTCGTTGACGACCAGCTCGGGGTCGACCTCGTAGCGGGTGCCGAGGCCGTCGCAGCGCTCGCAGGCGCCGTAGGGCGAGTTGAACGAGAAGTTGCGGGGCGCCAGCTCCTCGAACGAGACCCCGCAGTGCGTGCAGGCGAGGTGCTCCGAGAAGGTCAGGGTCTCGGGCGCCTCTTCCCCCTCCCTGGGCACGATCTCGACCTCGGCCACGCCCTCGGCGAGGCGCAGCGCGGTCTCGAGGGAGTCGGTGAGGCGCCGCTCGATCCCCGACCGGCGAACGAGCCGGTCGACCACCACCTCGATGGTGTGCTGCTCGTAGCGGGCGAGGCGCCTCCCGGCGCGGGCGTCGCGCAGGAAGTCGGTGATCTCGACGACGTCGCCGTCGACACGGGCCCGGGTGAAGCCCTGCCCCGACAGCTCCGACAGCAGCCCCTCGTACTCGCCCTTGCGGCCTCGCACCACCGGCGCCAGCACCTGGAAGCGGGTGCCCTCGGGGAGCTGGAGCACGCGGTCGACGATCTGCTGCGGGGTCTGGCGGGTAATCACCCGCCCGCAGTTCGGGCAGTGCGGCACGCCGATGCGGGCGTAGAGCAGCCGTAGGTAGTCGTAGACCTCGGTGATGGTCCCGACGGTCGAGCGGGGGTTGCGCGACGCCGACTTCTGGTCGATGGAGATCGCCGGCGAGAGGCCCTCGATGAAGTCGACGTCGGGCTTGTCCATCTGTCCCAGGAACTGGCGGGCGTACGCCGACAGCGACTCGACATAGCGGCGCTGCCCCTCGGCGTAGATCGTGTCGAACGCCAGCGACGACTTCCCCGAACCCGACAGGCCGGTGAAGACGATCAGGCGGTTGCGGGGCAGCTCCAGGTCGACGTTCTTGAGGTTGTGCTCCCTCGCCCCGCAGATGGTGATGGCCTCCGCCACGCCGCCATCCTACCGGGAGCACCGTCCTGCCGAACGGATGTTCGCCTACGCGCCGAGCCTGCCGGCGCCGGCGTCGCTCTCGGCACCGCCGCCATCGTCACCTGACCGCGTTCGAGGGCGGCTGCCTGCGCTTGGCTCAGCCCCGCGGAGCGCGAATCAGCTGACCTCGCGTAGCTCGCGCTTGAGGTCGGTGATCTCGTCGCGCAGACGGGCGGCCTCCTCGAACCGGAGCTCCTTGGCCGCCTCGTGCATCTCCTCTTGCAGCGTCTGGATGAGGCGGCCCAGCTCGTCGCGCGGCAGCTCGGCGAAGTCCGACACCTGACGCCGGGCCCGGCCCCGGCCGCGGCGTCCGCCACCCCCGCCGACCGTGACCTCCTCGCCCTCGCGCGCTCGCACCATCTCGAGGATGTCGGTGACCTTCTTGCGGATGGTCTGAGGGTCGATCCCGTGCTCGGCGTTGAACTCGAGCTGCTTCTTGCGCCGCCGGTTGGTCTCCGAGATCGCGCGGCGCATCGAGTCGGTGACCTGATCGGCGTACATCACCACCTGGCCGTCGACGTTGCGGGCCGCGCGTCCGATCATCTGGATGAGTGACGTCTCCGACCGGAGGAAGCCCTCCTTGTCGGCGTCGAGGATCGCGACGAGCGACACCTCGGGCAGGTCGAGGCCCTCACGCAACAGATTGATACCGACCAGCACATCGAACTCTCCCAGACGCAGATCGCGCAGGATCGCGATCCGCTCGAGCGTGTCGACCTCGCTGTGCAGGTAGCGGACCCGCATTCCCAGCTCGATGAGGTAGTCGGTCAGGTCCTCCGCCATCTTCTTTGTCAGCGTCGTCACCAGCACTCGCTGGTCGCGCTCGGCGCAGGTGTTGATCTCCGCGACGAGGTCGTCGATCTGGCCCTTGGTCGGCTTCACCACCACTTCCGGGTCGACGAGGCCCGTGGGCCGCACGATCTGCTCCACGACCTGGCTCGACACCTCGATCTCGTACGGGCTCGGCGTGGCCGAGAGGAACACCACCTGGTTGACCTTGTCGCTGAACTCGTCGAAGCGCAGCGGCCGGTTGTCGAGGGCCGAGGGCAGCCGGAACCCGTGCTCGACCAGCGTCTCCTTACGCGACCGGTCGCCCTCGTACTGGCCGTGCAGCTGGGGCACGGTCACATGCGACTCGTCCAGGACCACGAGGTAGTCGTCGGGGAAGTAGTCGAGGAGCGTGTAGGGCATCTCGCCGGGGGCGCGGCCGTCGAGGTGGCGCGAGTAGTTCTCGATACCCGAGCACACCCCGACCTCCCGGAGCATCTCGAGGTCGTAGGTGGTGCGCATGCGCAGGCGCTGTGCCTCGAGCAGCTTCTGGTGGCCCTCGAGCCACGCCAGCCGGTCTTTCAACTCGTCCTCGATCTGCGCGATGGCCCGCCGCATGCTCTCCTCGGACGTGACGTAGTGGGAGGCCGGGAACAGCACCAGCCGCTCCAGGTCCTCGACGATCTCGCCGGTCATCGGGTCGACCGAGGCGATGCGTTCGACCTCGTCGCCGAACAGCTGGATCCGCACCGCCCGCTCCTCGTAGGCCGGGAACACCTCGATGGTGTCGCCCCGGACCCGGAACTTGTTGCGGGCGAAGTCGAAGTCGTTGCGCTCGTACTGGAGGTCGACCAGCCGCCGCAGCACCGACCGCTGGTCGCGCTCCTCCCCCACGTCGAGGATCAGGCCCTGGCGGGCGTACTCCTCGGGACCACCCAGGCCGTAGATCGCGGACACCGACGCCACGATGACGACGTCGCGCCGGGACATGAGCGCGCTCGTCGCCGAGTGGCGGAGCCGGTCGATCTCGTCGTTGATCGACGAGTCCTTCTCGATGTACGTGTCGGTCGTGGGGAGGTAGGCCTCGGGCTGGTAGTAGTCGTAGTAGGAGACGAAGTACTCGACCCGGTTCTTCGGGAAGAGCTCGCGCAGCTCACTGGCGAGCTGGGCCGCCAGGCTCTTGTTGGGCGCCAGCAGGAGCGTGGGCCGCTGCGCCCGGGCGATCACCCCCGCGATCGTGAACGACTTGCCCGACCCGGTGATGCCCAGCAGCGTCTGGTAGCGGTCGCCCCGTTCGAGCCCGCGCGCGAGCGCTTCGATCGCGGCCGGCTGGTCGCCGGACGGCTCGAGGTCGGAGACCAGCTCGAGGGCGGGCACTACCCCGATGCTAACGGCGGGATAGGACGGCTATGCCCGCCGCCTCGCCCCTGACGTCAGCCGCTCTGGGCGCACTTCTTGAGGCCGAGCTTCCGAGCCTGCTTGTCGAGCTTCGCGAACGGGTCCTCGGCGTCCGCGCTAAAGACGACTGCGGGATCCTCCTCGATCTCGTCGGCAACGTCCCGGTACCCGTCCACGAGCTTGCCGACCTTCTTCTCCAGCGCCTTCGGACCGTCGAGGTCCTCGATGTCGTCGAGCATGTGCCGGAAGATCGGGAGGGCACCGTCGGCGGCCGCCTGCTGCTGCTCCGGCGACGGTTCCTCGTCCTCCTCAAGGTCGGCGAAGACCTCCTCGAAGACCACGTCGAGGTCCTCGTTCGCGCTCACGCAAAGATCGTTGATCTCGCTCTTGTACTCGCTCTTGCTGAGCTCGCCGGCGGCGGCGACACCAGCGAAGGCGGCGGTCGCGAGACCGAGGGTCAGCAGGGCGATGGTGAGGAGTGTGCCAGCGCGGCGCATCGAGTTGCTCCCGGGTCTAGGGATGCGGAGGGGCGACCCTACTCGCGAGCACACGGCGGTCAACCCTTCTGCCGGTGCATCCGCTCGAGCTCGGCCCACACCTCGTCGACCTGGCGGGCGAGGTCGTCCCGGTCGGCCGAGTTGTCGAGCACGAACGTCGCCACCGCCCGGCGCTCCTCGTCGCCGGCCTGGGCGGCCATGCGGGCCTCGGCGTCGTCGCGGCGGACGCCTCGCTGCTCCAGGCGGTCGAGACGGACCTCCCGAGGCGCCTCCACCACGATCACCGCCTCGTAGCCCCGCGCCGCAGCAGCGGCCGACTCGACCAGCAGAGGCACGTCGAGGACGACGATCGCCTCGGCCGGTGCCTCTGCGACCCGCCGCAGGAACTCGGTGTTGATGGCAGGGTGGGTGATGGCCTCGAGGTCCTTGCGGGACTGCTCACCGGCGAACGCCACGCTTGCGAGGGCGGCCCGGTCGAGGCGCCCGTCGCGGCCCACGACGCCAGGCCCGAACCGATCGACGAGCGCACCGAACGCGGGCGTCCCGGGCTCGACGACCCCCCGGGCAACCTCGTCGGCGTCGACGACGACGGCGCCCTTGCGAGTCAGGAGGTCGGCGACCGTCGACTTCCCGGCGCCGATCCCGCCGGTCAGCCCGACGAGCAGCACCTAGGCGTCAGGGGTGGGCGCGACGTCGGGCTCGACCGCGGCGGGGTCGGCGGCCGCGGCGTCGCCGTTGGCGCTCTCGTCGCCGGCAGAGCTGGCGCTCTCGTCGGCAGCGGGGCTCGCCTCGGGCGCGGCGGTCGCCGCGGGCTCACCGCCCGCCTCCGCCTCGGGGCCCGGCTCGGCCTCGGTGTAGTCGGGGCCGATGTAGTTGCCCTGCTCGTCGTAGGCGTGCTCGCCGAACTGGTCCTGGTACTCGGCCGCGACCACCCCGCCCTCGGCCGCCTGCTTGATCGACAGGGAGATACGGCGCCGGTCGAGGTCGATGTCGATGATCTTCACCCACAGCTCCTCGCCCGGGGTGACGACCTGCTCCGCCGCCTCCACGTGGTGCCCGGCCATCTCGGAGATGTGCACCAGGCCCTCGATGCCGTCGCCGACCTGCACGAAGGCCCCGAAGGGCACCAGCTTCGTGACCCGTCCATACACGAGCTCACCGACCTCGTGCGAGCTGGCGAACTCCTGCCAGGGGTCCTGCTGGGTCGCCTTCAACGACAGCGAGATGCGCTCCCGACTGAGGTCGACATCGAGCACCTGGACCTCGACCTCGTCACCCACCTGGACGACCGAGCTGGGGTGGTCGACGTGCTTCCAGCTCAGCTCGGAGACGTGCACGAGCCCGTCCATGCCCCCGAGGTCGACGAACGCCCCGAAGTTGACGACCGACGAGACGACACCCTTGCGCATCTCGCCCGGCTTGAGGTTGGTCAGGAACTCGTCGCGCTGCTCGCGCTGCGTCTCCTCCAGGTAGGCGCGCCGGGAGAGGACCACGTTGTTGCGGTTCTTGTCGAGCTCGATGATCTTGGCCTCGAGCGTGCGCCCCACGAAGGGGTGCAGGTCGCGGACGCGACGGAGGTCGACCAGGGAGGCGGGGAGGAAGCCGCGCAGCCCGATGTCGAGGATCAGCCCGCCCTTCACCACCTCGATGACCGGGCCCTCGACGATCCCCTCGCTCGCCTTGATCTCCTCGATCGTGCCCCAGGCCCGCTCGTACTGGGCCCGCTTCTTCGACAGGATCAGGCGCCCGTCCTTGTCCTCCTTCTGGAGAACCAGCGCCTCGAGCTCCTGGTCGAGCGAGACGACCTCGCTGGGGTCGACGTCGTTTCGGATCGAGAGCTCCCTGGAGGGGATGACGCCCTCGGACTTGTAGCCGATGTCGAGGAGCACCTCGTCGCTGTCGATCTTGACGACCTTGCCGGAGACGATGTCGCCGTCGTCGAAGGCCACGATGGTGGCGTCGACGGCGTCGGAGAACGACTGGCTCCCGAGGTCGTCGAGGACGACGGTTCCGTCCTCGCCGGTTGCGGCCGGAGCGACGCCGCTCGGCTCGGTTTCGACGGCGGGGGAGGGTGCGGGAGCGCCGGCGTCGGGACGACCGCCTTCGGTTCCCTCCTCGGGGACGGGAGCGCTGTCAACCGCGCCCGTCGCTTCCTGCTCGGACAAGACTCTTCGACTCCTCTGGACTGCGTGCGCAAGCGTACAGGTCAAGCGTGCTCGACGTGAACCTCGCGCCGGCCGAGCAACAGCAGCTCGGGCTGTCCGAGGTCGGGTGGGCGGGCGCGGTAGTCGCCCGGCGTGACCCCGTGCACGGCGTCGACGCGCAGGCCGGCGCGCTCCCCGAGCAGCGTGAGCTCTCGCGCCGTGAAGCAGGTGGTCCAGGCGTCGAAGTCGCGCTCGCGGCCTTCGTCGTCGCGCACGGTCGAGACCTCGTGGTGGACGCCGGTGGCCGGATCGAAGCCCTCGCCGGACTCGAGGAAGTGCACCGCGAAATAGGAGGAGAAGGCGGACACCGCGACCCAACCGCCGGGGACCACCGCACCCACGATGCGCCCGACCACGGCGGCGTCGTCGTCCCCGCCGAGCAGGCCGAAGCCGCCCTGGCAGAGGCAGACGGCGGCATGGAACTCGGCGTCGAAGGCGAGATCGCGCACGTCGAGCACCTCGAAGCGCGCGGGTAGTCCCTCTCGGGCGGCGGCGTGCCGCGCGAGGGCGACGAACTCCGGCGACAGGTCGACGCCGACCACCTCCACGCCCCGGCGGGCGAGGGCGAGGGCGTGCCGGCCCGGGCCGCAGCCGACGTCGAGGACGCGCTGTCCGGCCTCCAGGCCCAGCGCCTCGACCAGGAACCCAACCTCCTGCTCGGTCCCCTTGGTGAAGGCGTTGCGCAGGTACGCCGGGCCGAGGAAGCGGGCGATCGGCAGGAACCAGTCGCGGGGAGGAGGTCCTGCCCTCATGCGTTTGGCGTCGCAGACCTGGCGCCACGCGCCGCCTTGCGACGCCAAAGCGAGGCGCGCCTCACTTCGCCGCGGCCCAGTTGGGCCCGAAGCCGAGGTCGACCTCGAGGGGCACCTTCAGCTCGCAGACCGACTCCATGACGTTGCGCACGAGGGGCTCGACCCGGTCGCGCTCGTCGAGCGGGACCTCGAGCACGAGCTCGTCGTGGACGGTGAGGATCATGCGCGAGCGGAACCCGCCGTCCTCGAGGGCGTGGTCGAGCTCGATCATCGCCAGCTTGAACACGTCGGCGGCCGAGCCCTGGACCGGCGCGTTCTGGGCCATGCGCTCGCCCATCTGGCGGATGCGGAAGTTGTCGGACGACAGCTCGGTGATCTGGCGCCGCCGGCCGAAGATCGTCGTCGTGTAGCCGCGCTGCTTCGCCTCCGCGACCGTGTCGTCCATGAACGCCTTCACGTTCGGGAAGCCCTCGAAGTAGCTGTCGAGGATCTCGCGGGCCTGCTCGGTGGGGATGTCGAGGCGCTGACCCAGGCCGTAGGCCTCCATCCCGTACGCGAGCCCGTAGTTGACGACCTTGGCGAAGCGCCGCTGGAACGCGTCGACGTCGGCCTCGTCGACGCCGAAGACCCGGGCGGCGGTGGTGGTGTGGACGTCGGCTCGACGGGCGAAGGCGTCGATGAGCCCCGGGTCCTCGGCGAGATGGGCGAGGACCCGCAGCTCGATCTGGGAGTAGTCGGCGGTCAGCAGCCCGCAGCCGTCGTCGGCGATGAAGGCGCGGCGCATCTCGCGCCCGTCGGCCGTGCGCACGGGCACGTTCTGAAGGTTGGGGGCCTCGCTCGAGATGCGGCCGGTGGTGGTGTCGGTCTGCTTGAACGTGGCGTGGATGCGGCCGTCGTCGCCGATGAGGGGCGGGAGGGCGTCGGCGTAGGTGCTGCGCAGCTTCTCGACCTCGCGGTAGCGGAGCAGGTCCTCGACGATCGGGTGGTCGGCGGCCATCTTCTGGAGCGAGTCGGCGTCGGTGGACGGGCCGGTCTTCGTCTTCTTCACCGGCGCGAGGCCAAGCTTCTCGAACAGGATGCGACGGAGCTGCGGCGTCGAGTTGACGTTGAACGACTCGCCCGCATGGGCGTGGATGCGGCGCACGAGGTCCTCGCAGCTCTGCGAGAGCTCGGACCGGAGCTCCTCGAGGAAGCGGGCATCGATCCTCACGCCGGCGTCCTCCATCCTCGCCAGCACCCGCACCAGCGGCCGTTCGATCCGCTCGTACAGGTCGGTGAGCTCCCGCGCGGCCAGGCCTTCGTCGAGGGCGCCGGCGAGCTGCCGCACCGCCAGGGCGCGGCGACCGGTGTCCTCCACGCCGATCTCCCCGTCCCGGTCGAGACCATCGAGTCCGGCGAGGTCCAGGCTGGCCTGCTCGGGCGCGTCCGGCGACCGCACCTCGAGCGAGAGGTACCGAAGTGCGAGGTCGTCGAGGCGGTAGCTCCCCTCGGCCGGGTCGAGCAGGTACGCCATGACGGCGGTGTCGTGGTGCAGAGAGCGCACGTCGGCCGGGAGGCCGTGCATGAGGTCCTTGGCCCGATGCGCGACTAGAAGTGGTGGCCCGTCCCCGGCGAGGAGGCCGCGGAGCGCATCCGTCACCGCCGGTTCGTGGAGCACCGCGCCGTCGAGGTACGCGGCCTCGGCGTCGCGGTCGGCCACCGCCAGCCCCAGCAGCTCGCTCCGGCCCGGCACCGCGGCCCAGCGACCCTCGAGCGCGTACGGCTCGCCGCGCCCGGCGATAGCGCGCAGGCGCTCGACCGCGCCGTCGGCATCGCGCAGCACCACGACCTCGGCCTCGAGCGTCCCGGCCAGCTGCTCGTCGGCAGCGGCCTCGCCCACCGCGTCGAGGAGGCGAGCCAGCAGGGTGCGGAACTCCAGCTGGTCGAACAGCACCCGCACCTGCTCGCGGTCCCATGCGCCCTGTTGCAGCTCGCCCGGCGCGACGTCGAGCTCGAGGTCGCAACGCAGGAGCGACATCTCGCGGTTCTTCAACACGCGGTCGCGCATCTCGCCCAGGTTCTGGCGTTGCTTCGGCGGTAGCTCGTCGAGGTGCTCGAAGATCCCCTCGAGTGTGCCGTAGGTCGCGACGAGCTTGGCGGCCGTCTTCTCCCCGATACCCGGGACGCCGGGAAGGTTGTCGCTGGTGTCGCCGCGCAGGGCCGCGTAGTCGGGGTACTGGGCCGGGGTCACTCCCGTGCGCTCGAGGATGCCGGCCTCGTCGTAGAGGACGTAGTCGGAGACGCCTCGGCGGTTGTAGAGCACCTTGAGGTGGGGGTCGCGCACGAGCTGGTAGGTGTCGCGGTCACCGGTGACGACGACGGTGTCGATCCCGGCCTCGGCGGCGCGGACTGCGAGCGTGCCGATGACATCGTCGGCCTCGACGCCCTCCACCTCGAGCACCTGGATCTTCAGTGCGTCGAGGACCTCGCGGATGAGCGGCATCTGGGAGGAGAACACGTCGGGTGTCTCCTTGCGCCCGGCCTTGTACTCCGCGTCCATCTCGTCGCGGAACGTGGGGGCCCCGGTGTCGAAGGCGACGGCGATGTAGTCGGGCTTCTCGTCGCCGAGCACCTTGACCAGCATCGACGTGAACCCGAACACCGCGTTGGTGACCGTCCCTGCCCGGGTGCTGAGGTCCGTCGGGAGCGCGTAGAAAGCCCGGAACGCCAGCGAGTGCCCGTCGAGCAGGAGGAGCTTCGGCATGTCGAGGCGATCGTACGCCGGGCGGCCCAGCCGACCGGCGTACGCATGCCTGGCTTCCAGCCGGGAACGCGCCTGCCTCGGGTACTCGTGGCGAGGTCGGGTTCCTTCTGGCATCCTCCCGCCTGATGACGACGACCCGGACGCGGTTGCGGGACGCCGGCGGCTCCCTGCTCGATGATCGCCGCCTCCTCACCGACGACGAGCTCGCGGCGCTCGCTGCCCTCCCCGACGACGCGGTCCCCTCACTCGCAGCCCTCGCCCACGAGGTACGTCTCTCGTGGTGCGGGCCCGAGGTCGAGGTCGAGGGCATCCTGTCGGTCAAGACCGGTGGCTGCCCCGAGGACTGCCACTTCTGCAGCCAGTCGTCCCGCTTCGAGTCGCCGGTGCAGGCGACCCCGTTCCTCGACCTCGACGAGGTCCTCGCCGCCGCGAGGGAGACGGCGGTGCTGGGAGCGAGCGAGTTCTGCATCGTGCTCGCAGTCCGAGGTCCCGACGAGCGTTTGCTCCAGCGCATCCTCGACGTGGTTCCGGTGGTGCGGGCGCAGACCGGTCTGAACGTCGCCGTCTCCGCCGGCATCCTCACCGCCGGCCAGGCCCGTCGCCTGGCCGAGGGCGGCGTCCACCGCTACAACCACAACCTCGAGACGGCCCGCTCCTACTTCGCCCGCATCGCCACCACCCACACGTGGGAGGAGCGCTACGAGACCTGCGTGCTGGCGCGGCAGGCGGGCATGGAGCTCTGCTCGGGCGTGTTGCTGGGGATGGGCGAGAGCGACGCCCAGCGTCTCGAGCTGGTCGGGCAGCTCCGCACGCTCGACCCCGACGAGGTGCCGATCAACTTCCTCAACCCCCGTCCCGGCACCCCGCTCGCCGATTCGCCACTCGTCCAGCCGCTCGACGCGATCCGCTGGATCGCGCTGTTCCGGCTCGGGCTGCCCCGCACCGTCCTGCGCTATGCCGGCGGCCGGGAGATCACACTGCGCGAGCTGCAGTCGCTCGGCATGACCTCGGGGATCAACGCCCTCATCGTGGGCAACTACCTCACCACCCTCGGCCGCTCCCCCGACGAGGACCTGCGCATGCTGAGCGACCTCCGCATGCCGATCGGCGTTCTCTCCAAGGTCTTGTGAGCTACTGCACCGGTTGCGGCCGCCCGGCGACCGAGTGCCCCGGCTGCGTCCCCGCGCTCGACCCGCCCCGATTCTGCGCCACGTGCGGGAGGCGCCTTGCCGTCCTCGTCACCCCGGGCCATTGGGTCGCTCGCTGCCGCGACCACGGCACGATCACCGTGGACCCGCGCCCGGGGTCATCGTCGATCTCGGGCGGTGGCCGCGGGCGCGACGACCCGCGCGAGTGAACCGACGCCTACGGTCACCGTCAGGCCGTCGCGGCCGGCGAGCCACTCCCGGTTGCGGGCGTGCACGTCGGCGCGACCATCGAAGCGATTGAGGTGCACCACCAGCGGCCACGGCGTGAGCGCGTCTGCCGACAGGCGGACGGCGTTGATGGCGCCGAGCCCGGACTCGGCGACGAGCGTCACGAGATGGGGCCGGACGACCCGCGCGAGATCGACGGTGTCGCCGTCGGCTGCGAGCGGCGAGCGCACACCGCCCACGGTCTCGACGAGGCCGACGTCGACCCCGGGGGGCCAGCGCAGCCCACCGGCGAGGTCGGCGATGGTGCAAGGCGGGCGGCCGAGCGCTTCGGCGGCCATGGGTGGGGC
>JBOGFI010000216.1:0-18240 GCA_050743365.1 Acidimicrobiia bacterium | reverse complement strand
GTGCACCCCCGACCCGAGCCTCACCGCGCCGCCCACCGCGCCGGCGCCGGCCGAGCTCGAGGCCGCTCTCGGTGCCGGCGTCGTCGACCCGCGCCTCACCGCCACCGACTACGGCGTGTCGATCTGGGTCGAGGGCTACGGCGAGGTCGCCGCCCACGAGCCCGACCGGCCCCTGCTCCCGGCGTCGAACCAGAAGATCCTCACCGGCATGGGCGCGCTGGCCGTGCTCGGCGCTGACGCGACGCTCTCCACCACCGTGCGTGCCACCGGGCCGCTCGCCGACGGGACGATCACCGGCGACCTCGTGCTCGCCGCGGGGGGCGACCCCACCCTGGCCACGAACGGGCCCCACTCCCTCGACGCGCTCGCCGCCCAGGTGCGCGCCGCCGGCGTCATCCGGGTCACGGGCGCGCTGGTGGTCGACGAATCCCGCTACGACACCGCCCGTCGGGCCGCCGGCTGGCAGGACTGGCAGGTCCCTGCCTACGCGGGGTCGCTGTCGGCGCTGATGGTCGACCGCAACCGGCATCGCGGCGATCCGGCGTTCCTCGCCGATCCCGCGCTCGGCAACGCCGAGTTGTTCCGGGCGGCGCTCGCCCGTCACGGCGTCGCGGTGGGCGGCCCGACCACGTACGGCGCCACCCCGGCGGGCGCCCAGGTCCTGGGCTCGCTCACGTCGGCGCCGATGTCGCAGCTGGTCGCCGACACCCTCCTGCGCAGCGACAACATGATGGCGGAGCTGCTGGTGAAGGAGATCGGGCTCCAGGCGCGCGGCACGGGCTCGACCGCCGCCGGGCTCGCCGCCATCGCCGGCACCCTCTCGGGCGCACTGTGCATCCCCCTCACCGGCATCGACGACGACGGATCGGGCCTCAGCCGCGCCGACCTGCGCTCGCCGCGCGAGTGGCGCACCCTGCTCCAGGCGGCACGCTCCCAGCCGTGGTGGCAGCAGTTCGACACGAGCCTGCCGCTGGCGGGCCGGTCCGGCACGCTGGCGGGACGGTTCCGCGGAACCGCCGCCGAGGGCATCGTGCGCGCCAAGACGGGCACGATCATCGGCGGCGTCGCGCTCTCGGGCTACGGCACCACGACCGCCGGCCGGCGGTTCGTGTTCTCCGTCGTCGCCAACGGCCCCGCCGCCGGCGGTGCCGCATCCGCGATCGACGCGCTCGTCGCCACCGTGGCGGGCTGGCCGTACTGACACTCGCCGATCGAGGGTCGCCGGCAGAATCGGTAGCCTCGCCGCCGTGAGCGAGGCACCCGTCCTCTACGACAAGGACCGGCAGACCCACGTCGCCCGGGTGACGTTCAACCGGCCCGACAAGCTCAACGCGCTCGTCGACGAGATGTACGAGCTCATGACCGAGGCCCTCGACGATGCCGCGCGCGACGACGAGGTCAAGGTCGTGATCCTGCGCGGTGCCGGCGGAACGTTCACGACCGGCCAGGACATGACGGTGGCCTACGGCTGGTACGGAGCCGACCCGCCCGGCCCGGGCGAGAAGCCCGAGCGGCCCACCCAGCGGCGCCGCCTCACTTACGACCGCTACGCCCAGGCGGTGTACCACGACCTCTACAAGCACAACAAGGTGCTGGTGGCGCAGGTCGAGGGGCACGCCCTGGGCGGGGGCCTCGAGTTCCTCCTCTCCTGCGACCTCAGCGTCGTGGCCGAGGGCACGCAGCTGGGCATGCCCGCGGCGCGCTTCCTCGGCCCCGTGCTCGGCAACCTGCACCTCTTCTTCTACCGGCTCGGTCCCGTGCTCGCGAAGGATCTCCTGCTCACCGGCAGGGTCGCCGACGCCGCCGAGCTCGCCGAGCGGGGCGCCTTCACCCGGTTCGTCCCCCGAGAGGCGGTCGCGGTCGAGGCGGAGGCGCTCGCGGCCAAGGTCGCCCGGATGCCCGCCGACGGCATCGCCATCGCCAAGGAGCTGTTCCGGCTGGTGGAGGAGACCCCGGGGATGGCGCAGGCCGACGTCACCGAGGTCATCGGCCACGCGTTCGGCACCAACCTGAGCTTCCGTCCCGACGAGTTCAACTTCGTGAAGATCCGCTCGAAGGTCGGCACCAAGAAGGCGTTCGAGCTCCGCGACGCCTACTTCGACCGGGGCGAGCCGCTGCCCGATTTGGAGTAGCCCCGGGTCCCGAGGGGAAGATCGCAGGCCATGTGGAAGCTCGTGAAGAAGATCCTCCCGATCAGCGGGTCGGCGCTCGCGCTGTGGGCGTGGCGGAACCGCGACGAGATGGTCGAGTGGGCCGGCTTCGGCGTCCGGGCCGCGCAGAAGCTCGTCGCCGGTGACACATCCGACGTCGCCACCGAGGCGCGTCTGCGGGCGTCACTCAACGGCGACCGGCGCACCCGCCATGCGCCGGGGCTGCGTATCGAGGTACGCGACGGCGTCGCCTACCTGAGTGGCGTGGTCGACCAGGACGTCCGCGACGTCGCGCTGAAGATCGCCAAGCGGACCTCGGGGGTCGAGCGCGTCGACGACGACAAGCTCGACGAGGTCCGCAGGCGGCGCAAGCACTAGTCGGTTAGCAGGGAAGATGCGCCTCGACCCGTGACGACGCGCCTTAGGCGAAGTCCCCCTCCTCGCCCGGCGTGGGGCTGTCCCAGCCCCCGTCGATGGGCGGGTCGGGATCCCAGTGACCCGCCACCTCGATCGGCTCGTCAGGAGCGAGAGCCTGAGGCGCCGGGTCGGGCGAAGCGGACGCCACGGGATTCGGTGTCGCATCGCCGCCAACAGGATGCGCGTGGCTCCCGGGTGTACCCATGCTCGAGTCCAGTGGTCTCGGCGAGGGTGCCGGCGCCGGCGGAACGTCCGCGTCCTGCGGCGCCACGGGCACGGCCTGGGTGGTCTCCGGGGAAGCAGGGAGAGACGTGGTCCCTCTCAAGGCCTCGGTCCAGTCGTCGGACGCAGCCGCCGCAGCCGCGGCAGAGCCGTGGTCAGCATCGATGGCCAGGGCGTTCTCATCACCCTGAATTTGGGAGCCGAGGTTCTCGATCTGCTGCTCGTTGGTCTGCTGTACGACGTTGTCTTCGGCGTCACCCCGAGTTCGGGAGCCGAGATCCTCGATCGATTGCTCGTTGGTCTGCAGTACGACGTGGTCGTCCACGTCCTCGGTGTCTTGATGCGCGGCGTGCGACTCCCGGTCTGCCGAGCCGATCCAGCTCCACAGCCGTGACCACCAGTGCTCTGCCATGTTGAGCCTCCATGCGCGCCCGAACTGAGCCTACGGCGTGGGCTCGGGCGACGCACCCCGCCGGGAGATTCGACGGCAGCTCCCGACTGAGGAGGCCGTGCCCGGGAGGGTCGTTACCGGCTCTTGAGCGCTTCCACGATGCGGTCGGTCTGCACCCGCTGCTCGTACACCATGCGGATGAGCCAGTACCGGAGGTAGCGCGACATCGCGGTGCGCACGTACAGCGCGCAGCCGACGACGGCGGCGCCCACACCTCCGAGGCCACCGGAGATGAGGTAGCTGATCTGGTCGTTGAAGTCGTTGGTTCCCGAGGCGCGCACCCAGGCGACCGCGATCAGCACCAGGCCGGCGACGAGCAGCACGACCCCCAGGATGAGCAGACGGCCCTCGGGACCGGTCGCCTGTGCCCGCACCTTCAGCTCGGAGATCTCGCGCTCGAACTCCTCCAAGCGCGTCGAGGGCGCAGCCCCCTGCTCGGTCGTGGTCACGACAGCCTCCTTGTCTTACTCGTCGATTGGCTTCGTCGATTGGTCATCCTTCGCCTCCGAGGTACGCACCCGAGAGCACGTCGTGCAGTTCGGCGGGTGTGCCCACCTGCTGCACCCGGCCGTGGAGCATGAGGCCGGCCAGGTTCGCGACCTCGAGGACGGTGGCGGCGAACTGCTCCACGATGAGGATCGAGATGCCGCCGGCGGCGATCTGGGCGACGAGCTCGAAGAGCTGCTCGACGATCAGCGGCGCGAGCCCCATCGACAGCTCATCCAGGAGGAGGAGGGCCGGGTTCGTGGTGAGCGCCCGGGCCATGGCCAGCATCTGCTGCTCGCCGCCCGACAGCGTGCCGGCGACCTGGCGGCGGCGTTCCTTGAGGCGCGGGAACTGCGTGTAGGCGCGTTCCTCCACCGCGCTCAGCGCGACGCGCCCGTAGGTGACCATGCGCAGGTTCTCCCGCACCGTGAGACTCGGGAAGATGCCGCGCCCCTCCGGGATCGTGCACACGCCGGTGCGGGCGAGCGCTTCCGTGCTCGCGCCCGCCACCGGCCGGCCCATCATGCGGACCTGCCCGGCCGTCGGCTGCATCTGCCCGCTGACGACCTTCAGCGTCGTCGACTTGCCGGCACCGTTGGGGCCGAGGAGCGCGAACACCGACGCCGGTGGGATCGCGAAGTCGACCCCATGGAGCACCTCGATGCGCCCGTAGGCGGCGCGCACGCCACTGAGCTCGAGCACCGGGACCTGCCGCCCGTCGCCGCTCGCAGCATCAGGAGGCATCGCCGTCTCCCGTCGCCCCGAGGTACGCGGCCTGCACGTCGGCGTTGGCCTGGATCTCCGCCGGCGTGCCGACCGCGATCATCTTCCCGAAGTCGAGCACGTGGATCGTCGTGCACACCTCCATGACGAGGGGCACGTCGTGCTCGACCATCAGGACCGCGAGGCCTTCGCCGGCCAGGTCGAGCAGCAGCTTGGCGAAGACGTCCGACTCGTGCTCGTCGAGCCCCGACGACGGTTCGTCGAGCAGCAGGATCCGGGGCCGCGCCGCCAGCGCGCGCGCGACCTCCACCAGACGCAGCATCCCGGTCGGCAGCGTGTCGGCCTGCTCGTCGGCGACGTCGCGTAGCCCGACCCGCTCGACCAGCTGCTCGGTGGCCTCCTCGGGATCGGATTCGTCGTGGGACCACGAGCGGTGGATCTCGGCGGCGGTGAGGACGTTGTCCCGAGCCGAGAGCGAGCCGAACACCTCCAGCCGCTGGAACGTGCGCGCCAGACCCCGCCGGGCGCGTTCGTACGCCTTGAGCTTGGTGACGTCCTCGTCGTCGAGGAGGACCTGGCCGGCGTCGGTCTCCTGGAGGCCGCAGACGACGTTGAACAGCGTCGTCTTGCCGGCGCCGTTGGGCCCGATGAGCCCGGTCACGCAGGCCGGCTCGACGGTGAGGTCGACCTGGTCGAGGGCCCGCAGCCCCCCGAACGAGACGCCCACTTCCTTAGTCGCCAGCAACGCCAACCGGGGTCACCTCCTCCGTCCCCAAACGGGCGTCGAGGGCCTGCACCCGCTCCGGTTCGAGCGGCGCGCCGAACAGCACGTCGGCATCGAGGGTGGCGAGGGCGGCGCGCCGCTTGCGCCGCTCCACGACGGCCGGGTCGGGCCCGCTCCGGAGCCGCGCCAGCAGCCGGCGCGACCGGTCGGCGAGGTCGGGCACGACGCCATCGGGGTTGCGGCCCAGGGTGATGCCGACGAGCCCGGGCGCGACCAGCACGAGCCAGTCGAACGACTCGTACTCCTGCGAGATGATCGTGATGAGCGCGAAGAACAGGCCGCCCACGAGCGCCCCACTCGCAGTGGCGATGCCGCCGAGCACGGCCAGGAGCAGGATCGGCAGGCCCTGCACCATCTCGAAGTCGTCTCCGCTCACCGAGACCCGCAGCCCGCCGTAGAGCGCGCCCCCGAGACCGGCGAGCGCGGCAGATACCGCGAACACCGTGAACTTCGTGCGGGTCAGGTTGAGACCGAGGGTGGCGCAGGCTGCCGGGCTGTCCTTCATCGCCAGGAGGCGCCGGCCGAACTGCCCCCGCCGCAGCGTCAGCACGAAGACCGCGACCAGCGCGTACGCGACCGCCAGCAGGACGAAATAGGAACGGTCGCTGTCGAAGTCGATGAAGCCGAGATCGAGCCGCGAGACCTCGAGGGAGCCGGTGAAGAAGACACGCCGCTGCGGGAAGAACATGTTGTCGGCGAGCACCGCGATCGCCAGGGTGCTGAGCGCGAGGTACAGGCCCCGCAGCCGGAGCGCCGGCAACGCGATGATCCCGCCGACCGCGCCCGCGATCAGCGTCGCCGCCAGCAGCCCGATCGGCGACCCCTCGGTCGCGACCTTGGCCATGACGAACGCGCCCACCCCGGCCAGGGTCATCTGGGCCAGCGAGATCTGGCCCGCGTACCCCGTCAACGGCACGAGCGACAGGACGATGACGCCGAGGGCGAGGCCCTGGCCCACCCGCCCCAGGTTGCGATCGGACAAGAAGCCCGACACCACCACCGCGGCCGCCACCAGCGCGGCCCCGCCCAGCAGCGACTGGGCCAGGCTCGGCACCCGGATCCGGCGCGCCGCCCGCGCCTGCCAGCCGCCCAGACGCTCCTCGGGCAGGAGGAGGAGCACCACGAACAGCATGAGGATCGGCAGCGAGTTGTTGATGCCGGTCAGCCAGTCGGGGAGCGTGTCGTCGGCAAAGACCTTCGGCAGGTAGTTCGGGACGTACTGGACCAGCAGACCCAGGATGACCGCACCGACCACGGTGAGAGGGAGGCTGCGCAAACGCCCGACCATCGCCGCCGCGTACGCGTTCACCACCAGCAGGGTCAGTGCGATGATCTCGAGGCCGAGCGCCGGGGCCAGGAGGATCCCGCCCAGGGCGGCGAGGCTCGAGCCGATCGCCCACGACAGCGCGCTCACCCGGTGCGCCTGGGCGCCGTTGAGGCCGGCCAACGTGCGGTTGTCCACCACCGCTCGCATCGCGACGCCGATGCGGGTGCGGTACAGGAGGACGCGCAGGCCGACGGCGACGCCGACCGCGATCAGCACCGTGATGATCCGGTGCCAGGTGACGTTGACGCCCAGGATCTTCACGTCGTCGGGCTCGAAGAACCCGCGCACGACCCGCGACTCCGGCGGCCAGAACGTCTGGGCCAGGCCGATGAGGGCGGCCAGCATCCCGACCGTCACCACCAGGGTCGTTGCCAGCGACGCGCCCTGGAGGTTGCGGATCAGGACCCGCTCGACCAGCACGCCGAAGAGCGGCGCGAACACGCCCAGCACCAGGAACAGCGCGAGCGGAGTCGGGAGCACCGGCCCGTCGGGATTGAAGCGCAGCTCCCAGTAGACGAAGGCCGCGACCATGCCGATGGCACCGTGAGCGAAGTTGAAGATCCCCGAGGTCGTGTACGTGAGGACGAGTCCGCTGGCGGCGACGAAGTAGATCGCCGCCGCCACCAGCCCGAAGATCGTCAGGCGGATGAACTCGTCCACGTGGTGCCCCCTTCGCCCCGGCTGCGCCGCGGCTAGGTCCCGGCCCCCTTCGGGAAGTCGTACTCGACCTCGACCACGTTCTTCTCGTCGCAGGAGAACCCTTCCTTCGGGAACTCCCGCACGAACTCGCCGCCCTCGACCTTCAGGTAGATGAAGCACTGGGTCACGAGGTTGTCGCCGGGGTTGGCGGGCGCGTGGATGCCGTGGCCGTCCCACTCCTTGATCTTGCGCAGCTCCGCGAGCAGACCCTCCCTGGTCAGGTCGCTGCCGAGGTTCTTGGCCGCGGTGGCGAACAGCTGGCCGGCGGACCAGCCCTGGACCGAGAGCGCGCTGGGGTTGGCGGCCTTGGCGTCCGTCTCCTCGAGCCAGAAGAGGAACCGCCGCATCTCGTCGCTGGTCTCGGCCTCTTCGAACGGGACGGTGGACACGACGACGTGGACGCCCTCGACGACGTCGCCGCCCTTCTCGATCAGGGCGGGGTCGTAGGCGACCTGGTCGAGCTCGAAGATCTCGACCTCGACGCCCTGGGTCCGCAGCTCCTTGGCCAGGTTCACCGGGTTGTCGAGCTCCGACACCGAGGTGACGAACTGCACGTCGTTCGACCGGATCTGCTCGACGAACGGCCCCCAGTTCAGCTCGTTGAGCTCCGTCTGGCTGTTGACGTCGAAGTTGAAGCCGATCTCCTCGAAGCCCTTCACCCGCTTCTCGGCGGTGACCGACGAAGGGCCCGCGCTGATGAAGAACATCGCCGCGTGCTTGGCCGCGTCCGGGAACTCCTTCTTGACGTAGCGCTCGGGGCCGACGTTGAGGAGCGTCGGGGGGTTCGGGAGCGGCTGCACCACGTTGGTGGCGCCGGCGTGCTGGGTCTCGACCGCGAAGGCCGGGATGTCGGGGATCCCGCAGTCGACGCCCACTTGCGCGCCGGCGCTGTCGATCGCCACCGACTGGCCCACCAGGGCGAACGCGCTGTCGCACGCCTGGGCGGTCGTCGATCGGTGCTCCGAGATGCGCGAGTCGTACGCGGTCAGCTCGAGCTCGCGGCCCAGGATGCCGCCCAGCTCGTTGCAATAGGCGACGAAGGCGTTCATGGCGTCGAGGTTCGCCTGGAACAGACCGGGGCGGGGTCCGCCGATGTCCTGGATGGTGGCGATGGCGATCGTGTCGTCGGTGACCCCGGTGTCGGTCGCGCCGCTGGCGTCGCCGGGCCCGCAGGGCGCCTCGGCGTCGGCGGGAGGTCCGCCCTCACCGCCGCCGGCGTCCCCGCCGCCGTTGCCGCCGCCGTTCCCGCCGGCGCCTCCCGCGATCGTCGACGGCTCGTCGACGCGCGATCCGCACGCGGCCGTCGTCACCAACGCCAGCGCCAGCACGAGCACAGGCCCGCGGCTTCTCATCTTTTCCCCCCAAGACACCGATTACGGCCTAGAAGGTATCCGCCTCGCCACCTGCTCAAACGGCGGACACCCGACAACGCCGCCGAACCTAGACCCGCATGATCTGGCCGCCGTCGACGTTGAGGACGTGGCCGGTCACCCAGCGGGCGTCCTCCGACAGCAGGAACAGGCACGCGCCGGCGAGATCGGAGGGCGTTCCCATCCGGCTGAGCGGCATCGTGGCCAGCAGGGCCTGGATGATCGTGGGGTCGACGGTGGTGCGGGTGGCCTCGGTGTCGGTCGGCCCGGGGGCGATGGCGTTGACCCTGATGTTCATGGGGCCGAGCTCGCGAGCGAACGAGCCGGTGATGCCATGGAGCGCGAGCTTGGCGATGCCGTAGTAGCCGGCGCCCATCCACGCCGCGGTCGACGACTGGTTGACGATGGCGCCGCCGCCACGCTCCGCCATCGACCGGAACACGGCCCGGGTGCACAGGACCGCGCCGGTCATGTTCACCGACATGAACCTGTCCCAGTACGACATGGGCATGTCGGTGAGGCCATGGAGCTCCATGCCTCCGTAGATGGCGGCGTTGTTCACGAGGTAGTCGACGCCGCCGAAGGCGTCGCCCGCCGCCCCGGCCATGGCCAGCGTGGATTCCTCGCTCGACACGTCGGTGGCCACGGCGAGGGCCTTGCCGCCCTCCTGCTCGATCTCCTTGGCCGCCCGTTCGCCCGCTTCGGCGTCGAGCTCGGCGACCACGACGCTGGCGCCTTCGCGGGCCAGCGCCTTGGCGTATTCCTCGCCGATGCCCCGGCCGGCGCCGGTGACGACGGCGACCTTGCCCTCGAACCTCATACGAATTCCTCCTCTGGTCGGGCCCACCTTGCGCCCGATGCACTCATCGATTGGTCAGCTGCGGGGAACGTCGTGCCAGGGCGCGCCCTGGTAGAGGTCGGGCTCGCGCGGGAGCCCGAGCACACGCTCGCCCAGGATCGTGCGCTGCACCTCGGAGGTGCCGCCCTCGATGGTGTTGGCCCGGCTCCGCAGGAAGCCACGCACGACCGAGCCGGCATCGTCGTCGTCCTCGGCTCGCGCGATCGCCGCGGCGCCGAGCAGCATGAGCCACTCCTCCTGCGCGGCCAGGTTGAGCTCGGCGGCGAGCAGCTTCCCGATCGAGCTCTCGGCGCCCGGCGGCCGGCCCGCTCGGCGGGCGTCGCGGGCCCGGGCGTTCGTCCACGCCAGCGCCTGCTCGGCCGCGTACAGCCGCATGACCCGCTGGCGCACCCGCGGGTCACCCCAGCCGGTGTGTGGGTCGCGAGCGGCGCGCTCGCGGGCCCCGGTCACCAGCCGGCCGATCGAGCGGCCGCCGATGCGGTCGACCCCGCCGGCGCCGGCGCCCGAGATCATCTGGCGCTCGCCGGTGAGCGTGGCCGCGGCCACCCGCCAGCCGCCACCGACGGGCCCGATCCGAAGGGCGTCGGGCACCCGCACGCCGTCGAGGAAGACCTCGTTGAAGTCGGCCTCGCCCGTCATCTGACGCAGCGGTCGCACGACGACGCCCGGCGCATTGACCGGCACGATGAAGTACGTGATGCCCTCACGCTTGGGGACACCGGGATCGGAGCGGGCCAGCGTCAGCGCGAAGTGCGACTCGTGGGCCCAGGTGCTCCATACCTTCTGCCCGCTGATGACCCACTCGTCGCCGTCGCGAACCGCGCCGGTGGCGAGCGAGGCGAGGTCGCTGCCCGCGCCGGGCTCGCTGAAGAGCTGGCACCAGCGCTCCTCGTTGTACACGATCGGCGGGAGATAGCGGGCCTTCTGCTCGTCGGTTCCCCAGGCCAGCAACGTCGGCCCGGCCAGGCTGAGCCCGAGGGGGTTGAGACGGCCGAGGTGGTAGGGAGCGAGCACTTCGTCGATCGCCCGTGCCGTCACGTTCGACACGCCCAGCCCGCAGTACTCGACCGGCCACGTGCTCGCGACCAGCCCGCTCGCCGCGAACGCCGGGTACCAGTCCTCATAAGCAGCGCGGGGTCTCACGCGGCGCAGCTCGATCAGCCCGCCGCGTGCCGCCGCGTCGCGCCACTCGGCTGGGACCGCCGTGTCCACCCACTCGGCCACGACGTCGCGCACGCGCTCGACCGGCGTGTCACCGTCGATCGCGAGCCGCTGCTCCGCATTACGGCGCGGGGAGAAGCGGGCTTGCAGCTCGCGGTGCACGACCTTGCCGACCTCGTTGCGGGGGAGCTCGTCGACGACCACGAACCGGGCGGGCACCTTGTAGGGCGCCAGCCGCTCGCGCGCCACCGCCTCGAGCCGGGCGTCGAGGTCGGGCGGCGATTCCCCCGGGCCGCGTAGCACGACGAATGCCCAGGGGACCTCGCCCAGGCGCTCGTCGGGCATGCCCGCCACCGCGACGTCGGCGACCAGCGGGCTGGCGCGCAGCACCTCCTCGACCTCGCCCGGAAGCACCTTGAGCCCGCTGCGATTGATCAGCGCCGAACGCCGGCCCTCGAGCCACAGGAAGCCGTCGGCGTCGAACCGGCCCAAGTCACCGGTGCGGAGCAGCCCGTCGGCGGTGAAGCGGGCGGTCGTGCCGGCAACCCCGGCGAGGTAGCCCGCCATGACGTAGGGCGATCGCACGCAGACCTCCCCCACCTCGCCGGGAGGCAGCGGCTCGTCGCCGTCGCCCAGGATGCGCACCTCGACGCCGGGGTGGGGGCGTCCAACGGCGCCGAGCTTGGTGTCGGCGAACTCGCCGGCGTCGGCTGCATTCCAGCCCACCACCTCGCCCCCGAGCTCGCTCTGCCCGTAGCCGTTCAGTACCACGACGCCGAAGCGCTCGCGGAATCGGCGCGCCTGCCGGGGCGAGAGCGGAGCGGTGGCGTTGCGGACGAACCGCAGCGGCGTGAGATCGGTCACCTCCGGGTCGTCGAGGAGCATCGAGAGCATCCCCGGCGCCAGTACCGACGACCGGATCCCGAAGCGCGCCACGAGCCGGGCGAACTCACGCGGGTCGAAAGGGCCCATGAGCACGATCGGCGCGCCGACCCGCAGCGAGAAGCACACGTTGTACAGACCTGACCACAGGTTGAGCGAGAACGGCACCAGGTTCGGCATGGGTGGCTTCGACCGCGCTGCGGCGCGCCGGGCCGCGGCGCCGACGCCGATCGTCCCCAGGACGGCGTCGAGGCCGGCCAGGATCGACTCGTGCCGCAGCATCACTGGCTTCGGCATCCCGGTGGTGCCCGACGTGTAGAGCACGAGCGCCACCTCGGTGCCCACCTCGACCCCGGCGCCGGTCGCCGCGGGCCCTCGTGCCCGGAAGGCCGGCCCGTGCTGCTCGACCAGGGTGCAACCGGTGAGCGCCCCGGCATGCCGGTCGAGCAGGCCGCCGGGGGCCACCACCGCGGCCGGCCGCACCTCGCCCACCGCCCGGGTGAGCTCCGCGCCGGTGAGGCGGGGGCTCAGCGGGACGAGCGGGCAGCCCGCGGCCCACACGCCGAACATGGCGGCGATGCTGGGCGGCGAGCTCGGTACGAGCGATACCACCGCTCGGCCGGGCTCCACGCC
Source organism: Acidimicrobiia bacterium (assembly GCA_050743365.1). Lineage (GTDB taxonomy): Bacteria > Actinomycetota > Acidimicrobiia > IMCC26256 > JACDBD01 > JBOGFI01. The sequence continues at coordinate 6,076 of JBOGFI010000216.1, read as the reverse complement.
GAGGGCCTCCAGCTCGCTCGTGAGCGCTCGCGCGGCGGCGACAAGCTCGGCGCGGCCGGTCCACTCCCCGTCGAAGAAGACGAGCTCCTCGGCCGCTGCCGTCCCCTCCTCCGTCAGCAGCAGAGATGCCAGCGACCGTTCGCTCACGTCGCCAATCTACGGGGCGGGGTCACTATCTAGCCCGTGACTTGCTCCCCGTCGGGCGTCAGCGCGAACCAGATGTTCCCCAGCGCGTGTCCGTTGGTGTCGCCGGGCGCGCCGTCGCCCGAGAACCGGTACAGCAGATGGTCGTTGTACGTGACCCACAGACGCCCGTCGGCCTGCTGCGCCGTCGCGAGCTTGCCCCCGTCGACGCCCTCACCGGCGACGACGTCCTCCTCCGACTCCGCCGTGAGCGGCGGCCACGCCTGCTGGAGCGCGTCGCTGACCCCGGTGGTCGTGCCCTGGTCGTTGGCGAAGAGGTAGAGGGTCTTGCCCTCGGCGTCGACGAGCACCTGACCCAGGCCCGTCTGGGCGACCTCGACGGTGGGCGGGGCCTCGGGCTCGTCGGCGGCCCCGTCGGCGGCCTGGTCGGGCTCCGCCTGCGACCGTTGCGCCGTGTCGCCGTCGTCGGAGGAGTCGTCGCCGCAGGCGGCGAGCGCCCCCACCAGGGCGAGCAACCCCACTAGGGCGGTCAGTGTCTTCCTCATCCTCATCCTCATCCTCATCGGAGTCCCCTTCGCCTCGTCCTGGTGAACACTACGGATGCCGGAGCCGACGGGTTTGCGTGTTCAGAGGTCGAGCGTGGGTCCCGTCGCCACCGCCGCCCGCCGGATCGCCTTTGCCTTCGTGCGCACGAGGACGTCTCGGGGCGCCCGCACGATGGGTCGGTGAAGCGTCGGACCTCGGCGCCCAGCTCGGGCACCGGGACGACACTCGACACCAGCCCCAGCGCCTTCGCCTCGGCGGCCTCGACGACTCGACCGGTGAAGCACAGGTCGCGCGCCACGGCGCCGCCCACGAGGTCGTGGAGCGGGCCGAACACGACGTCGCCGAACGTGATCTCGAGATGGGCGAAGCGCGCGGTGTCGGCGGCGACGCGGAGGTCGCACATGACCGCGAGGTCGAAGCCACCGGCGAGCGCAGCGCCGTTGACCGCCGCCACCAACGGGAGCGGGAAGCGCAGGACGGTCGCGTGCCACCGGTCGCTCGATTTCCACAGTTCGTCGGCCCGCTCGTGCTGCTCGAACTCCCTGAGGTCGAAGCCGGCGCTGAACACGTCGCCGGCACCGGTCACGACGATGGTCTTCACCGCCTCGTCGCCGCCGAGGGCGTCGAGCGCGTCCGAGAACTCATCCCGCAGCTGGATGGAGAGCGCGTTCTTCTTCTCGGGCCGGTTGAGCGTGATCCGGGCCACGCCGTCGATGACCGCATCCACCGTGATCAGCTGAGGCACGTCACTGCTCCTCGCTGGTCCGGCGGCCGAACTCCGCCAGCTCACGGAGCTCGTTCTTCCTCGCGTCGGCATAACTCGCTTCGAGGCCGGCCCGCAGCACCTGCTTGGTGCGCGCCGCGGCGTCGTGCGGCAGCTCGGCGAGCCCTTCGGCCAGCGTTTGCGTCGCCGACTCGGCGTCCCCATCGGGCACGACCCGGTGCACCAGCCGCAGCGCCAGTGCCTCCGGTGCCGGCACCGTGCGGCCGGTGAGCATGAGGTCGAGGGCGACGCCGTAGCCGACCTGCCGCCAGAGGAGGAACGACGACCCGACCTCGGGCGTGAGCCCGAGCCGCCCGAGCGAGAACGTGAGGCTGGCCGACTCCGCCGCCAGCCGCAGATCGGTCGTCATCGCGAGGGTGGCGCCGCCGCCGACGGCGGCGCCGTTGAGACAGCACAGGAACGGCTTCGGGAAGTTGACCAGCTCGTCGACGGGCCACAGCGGCGTCGACCGCTCCTGGCGGAGAGCGGCGTCGGGACCCTGGAGCGCCTCCTTGACGTCCACGCCGGCACAGAAAGTGTCCCCGGTCCCGGTGAGCACGAGCGTGACGATCGTGGCGTCGTCGGCGGCGCGCGCGAGCTCGGTCCGCAGGGTCTCGGCCATGGCGCGCGTCACGGCGTTTCGCTTCGCCGGCCGGTTGAACCGGAGCCACCGCGCCGGTCCCCGGTCCTCGATGAGCAGATGGTCGCTCATGGCACCCGGCGGTAGCGTGACGGCGATGCCGGAGACCGATTCCCCGACCGATTGGCCGCGCGGCGACCTCGAGTGGGGCACGATCCCCAGACTGGCTCGCAGCAGCGCCTCGCGCTTCCCGACACGGGAGGCGATCGTAGACGTGAGCGAGGGGACGACCCTGAGCTTCGCCGATCTCGCCGGTGCTGCCCACGAAGCCGCGCGCGCGTTCCTCGCGCACGGCCTCGAGCCGGGCGACCGTGCCGCCGTCTGGGCTCCCAACGTCTGGGAGTGGGTGGTGGCCGCCGTCGGCATCCAGTCGGCCGGCGGCGTGCTCGTGCCGCTGAACACGCGCTTCAAGGGCCGCGAGGCGGGCTACATCCTCGGCAAGTCGCGGGCACGGGCGCTGGTGACGATCAGCGGGTTCCTCGACACCGACTACGTGACGATGCTGCGCGATGCCGTCGACGTGCACGCCGAGCTGCCCGACCTCGAGACGATCGTCGTCGTGCGCGGCGACGCGCCCGACGGCACGATCGGATGGGAGGACTTCGTCGACCGGGCCGAGGTCGTCGGCAGCGAGGAGGCCGACGCCGTGGCTGAATCGGTCGAGCCCGGCTGGTTGTCCGACGTCCTGTTCACGTCGGGCACCACCGGGAACCCCAAGGGGGTCATGTGCACGCACGCGCAGACGCTGCGGGCGTTCCGCGACTGGAGCGCGGTCGTGGGGCTCCGTGAGGGTGACCGCTACCTCGTCGTGAACCCGTACTTCCACGGCTTCGGCTACAAGGCGGGCTGGCTGGCGTGCCTGATGATGGGAGCGGCGAACCTGCCGCACGCGGTGTTCGACGTCTCCGCGGTGCTCGAGCGCGTGCCCCGCGACCACATCACGGTGCTGCCGGGCCCGCCCACGCTCTACCAGTCGATCCTCAACCACCCCGACCGCGACCGCTACGACCTGTCCAGCCTCCGGCTGGCGGTGACGGGCGCCGCCAGCATCCCGGTCGAGCTGATCCTTCGCATGCGCAAGGAGCTCACGTTCGAGACGATCATCACCGGCTACGGCCTCACCGAGTCGTGCGCGATCACCACGATGTGCCATTACGACGACGACCCCGAGACCATCGCCACCACGTCGGGCCGCGCCATCCCGGGGGTCGAGGTCGAGGTGGTCGACGACCAGGGCCAAGAGGTGCCGCGCGGCGAGCCCGGTGAGGTGGTGGTGCGCGGCTACAACGTGATGCAGGGTTACTACGACGAGCCCGAGGAGACCGCCGCCGCGGTCGACGCTGACGGCCGGCTGCACACGGGCGACGTGGGCGTCATGGACGACCGTGGCTACCTGCGCATCACCGACCGCACCAAGGACATGTTCATCGTCGGCGGCTTCAACGCCTACCCGGCCGAGATCGAGAACATCGTGCTGCGCAACGAGAAGGTCGCGCAGGTCGCGGTGGTCGGCGTGCCCGACGACCGGATGGGCGAGATCGGCATGGCGTTCGTCGTGCTGCGGCCGGGGGCCGAGGCCACGCCCGAGGAGCTCGCGGAGTGGTGCCGCACGGAGATGGCCAACTACAAGGTGCCGCGCCACATCGAGCTCGTCGACGAGCTCCCGCTCAACGCCATGGGCAAGGTGCTCAAATACGAGCTCCGGGAGCAGGGCGCGAAGATCGTGAGCCGCTGACACCCGTGTACCAGGAGCTGGTGGTCGAGAAGCGCGGGCACGTTGGCTGGCTGATCCTGAACCGGCCCGAGCGCAAGAACGCGCTGAGCATCCGGATGATGGACGAGCTGCCCCGGGCGTGGGCAGAGCTCGACGCCGACGACGACGTGCGCGTGATCGTGAACAGCGCGGTGGGAGACGGCTTCTGCACCGGCGTCGACCTCAAGGAGCTGGCCGCCGACCCGAAGGGAATGGCCCGCCACGCCGAACGGGTGCGGAGCAACACGATCGCCCTCACCTCGTTCCACAACAAGGTCTGGAAGCCGGTAATCTGCGCGGTCAACGGTGTCTGCGCCGGCGGCGGCCTCCACTTCGTCGCCGACGCCGACATCGTGATGGCCGCGAGCGACGCGACCTTCCTCGACCCGCACGTCTCGGTCGGCCAGGTCGCCACGTTCGAGACGATCGGCCTGCGGGTGCGGATGCCGTTCGAGGCCGTCGCCCGCATGATGCTGGTCGGCCGGCACGAGCAGATCACCGCTGCGCGCGCCCTGGAGCTGGGGATGATCTCGCAGGTGGTCGACCCGCCGGAGGCGTTGCGGGACGAGGCGCAACGACTGGCCGAGCTCGTCGCCCGCAACTCTCCTTCCGCCATCATGGTCAGCAAGAAGGCGCTGTGGGAGAGCCTGGAGAACGGGCTGACCCCGGCCCTGGCGCGCAGCGCCCAGGCGCTGGCCGACTTCTGGCGCCACCCCGACAACCGCGAGGGGCCGGCCGCGTTCGCTGACAAGCGCGAGCCCGAGTGGGCGCCGCCGACGCGTGACCTGTAGACAGGACCGATGCCGCTCACACCCGAGGACCAGACCAAGCGACGCGAGTTCATGCGCGGCGTCATGACCAAGACGCCCTACATCGCGTCACTGGGCATCGTCGTCGAGCGCTGGGGCCTCGACGGCGTGCAGCTGCGGCTGCCGTTCGACCCCGAGCTCACCAACGACGGCGCGGTGTACCACGGCGGCGCGGTGGCGTCGCTCATGGACACGACCGGCGCGGCGGCGGTGTGGGCCGGCCACGACTTCGACAAGGGGACGCGTGCCGCGACCGTCTCGATGACGATCAACTACACCGGCGCCGCCAGTCAGGCCGACCTCGTCGCCGACGCCGTGTGCGTGAAGCGGGGCCGCGAGCTCGCGTTCTCGGAGATCCGGGTCAGCGACCCCGACGGCAAGCCCGTGGCCACCGGGACGCTGGTCTACCGCATCGCCCCCTGACCCTTCCCTCGCCTTCAGGGCGCCGCCGTGCTGGTCGGACGGGCGAGATCGGCCGTGACCCTCCCGTCGAGGTCCTCGACGGTCACCGGCACCGACTGCACGGTGCCCCGGGCGTCGACCGCGGTGCACTCGAGCACGGCGCCGGGCTTCGCCGCCACCACCGCGTCGGGCGAGCAGTCGACCGTCACGGCCAGGCCGAGCTGGGCGTCGAACTGCTGCTGCACGAACGCCTCGATAGTGACCACGTCGAGGATGGCCTCGCGGCGAGCGAAGCGCTCCGTCCGGCGTCCCTCGACCCGCTCGACGTGGACCTCGACCTCGGCGCCCTCCACCATGACCGAGCAGTCGAACGTCGTGGTGTCGCCGCGCTCCACCGCCCGGGAGCAGCCCACGCCACCGACGTCGACACCCTCGAACTCGGCCCGGAGGAACCGCTCGATCGGCGCCGCGCCGAGCGCCTCGCCGCCGCCCGGCGAGTCGTTGATGTCGCACCCCGCCGGCGCCACCGCCACGACGAGCAGCGAGCCGAGTGCCAGAGTGCGTCGCATCCGCGCCGCAGGCTACGGGAACATCCCGTCGCCCGAGACAGTTGTCGGGGAAACTGGCTGCATCGAGGGGCCGAGGAAGGCGGGAATGACCACCGACATCCGCCGCCGCGACGAGCGCTTCCACACCGAGCTCGACTGGCTCGACTCGTGGCACAGCTTCAGCTTCAGCGGCCACTACGACCCCGGAAACACCCATCACGGGCTGCTACTGGTCAGCAACGACGACGTGATCAAGGCCGGGGCCGGCTTCCCCACCCACCCGCACCGCGACATGGAGATCGTGACCTGGGTGCTCGAGGGGGGCCTGGTCCACCAGGACTCGGTCGGCCACCGGGGTGTCATCTATCCGGGTCTGGCCCAGCGGATGAGCGCCGGCACCGGCATCCAGCACTCCGAGAAGAACGACGCATGGCGCCTGCAGGGCGGCCCGGAGCACACCGACCCGGTGAA
>JBOGFI010000215.1:0-6647 GCA_050743365.1 Acidimicrobiia bacterium | reverse complement strand
CGGCGTGCGCGCCGACCTCGTACCCACGCGGTTCGTGGCCGAGTCGCTCCTCGACGCGTTCCCGCTGCCCTCGCGCGCCGGTGCCCGCGTGCTCCTGGCCCGGGCCGAGCAGGCGCGCGACGTGCTCCCCGAGGGTCTCGAGGATCGCGGGTACGCGGTCGACGTGCTCCCCGTCTACCGCACGGTCACGGCCGCGCCCGACCCGCGGGCGCTCGACCGGGTCCGACGGGGCGAGGTGGACGCGATCACCTTCACGTCGTCGTCGACCGTGTCCAACCTCTGCGACCTCCTCGGCGAGCTCCCCGACCCGCAGCCGCTGGTCGCCTCGATCGGGCCGGTCACGTCGCAGACGGCGAAGGCGCGGGGTCTGCGCGTCGACGTCGAGGCCAGCGAGCACACCGTCGACGGGCTCGTCACGGCGCTGCTCGCCGCCCTCGCGCCCGAGTAGCTACCTTCCCCGCTCTCGGCGCCGTCGTACGACGGCCTCGACGGTGAAGGCGGGCAGTACCCTTGAGTCATGGCCTTCCCCGAGCACCGTTCGCGCCGCCTCCGGCGTACGCCCGCGCTGCGCCGCCTCGCGGGCGAGGCGCGCGTCGCGATCGACGACCTGGTGTCGCCGCTGTTCGTCAAGGACGGCATCGACGCGCCCGAGCCGGTCGAGTCGATGCCGGGCGTGGTGCAGCACACCCAGGAGAGCCTGCGCAAGGAGGTGCGGGCCCTCGCCGACCTCGGGCTGCCGGCGGTGATCCTCTTCGGGGTTCCCGCCCGCAAGGACGCCACCGGCTCTGGCGCCGACGCACCCGACGGCGTGGTGCAGGTGGCGCTGCGCAACCTGCGCGACGAGGTAGGCGACGAGCTGGCGCTCATGGCCGACAACTGCCTCGATGAGTACACCGACCACGGCCATTGCGGGATCGTGACGGTCGACGGCGAGGTCGACAACGACGCCACCCTCGCGCGCTACGCGTCCATCGCGGTATCCCAGGCCGACGCCGGCGCCGACGTCACCGCGCCGTCGGGGATGATGGACGGGCAGGTGGGCGCCATCCGCGCCGCGCTCGACTCCGCCGGGCACAACGGCACTGCCATCCTCGCCTACTCCGCCAAGTACGCGTCGGCGCTGTACGGGCCGTTCCGCGACGCGGCCGAGTGCGCGCCTCAGTTCGGCGACCGCCGCTCCTACCAGATGGACCCGGCGAACGCGCGCGAAGCGATCGACGAGACCGCCCTCGACGTGGCCGAGGGCGCCGACATCGTCATGGTCAAGCCCGCCCTGGCATTCCTCGACGTCATCGCCGCAGTGCGTCATGCCTTCGACGTGCCGGTGGCCGCCTACCACGTGAGCGGCGAGTACTCGATGGTCAAGGCGGCGGCGGACGCGGGGTGGCTCGATGGCGACACCGTCGCCCTCGAGCACCTGCTCGCGATCAAGCGGGCCGGCGCCGACTTCGTGCTGACCTACTTTGCCCGCGAAGTCGCCGAGCGCTTGCAGCGATGACTGGTCGCGCGCCGCGAGTGCGACCATAAAGATGGCGGAGTCGCTCTTCGACCGCGCTCGAGCGCGCATCCCGGGGGGCGTGAACTCCCCGGTGCGCGCCTTCGGGGCGGTGGGGGGTGAGCCCTTCTTCGTCGACTGGGCCGAGGGCGCATACCTGTGGGACACCGATGGCCGCCGCTACTGCGACTACGTGCAGTCGTGGGGCGCGTCGATCCTCGGGCACGCCCATCCCGTGGTCGTCGAGGCCGTGCAGCGCGCCGCCGCCGCGGGCACGTCGTTCGGGGCGCCCACCGCGCGCGAGGTCGAGCTCGCCGAGGCCATCTGCGAGCGGGTGCCGAGCGTGGAGAAGGTGCGGCTGGTGTCGTCGGGCACCGAAGCCGCGATGACGGCGGTGCGGCTCGCCCGCGGCGTCACCGGCCGGCCCAAGGTCGTGAAGTTCGCCGGCTGCTACCACGGTCACCTCGACGCGCTGCTGGTGGCGGCGGGCAGCGGCGTCGCCACGCTGGGCCTGCCAGGCTCGGCCGGCGTCACCGAGGGCGCGGTCGCCGACACCGTTGTCGTGCCCTACAACGACGAGTCCGCCCTCGAAGGCGCCTTCGCCCGGTACGGCGACGAGGTCGCGGCCGTGCTGGTGGAACCGGTGGCGGCCAACATGGGCCTGGTGCCGCCGGCCGACGGCTTCCTCCAGGCGCTGCGTCGGGCGTGCTCCCGGCACGGCGCGCTGCTCGTGTTCGACGAGGTGATCACCGGGTTCCGGCTCGGCGTCGCGGGCGCGCAGGGCGCCTACGGGGTCGCGCCCGACGTCTCGATCTTCGGCAAGGTGATCGGAGGGGGCCTGCCGCTCGCCGCTGTCGGCGGACGTGCCGACGTGATGGACGAGCTTGCCCCCGCCGGCGCCGTGTACCAGGCCGGCACGCTGTCGGGCAACCCACTCGCCACCGCCGCCGGCCTCGCCGCACTCGGCCTCCTCGACGGCGGCGCGTACGAGGCCCTCGAGAAGAAGGCCACGGCGTTTGCGACCGGCGTCGAGGACGCGGTTGCCGATGCGGGCTTGCCGGTGCAGGTGCCGCGGGCGGCCACGCTGGTGGGAGTGTTCTTCACCGAGGAGCCGGTGCGGGACTACGACGATGCTCGCGCCGCCGACGCGAGGGCGTACGCCGGCTTCTTCCACGGCCTGCTCGACGCCGGTGTCTACCTGGCGCCGAGCGGCTTCGAGGCGATCTTCCCCAGCCTCGCCCACACCGACGGCGACCTCGAGCGGACGATCGACGCGGCCGCTGGCGCGGCACTCGCGACCGCGAGGTTGCGCGCCTGACGCAAACGGCCTATCGGTCTTCGCGCTCGTCGCGACGCCGGCGGACCCGGTCCATGAAGAACAGGGCGCCCACGGTGAGGAAGCACATGAGCGCGAAGGCCACGAAGGCGAGACCGCCCTCGCCCTCGCCGCCCCCGGCGTCGATGAGCTGCTGCGCCGACGCGGGCGGGGTCCAGGCCACGACCGGGAGCGCCGCCAGCGCGAGCACGAGCCCGATCCTCCTCCACACGGTCGTCACGCCTTGCTCGGCACGGGCACCGGCTTGACCGCGCGCTCCCTCGCGGCAGCTTCGTCCTTCTCGCGCCAGTGGAGTGCGAGGAGGCCGAGCCCGAACAGCACGCTGAACATGAAGAACGCCACGAACGGCGGCACCCGCAGCGAGCCCAGATCGCGCTCGAGGACGATGAAGCCCTGCTTGTCGGACTGGCGGTCGCAGACGGGGTCGGGCGGCGGGAGCCCGAACGGCACCTCGACCTCCTCGACCGCGCAGTACTCGACCGCCGCGACCAGCGGGGTATGGGTGAGCTCGAAGTCGAAGATGTTGGGGCTGCTGCCACCGACCTCGAAGGTGTCGCCGGTCTTGTACTCGGTGACCTCGCTGAACTGCGCGAACCTGCCGGGCTGGGCCGCGCCCTCCTCTCCGGCGGCGGCTTCGTCCTCCTGCACCAGCGCCTCGTCGACGGCCGCCTTCACGTTGGCCGCCTCGGTCGCGCCGACCTTCTCGCCAGTGTCCTTGATGTCACGCGCCTGGCTGGTCTCGGCGCCCCCGAGGTCGGCCACCACCTCCTGGACCTTCCACGCCGGAACTCGTCCCTTGATCGTGTTGAGCGGCGAGGCGGTGGTGATCCAGAGCAGGCTCAGCAGCACCAGGAAGCCCAGGAGGCCGGTGAACGCCACCAGGAACCCCAGACGGGCGCCGAGGTTGGTGCCGAGCACCAGGTAGATCGACCCGCAGAAGAGCGCGATCGCCGACGCGACCACCAGGACCCCGAGGATGGTGGGGTTCCAGAGGCTCTTCTCGATGGTCTCCTGGGCGAGAACGAGGGTGTCCACGATGACCGGCCGTCCCTACAGGCTGCGCTCGTATTCGATGACCTGGCGGATCTGCTCCTCGGTGAGCGTCTCGTTGAAGTGGGGCATCCCACCGTCGTAGACACCCCGCGCCCCATACGACTTGTGGAGGTCTACCCCTTGGGCCACGAAGAGCCTCTGCTGCTCGCTCCCGTTCGCGCCCGGGAACTGGCGCAGCTCGGAGCCGCCGGTGAGGTTGGGCCCGAACGCGCCCCCGCCCGTGGGCCCGGGGGGCGGCGCCGCGGTCGGGTCGAGCGGGTCGAAGTACGACCAGCCCTTGGTGTGGCAGCGGGCGCAATGGAACTGGAACAGCAGCTCCCCGTCGGACGCCGCCACCACCTGGTCGCGCCGGGCAATGGCGGCGGCCAGCGTCTGCTCCGCCGCCTCGAGCGCCTCGGATGCGTCGGCCTGCTCCCCGGGCGGAGCGGCGGCCAGCGCCGCCTGCGCGTCCGCCACCGCGTGCTCGGCGTCGGCGACGTCCTCCCGAGCCGTGCTGCGTGCGTTCGCGAGCTCATCGGTGGAGCGCTTCCGCGCCTCCTCGGGCGTGATCTGGATGCTCTCGAGGTAGTTGACGAGGTCGTCGATGCCCTGCTCGTTGAGTATCCCCTCGCCGCTCCTGACACCCCACGCCGGCATGGGGGTGCCGGGGCGCCCGAAGGTGATGATCCGGGTCACCTCCTCGCGGCTGAAGCGCCGTAGCACCGTGTTGAGCGCCGGCGCTCTCCACGTGGTGATCTGAATCGGTCGGCACTGTGCGGGCGTGTCTTCCGTGACCTCAGCGTCGGGGTCGCAGCTGGGATCCTCGGGCTCGAGGGTGAAGGAGGGCGCGGTCCCACCCTCGCCTCGGGTGCCGTGACAGTTGGCGCAGAGCAGCGACCGGGTCGAGTCGAAGTTCGGGCTCTCCTCGTTGGCGAAGAGCACCGCGCCGCGCTCCACCGAGCGCTCCTCGAAGTCCTCGTCTGCCCGGACCTGCCGGTCGGGCTCGACGAGAAAGTAGACCGGCAGCGCGACGGCGATGACGACGGTGAACAGCAGCGACCAGCCCAGCACCCGCTCGAGCTTGCGGCCTTCGAGGTCCTCGTCGGCGAAGAACGGAGTCTTGTTCTGCGGCGCCGTGGGCTCGGGGTTGCGCCGGAGGCTGAGCACGCGCCACACGATCACGGTGGCGATCACGAGGATCGCCACGCCGTTGAGGATGATGAGCGCCTGGCGGACGCTCATGGGCTCACTCGCCGGGCGGCCCGGCGGTGCGCCCTCGGCCTACACACAGGGCGCCCCCTCGGCGGACTGGCCCGTGGTGTTGGTGCCGATCGGCGGGCCGGTGACGGCGGTGCCCGACGTGTCGACCACGATTCCGCCGCCCGAGACCTCGAGCGGCCACCGGTCCATGCCGCGGGGGGCGGGGCCGCCTCGCTTCTCGCCTACCCGGTTGTACTTCGAGCCGTGACAGGGGCATTCGAACCACTGTGAGGTCTCGCACCACGGCACCCGGCAGCCGAGGTGCGGGCACTTCTGGTATAGCGCGGCGTAGCCCTGCTCCATGCCGCTCACGATGCTGGGCGGGTACACCTTCTTCGCCTTGTCGAGGTCTTCCTTCGGGTAGGCGACGATGTAGGTCTTGGCCGAGGCGTTGTAGAAGGGGATCTTCTTGTCGAACGCCTCCTTGATCTGCTCGAGCGTGCCGACCGTGACCTTGGTCCCGAGACCACCCGACTTGGTGGGCCACAGGAAGGCGAGCATCGCGACGCCGAAGCCCCCGACCGACAGGCTCATGCCGGTGAGGATCCCCCGGTTGAAGAACTGCCGCCGGGTGACGCCCAGCTCCTCCTCGTCGACCGGGACCCGCTCGGCGGGCGGCCCCGCCTCCGATGGCACGAGCGCGCCTCTGGCCTCCTCGGCCCGGGCCCGGGCCTCGGCGTCGAGGTCGGCCTTGTCGGTCGTCGCCAGCTCGGTCGACGCCGAGGGCGGCGGGGCGTCGGCGTGGCGCGTCTCGCGGCTCAGACGGCCGGTTCCGGCGCGGCGCCGGCCGGTGGCGATGATCATCACGCCCGCGAGCACCAGCACCGCGGCGAGGGCGACGACGAGAGCGGTGGACGAGTCCACGGGGTCCTACACCTACTCCTACAGCTCGAAGAAGATTCCGTCGTTCCAGGGGAACACGAAGTTGAACCCCGGTCCCCGGAAGAACGAGCCGATGATGACGAGCACCGCCCACAGCATCACGAACATCGTGAAGATCGAGATCGCGAACTTCCGGTCCTTCGGGTCGTGGGACGGGTTGTTGTCGACGTAAGGCGCCACTGCGAGCAGCAGCAGCCCCACGCCGGGGATCGTCACGCCCGCGACCATCGGGTGGAACATCGTGAGCAGCTCCTGGAGGCCGAGGAAGTACCACGGTGCCTTCGAGGGGTTCGGCGTGAGGTTGGGGTCGGCCAGCTCGAGGAGCGGCGCCCGCACCAGGGCCGAGAAGACGATGAGGACGGCCGTGACGGCGAGGAGAGCCGTGAACTCGAAGACCAGCAGGTGGGGCCAGGTGTGGACCTTGTCGACAGCGGAGGCCTTGGTCTGCTGGATGGAACCGGCCTTGACGACGGTCAGTAGCCGGTGGGTGTGGCCGTCCGGGCCCGTCCCCACGATGGTCGGGGCCGTCGCCACCGCCGTTGCCGTCGCGGCTGATGCCGGAGCGCCCGCCGGAACGCCGGCCGGCGCGGGCGCTGGAGACGCGCCGCCGTTGCCTTCCGGCATGGGCTCGCCGGTCAGCTG
>JBOGFI010000214.1:0-11439 GCA_050743365.1 Acidimicrobiia bacterium | reverse complement strand
GCCTCGATCTCGTCGATCTGGAACCGCAGCAGGTCGAGCTCGCGGGCACGCGCCCGGTCGTCCCCGCCGAGCGCGGCGAGCTCGGCCTCCAGCCGGCGCTCGTCCGCCCGCGCGGCGCGGTAGGCCGGAAGCGCCTCCGACGCGGGAGGGCCGGCGAAGCGATCGAGCGCAGTGCGCTGCACCGACGGTGACAGCAACGACTGGTGCGAGCGCTGCCCGTGGAGGTCGACGAGGGCGGCGCCGCGCTCGGCGAGCTCGCCCACCGTGGCTAACCGCCCGTCGACGTAGGCGCGGCTCCGGCCGTCCACCGGTACCGCGCGGGCCAGCACGACCTCCTCGCCGGTGGCGACGTCGACGAAGCGGCCGTCCACCCGCGCCTCCGTCGCCCCGTCGCGTACGAGGCCGGAGTCGGCGCGGCCGCCCACGAGGAGGTCGAGTGCCTCCACGAGCAGCGTCTTCCCCGCGCCGGTCTCACCGGTGATCGCGGTGAGGCCCGGGCCGAGCAACAGCGTGAGGTCGGCGACGATCCCCAGGTCGGCCACTCGCAGCTCGGTCAGCACACCCGATTGCCTACCGGTCGGCGAGGCCGAACTTGGCCTTGAGGATCTGGTGGAAGTCGCGCGGGCCGAACGTCACCACCCTCGCCGGGCGGGGCCCACCGGTGCACGTCACGACGTCACCGGCGTCGAGCTCGCCGCGCTCGAGCCCGTCGAGCGTGAGGACGACGCTCCGCTCGTCCTCCACCCGGAAGCGCAGCTCCTCGTCGGGGTCGAACACGAGCGAGCGGTCGAAGAGCATGTGCGGCGAGACCGGCGTGAGGAGCAGGCATCGGTGGCGGGGCGACACGATCGGTCCGCGGGCCGAGAGCGAGTAGGCGGTCGACCCGGTCGGGGTCGCCACGATCACGCCGTCGGCGGCGTAGGTGGTGAAGTACCTTCCGTTGATGTCGACGGCGAGGCGCGTCAGCCGGCCGGTGCGCACCTTCTCGAGGACCGCCTCGTTGAGGGCCCACCAGCGTCCGCCGGCGTGCCCGGGCGACGTGACGTTGACCTCGAGCACCATCCGCTCGGTCACCTCGTAGTCGCCGGCCGCGAGGCGCTCGAGGGCGTGATCGAGGTCGGCCGGCTCGACCTCGGTCAGATAGCCCATCTGCCCCACGTTCACGCCCAGGACCGCCACGCCCGCCTCGTAGGCCAGGTCGACGGCGCGGAGCATGGTGCCGTCGCCGCCGAGCGAGATGACCAGGTCGAGGCCGGCCGCGAACCTGTCGCCGTCGCCGGCCGCCAGCCCCCCGAGGCCCACGGCATCGGCGTCGGCAGAAGGGATGCGCACGGCCAAGCCCCGCTCGGTCAGCCATTTCGCGGCCCGGACGGCGAGCTCGTGCGCGAGCGGGCGGTCACGGTGCGGGACCAGCCCGACCGCGTTCATCCTCGGCGACTTCAACGTGGGACGCTCCCGTGCGCCTCCGCAACCACTGCGGCCACGGCGTCGTCGCCGAGGCCGCTGCCGGCGCCCTTGCGGCAGTGCACCAGGAACTCCACATTGCCATCCGCGCCGCGCCGCGGCGACGGCATTGCCTCGACGACCCGAAGGCCGGCGGCGGTGAGCCCGCTGCCGATGCGCCGGAGCACGTCGGCGTGCACCGACGGGTCGCGGACGACACCGCCCTTGCCGACACGGTCGCGCCCGGCCTCGAACTGGGGCTTGACCAGCAGCACGAGGTCGCCGCTGTCGTCGCTGCACCGCTGGAGCGCAGGTGCGACCGTCAGCAGCGAGATGAAGGAGAGGTCGGCGGTGCAGAGGTCGACTCTCCCTCCGAGCACGCTCGGCTCGAGGGCGCGTACGTTGGTGCGCTCGAGCGGCGTCACCCGTGGGTCACGCCGTAACGACCACGTCAGCTGTCCGCGCCCGACATCGACCGCGTACACGTGCGCCGCTCCCTGCTGGAGCAGGCAGTCGGTGAAGCCGCCGGTGCCGGCGCCGGCGTCGAGCGCTCTGCGACCGGCGACGTCGATCGTGAACCGCTCCAGCGCGGCGAAGAGCTTCTCGCCGGCGCGGGACACGAACCGTGGGGGCGGGCCGGTGACGGTGATGGCCTCGCCGGCGGAGACCTGGCGAGCAGGGGTAGCCGCAGGCGCGCCGCCGACGAGCACGCGGCCGGCGCGAATCGCCGCCGCCGCCTGCGAGCGGCTCACGACGAGCCCGCGGCGGACCAGCTCGGCGTCCAGCCGCCGTCGCACCGGCCTTCTATCCTGGTCGCACTCGCTCGGCGGCAGGGTACCTGCCGCCGCCCGCCGGGGCGCTCGCCGCTCCCGCGCAATCCTGGCGCCAAGTCACGGGCTGGCAGGCCTCTCTGACTAGGAGGCGCGGGACGCCCTCTTCGACGCCGCCTTCTTCCTCGCGGGGGCCTTCTTTCTCTTGGCGGGGGCCTTCTTCGGCGCCCGCTTGGCCGCCCTCGTGCTCCTCGACGCTTTCTCGGTCTTGCGCAGCCGAGTCTCGAGTCGCTTGAGGTCGTCCTTCGTGGCGATCCCGAGCGCCTCCATCTGTCGCTGGATCTCCTTGCGCACGACCTCGACGAGATCGTCGGCGCGCTGGCGGCTCGTCCGCACGAGCTCGTCCACGAACCCCTGCATGCGCTCCTGAGCGAGCTGCCCCTCGCGGACCAGCTCCTTGGCGCGTCGGCGTGCCTCGGCCCGGGTCATGGCGGTGAACTCCTGGCCGACCTCCAGGAACCGCTGCCAGTCCATCCAATCGGGGCCCTGCGCCATCGATGCTCCTCTTGGTCACTGCATGACGGGGCGTCGAAGGACGCTCGCGTGTCGGCGCGGAGGATAGGCGCTGGTCCGACACCGGAGCCAACCCACGCGCGCGAGGGGCACATACATCGACGACCGATATCGTGCCACCCAGCGAGGGAGGCTGGTCATGGTCATACCGCTGCGCGACGACAACCCGACGACACGGTTCCCGATCGTGACCCTCCTTCTCATCGCGGCCAACGTCGTCGTCTACCTCTTCGTGCAACCGCACGGCGGCGTCGACGAGACCCGTTTCACCCTCGAGCGCGCCGTGATCCCGTGCGAGCTGCGCCAGGACGGGCCGCTGACGGTCGCGGAGTACCGGACGAGCGAGTGCGATCAAGACTCGTTCGACAACCGCGAGTTCTTCCCCGACAAGAACGTGTGGCTGGCCGTCCTGACCTCGATGTTCCTCCACGGGTCGATCCTGCACATCGCCGGGAACATGCTGTTCCTGTGGATCTTCGGCAACAACGTCGAGGACCACCTGGGGCCCGTCCTGTACGCGATCTTCTACGCCCTGGCCGGGGTGGCGGCGACGGGCGCGCACTTCCTCGCCGACCCGGGCTCGACGGTGCCCGTCATCGGGGCGTCGGGGGCCATCGCCGGCGTCATGGGCGCCTATCTCGTGCTCTGGCCGCGAGCACGCATCCTGACGCTCGTGCCCCTCCTGCTCTTCTTCGTGGTGTACCTGCCCGCCGGGGTGGTGCTCGCCCTCTGGTTCGGGCTCCAGTTCCTGACCAACCCGAACGAGGGCGTCGCCTGGGTCGCGCACGTGGGCGGATTCGTCACCGGTGCGGTGCTCGGCCTCGTGCTGCGCCAGATCCTCGGACCGCCGCGCACGGGGCCAACCGGCATCGACCGGTCGGGCCCCGGCTACGGCGACTTCCGTGGCGGCTACGAGGGCCGTTCCTGAGACGATGCCAGCGAGGCCACGAGCTGGGGCGCGAGCGCAGCGAGGTCATCGGCCACGAACGGCGGCTCGGGATCCGGCACCGGTTCCCCGCCCGGCGGCGCATGCCGGCCGGTCACCCCGGACAGGACCAGCGCGAACGGCCAGCCCAGCGCGTCGGCGAGCGTGCCGTCGGTCGACGGGCGATCCCCCACGATGACTCCGACGTCGCCGAGTCGCCGTCGCACGAGCGCCACCGTCGGCAGCTCGGGCTTGCCCGCAACCTCCGGAGCGCGACCGGATGCGGTCGCCACCGCCGCCACGAGGGAGCCGGCGCCGGGCAGCAACCCGCCCGAGACGGGGTAGGTCGCGTCGATGTTGGTCGCCACGAACCTTGCGTCGTCTCGCACGAGCGCGGCAGCCCGGTCGAGCTCGTCGAAATCAAAGGTCCGGTGCCAGCCCACCACCACGGCCTCGGCCGGGGCCCGGTCGACCGGCTCCAGCCCCGCCGCCGCCAGGGCCTCGACCACCCCGGCTCCGGCGCAGGCGAAGACGCGCGCCCCGGCCGGGAGCTCGGCCTCGAGCAGCGCGGCGGCCGCGAGCGCGCTCGTGAGCACCGTGTCGGGCTCGGCGGCGATGCCCATCGCCTCGAGCTTGGCCACCACCGCGGCGACGGGCTGGCTCGAGTTGTTGGTCAGGAACGCGACGCCCAGGCCGGCCTCCCGGAGCCGGGCGACACCCCCGGCCGCCCCGGCCACGGCCTCCTCACCCCGCCAGACCACGCCATCGAGATCGCAGCACACGACGGGAAGGCCCCGTCGGGCGCTCACTCGGTTGCGCCTTCATCGCCGCCCGCCTCTGACAACGCGTCGCGGTAGGCCGCCATCTCTGGGCGCATGGCGACAGCGAGCTTGAGGTGACGGCGGGAACCGACGGCGTCGCCTTGCCGGAGCAGGCACAACCCCAAGCCGAAGAGCGCGTAGTCGTTCACGGGGTCGAGCTCGACCGCGCGCGCGAACTCATCGCGAGCAGCGACGAACTGCCCGGCCCGGAAGTACGCGCGTCCCAGCGTCTCCCGGATCGACCCCTTGTCGGGCTCGAGCTCGCGGGCGCGCTCGAGCGCCACGATGGCCGCATGGGGACTCGCCCCCTCGAGGAGCCGGAGGCCCTCCTGGAACGCCTCGTACGCCGACCTCACCCGATCCGTCATGCCGTCACTCATTGGTGGACGCTCGCCTCTGCTTCCGCCGATAGACCCCTCACGGGCCTGTGCGACAATCGCTGCTCTCCCACGAAAGCGAACGCGCCCGTGCCCGACTTCCTTCCCTTCGCCGGCATCCGTTACGACGTGACCCGGCTGCCCGCGGATGGCGATGCCGACATCGGGGCGGTGGCAGCCCCACCTTACGACGTGATCGACGAAGAACGCCGCGCCGCCCTCGAGGCCGCCCACCCCCACAACTCGGTACGGCTGATCCTGCCCCGCGACGACGCCGGCCGCGACCGCTACGCGGTCGCCGCCGACACCGCGTCGTCATGGCTCGCCGAGGGGGTGCTGCTCAGCGACGGGTCGCCGCGCTTCTACCTGTACCGAATGGACTTTCGCGACGAGGACGGGCGGGCGCGGCACACCCAGGGTGTGATCGGCGTCCTCGCCTTGCCGTCGCGCCCCCATTCACCCGTCGACGGCAGGCCCGCGCCGGGCACGGTGCTTCCCCACGAGCACACGATGGCGCGCACCAAGAGCGACCGGCTCGCACTGCTGCGCGCGACTCGCGCCAACCTCGACCCGATCTGGTGTCTCTCGCTGGCAGCCCGGCTGTCGGGGATGCTCGCGGCCGACGGGCCCGAGCTCGCTCGTTGTGTCGACGATGACGGGGTGCAGCACCGCCTACTCGCGCTCGAGGGGAACGCGGCGGTCCGGGTGGCGGGTGCAATCGCGGCGGCACCCATCGTGATCGCCGACGGCCATCACCGTTTCGAGACCGCCTGCGCCTACCGTGACGAGCTCGCAGCCGCCGGACGGGACGACCCGGCCGCGGGCGGGATCATGGCGTTGGTGGTCGAGCTCACCGAGGACGAGCTGTGCGTGAGGGCCATTCACCGCGTGCTCACGGGCCTCGGCGGCAGCGCCTTGCGCGTCGAGCTCGGGCGCGCCTTCGAGGTCCGCGAGGCGGGCCCCAACAACCCCGAGGGTGTGGACACCCTCCGCGCCCGCATGCGCGAGCAGGGCGCACTGGGCCTCGTCGACGGCGCTGGGCTCGCGCTTCTGGTCCCCCGCCCCGAGGTGCTCGAGCCGCGGCTCGCCGGTTCCGAGGTGTCCGTGCGCCACGTGGGCGCCACGCTGTTCGAGTCGGGTGTCCGTCCGTCGGTACCCGGCGCCGTCGTCGGCTACCGCAGCGATGCCACCGTGGTCGCCGCGCTCGTCGACAAGGGCGCGGCCGAGGCCGCGGTCCTGTTGCCGCCGGCGAGCGTCGCCCAGATCCGGGAGGCGGCCTTCGCCGGCGCCCGGATGCCGGAGAAGACGACGTACTTCCACCCCAAGCCGCGCACGGGGATGGTGTTCCGCAGCCTCGACGGGTGAACGCCACCGGCGCGCCGGGGTGGGCGCCCCGGGCGTCTAGCCGACGTCCCAGACGCTCCCCGACTCGATGAGCGCCCGCAGCTCGCCCGGGCCCGAGCGCTCCTGGGCCGCTGCGAGCTGCTGCTGAACGAGGTCCTCGTAGACCGGCCGCTCCACCGCGCGGAACACGCCCACCGGGGTCGGCACGGTCGGCTGGTCCGCGAGCCGCGAGAGCGCGAACGCAAGCGCGGGGTCGGCGCGGCGCTCGTCGTGGACCAGGAGCCGGTCGTCACCGACGTCGGCAACCTCCACCACCTCGACCTCGCCGAACTCGTTGAGCACCACCCCGCGCCCTCCCTCGGGGCCGAAGCGCACCGGCTCCCCGTGACTGAGCTCGATGAGCATCTCGGGCCGCTTGTCCTTGGCGAGGATCTGCTCGAAGGCACCGTCGTTGAAGACGTTGCAGTTCTGGTAGATCTCGACGAAGGCGCTGCCCCGGTGCTCGTAGGCCCGCCTGAAGGTCTCCTGCATGTGCTTGCGGTCCATGTCGTGGGTACGGGCCACGAACGTCGCCTCGGCGCCGATCGCCAGCGAGATCGGGTTGAACGGGTAGTCGAGCGACCCGAACGGCGACGACTTGGTGACCTTCCCGACCTCACTCGTGGGTGAGTACTGCCCCTTGGTGAGCCCGTAGATCTGGTTGTTGAAGAGCAGGATCGTGAGGTTCACGTTTCGGCGCAGCGCATGGATCAGGTGGTTGCCGCCGATCGAGAGCCCGTCGCCGTCGCCGGTGACGACCCACACGCTGAGGTCGGGACGGGCGAGCGCGACGCCAGTGGCGACGGCGGGCGCACGACCGTGGATGCTGTGCAGACCGTAGGTGTTCATGTAGTACGGGAAGCGGCTCGAGCACCCGATGCCGGAGACGAACACGAGCTCCTCGGGCTTCACCCCGAGCTCGGGCATGAGCAGCTGCACCGCGGTGAGGACCGAGTAGTCGCCGCAGCCGGGGCACCAGCGCACCTCCTGGTCGGACTGGAAGTCCTTCCGCTTGAGGGTGGCCGTGCCGGTCGCGTTCCTGGGGGTGTCGTTCGTGGGGGTGTCGTTCGTGGGGGTGTCGTCGGCCATCAGTCGATCATCTCCAGGATCCTCGCCTCGATCTCGGCGGCTTTGAACGGGATGCCCCTGACCTGGGTCAGGCCCCGGGCGTCGACCAGGTACTCGGCCCGAACCAGCCGGGCGAGCTGGCCCAGGTTCATCTCGGGCACGAGCACCTGCTCGTAGCGCGCCAGTACCTCCCCGAGGTTGGTCGGGAACGGGTTGAGGTGCACGAGGTGTGCGTGGGCGACCTGCTTGTCGCGCTGGCGCACCCGGCGCAGCGCCGCCTTGATCTGGCCCCACGTGCTGCCCCAGCCGAGCACGAGGAGACGGGCCTCGCCGAAGGGGTCGTCGACCTCGGTGGGCGGGATGTCCTTGGCGATCCCGGCGATCTTGGCGGCGCGGATGCGACACATGAAGTCGTGGTTCTCGGGCTCGTAGTCGACGTTGCCGGTGCCGTCGGCCTTCTCGAGGCCGCCGACGCGGTGCATGAGGCCCGGAGTGCCCGGGATCGCCCACGGGCGCGCCAGCGTCTCGGGGTCCCGCAGGTACGGCCAGAACTCGCCCTCGTGGTTGGGCTCCGTCGCGAACGGGACGGCGATGTCGGGTAGCTCGTCGACGTCGGGAAACAGCCACGGCTCGGCACTGTTGGCGAGGTAGCCGTCGGAGAGGAGGATCACCGGGGTGCGGTACTTCACCGCGATGCGTACCGCCTCGAAGGCCGTGTCGAAGCACGCGCTCGGCGAGGGGGCAGCCAGCACCGGCAGAGGCGCCTCACCGTGTCGCCCGTACATAGCGAGCAGAAGATCGGACTGCTCCGTCTTGGTGGGAAGACCGGTCGACGGCCCACCTCGTTGCACGTCGACCACCACCAACGGCAGCTCGACGCTCACGGCCAGCCCCAGCGTCTCGGCCATGAGGTCGACGCCGGGTCCGGCGGTGGCGGTGATCCCGAGCTGGCCGGCGAAAGCGGCCCCGACCGCGATCCCGACCGCGCTGATCTCGTCCTCGGCCTGCGCGGTGCGGACCCCGAAGTTCTTGTGCTTCGACAGCTCGTGCAAGATGTCGGACGCCGGCGTGATCGGGTACGACGCGTACACGATCGGCAGCTTCGACTGCTGCGACGCCGCCACGAGCCCATACGCGAGGGCGAGGTTGCCGGTGATGTTGCGATAGCGGCCGGGCCGGAGCTGCGCGGGCTGGACCTCGAAGGGATGGTCGAACAGCTCGGCGGTCTCGCCGAAGTGGTACCCGGCCTTGAAGGCAGCGAGGTTCGCGTCGCGCACGACGGTGTTCGAGGCGAAACGCGCGTCGATCCATTGGAGCGTCGGGTCCACCGGCCGGGTGTACATCCAGGAGATGAGGCCGAGGGCGAAGAAGTTCTTCGAGCGCTCGGCGTCACGAGGCTTGGCCCCGACGTCCTTCGTGGCCTCGAGGGTGAGGGAGGTCATCGGGACCGGGTACACGCGGTAGGCCGCAAGGGCGCCGTCGTCGAGCGGGTTGGCGGCGTAGCCGGCCTTCTCGAGGTTGCGGGCCTCGAAGGCGTCGACGTTGGCGATGACCGACGCGCCCGGCGGGAGGTCGCGCACGTTGGCCTTGAGGGCGGCGGGGTTCATCGCGACGAGCAGGTTGGGGACGTCGCCGGGAGTGAGGATGTCGAAGTCGGCGAAGTGGACCTGGAACGACGAGACGCCGGCGAGCGTGCCCGCGGGGGCTCGGATCTCGGCGGGGAAGTCGGGCAGCGTCGCGAGGTCGTTGCCGAACACGGCGCTCACGTCGGTGATGCGATCACCCACGAGTTGCATGCCGTCGCCGGAGTCGCCCGCAAAGCGGATCACGACCCGGTCGATCGTCTCCGGCTGTCTCGTGGAGGGAGCCTCTGCTGTCACGCGACCTCTGGCTTCCAGCGCCGGGCGTCGTCGATCGGCGCTCCTTCGATCATAGTTTCGGCCGGTCCGGGGGCCCGAACGCGGTGGAGTGCGGCTTGGCGTAGATAGCCATATGCTCCGTGCGCCTGCACCGCTACGAGGAGCTCGAGATGACCCTCGGCTACGACCGCAACCTGTTCATCCTCGCCTTCGACCATCGGGGGTCGTTCCAGAAGAAGATGTTCGGCATCCCCGGCGATCCCGACGCCGCGGAGACGGCACGCATCGCCGATGCCAAATCGGTCATCTTCGACGGTTTCACGCACGCGCTCTCGGAGGGCGCGCCGGTCGATGCCGCCGGCATCCTCGTCGACGAGCAGTTCGGCGCGGAGGTGGCACGCAAAGCACTCGCCAACGGGTGGATCGCGGCCATGCCGGTGGAGAAGAGCGGGCTCGATTACTTCGACTTCGAGTACGGCGACGACTTCGGGAGGCATATCGAGGAGTTCGATCCCTCGTTCGCCAAGGTCCTCGTGCGGTACAACCCCGAGGGCAATGCCGGCGACAACCGGCGGTCGGTCGAGAACCTGAGGCGCCTGTCGGACTGGCTGCACGAGCACGACCGCAAGTTCCTCCTCGAGCTGCTCGTGCCGGCGGAGCCGCACCAGCTGGAGGCGGCCGGCGGCAGCGAGGAGCGCTACGACGAGCAGATGCGGCCCGCCCTCATGTGCGCCACCCTCGAGCATTTCCAGGGCGCCGGCGTCGAGCCCGACATCTGGAAGATCGAGGGCATCGACTTGCGGTCGGACTGCGAGAGGATCGCCGCCCAGGCCCGCGCCGGCGGCCGCGACGGTGTGGGCTGCGTGGTCCTCGGCCGTGGCGCCAATGCGGAGAAGGTCGAGCACTGGCTGGGTCAGGGGGCCGCCGTGCGCGGGTACCTGGGATTCGCCATCGGCCGCACGCTCTGGTGGGACGAGCTGAAGGGCTACCTCGACGGCTCCCTGTCGCGTGAGGACGCGGCGGCGAAGATCTCCGGGAACTACCGGCGTGCCATCGCCGTGTACGAGGGCGCGGCGTAGAGCCCCGAGAGGTCACGCCTCCAGCGCGTCGAGAGCGCCGTCGGTCCGGCGCCGCAGCGCGGCCAGCCGTCGCCGGTCGCGGGCCCGTGTGATCGTCTCGGCCTCGACCTCGACCCGGGCGCCCGTGGCGCCGGCTGCGTTGCGGAAGAAGCGTCGACGGACGTGCCCGACGACGGCGATCTCGTCGCCCGCGGCCAGGGTCTCGACCCAGGCCGGCGGTTCCCAGACCGTCACCGGCACCGAGGTGGCGCGTTCGCCTGCGGTCGGTACCCGCACGCTGAGGCTGGCCACCCGACGCCCCGAATCGAGCTCACGGACGTCGGGCGGCGCCGAGCACTCGCCGCGCAGGACACTGAGGTTGACGGTGGGCCTGTCGGTGGTCGGCTTGGTGGGCATGCGCTCTCCCCTTGATCGCGTTGATCGCGGATGGGGGAAGAACGCGAGCCCGAAGCTCGACGTCGGGAACCTAACCGGGGGGTGTGACAACTACGGGCGTGATTTGCATGACCCGTTCAGCCCAGGCCGGCGAGCCGCTCCGCCACGTCGGCGAAGCCCGGGTCGTGCGCCCGCACCCGGTCGAACAGCGCGCGCGCCCGCGGGAGGTTGCCGGCACGCTCCTCGAGGTCGGCGAGCGCGTACCAGAGGCGCAGGTGGTGGTCGCGTGCCCGGGCGACCTTCCCCACTCGCCGGCCGAGGAGCGCGAGCGCCTCCGGCACCCGGTCGCGGTCGGCGAGCGCGCCCGCGGCCACGATGCGGCCCTCGGTCGCGAGCTCGGCCGGGGGCGAGGTCGCGGCAAGCTCGGCCCACAGGTCGTCGACGCGGCGCCACCGGCGCTGCGCCCGATAGCAGTCCATGAGGACCGGATGCTGCTCGACGGAGCCGGTGAGACGGACGAACTTCTCCAGCTCCTTGGCGGCGACGCCGAAGTGGCCCGACCGGTAGAGGGCGAGGCCGAGGAGCTCGCGCACGCTCGGCGAGGTCGGGAGGGCGTCGCGCAGCGGGCGGAGGATGCGGGCGGCGTCACGTTCGTGGTCGCGGGCGAAGGCGTCCGCCGCCCTGACGAGCTGGTCGTAGTAGCGCCGGCCCTCTCGGCCGCCGAGGCCCAGGATCTCGTCGCGCACGTCGCCGGTCGCGGTACGCC
>JBOGFI010000213.1:0-5398 GCA_050743365.1 Acidimicrobiia bacterium | reverse complement strand
GACCCTGGAAATTCCCAGGCGGACAGTCACGGGCAGAGTGGCACTGCCGCGACCGTCGGACCCACAACCTCTCCTCAGCCGAACTCGAATGCAGACGACAACGGGCACGGGGCCAACGTTGGTCCGGGTCCCTACACCAGCACACGGAATGGTTCGGCCTCCGGAAACGGGAGTGGAAACGGCCTTGCGATCGGTGAGCCTTGCGCAGGATGCGTAGGGAAGGCCGACAACAAGAATCCGCCGGGTCAGCTGCCCGATAGCAGTGACCCCAACTCGGGTTACGAATGCGACCTCAACCACGGTGTCGCCCAGACCAACCCGGCGCACACGGGATGTGACCTCTCCGTGAGCACACCGGAAGTGTCCAGCCCGCCGGAAGTGTCCAGCCCGCCGGAAGCGTTGAACTCACCGGAGGTGTCGGCTGGGGAAGCAGTGTCTCGCGCGCAGGTCTCGTCTGGGCGGGCCGCGGGCGTCGTCACTCGCAGCCCTGCCGCCAGGAGCTTGGCCTTTACCGGCACGGATCCCCTCGTTCTAGTGGTGATCGGGCTCGGGGCATTGGGCCTCGGCGCGGCGGCGATCATCTTCGGTCGGCGCCACGCTTCCACCCACGTGCTCGATCTCTAACGAGCGCATCCATAGGGAGTCACTCCGGCCCCTTCGCATGGAGTGACTCCCTGCCGTCGCTGCCATGCCTTTCGAATGACGCTCTTGCGCCACTCGACGCGAATCAGAGCTGTGCTCGCTCGACGAAGGCGATCGTCCTCTCCGTCGAGTGGAGATGCACGCCGATGTTCCGCAGCTCGCGTTCTCTCCGCTCGTAGAGGCCAGAGACTGCGTCTTCGATGAGCACGATCCTGTAGTCGCGTTCACTCGCCTCGTAGATCGACGTCCGCGGGCAGTTCGGGAAGTTGCAGCCCACGAAGACGAGCGTCGTGACGCCCAGGCGCCGGAGGTGTACGTCCAAGGCCGTGCCGTAGAACGCACCCCACCGTGGCTTGTAGAGCGCGATCTCGTTCTTGCCGAGCCGTTGAGGCTCGGCCCTCAGCAGCGACTCGTCATCGAGGTGAGGCGCCCCCGGCGGCACGATCGCGGGAGCAATGCGGCGGCCCGGCGTCCCCGGGGCGAAGGACAGGGACCGCGCCTTGCACGGCGGGCTTGCGGCACAGCTCGGCGTTGCTCCCGTCTGCCTCGTACAAGCGCAGCACGTGGACGATCGGGCGTCCGACGCGTCGGAACGCCTCGCAGAGACGTGCGAGGTTCGGAAGACACTCCGAGGTACCGGGCACGTAGAGCGGGCCGCCGTCCAACGTGTCGCACTGCACGTCGATCGTGATCAACGCCGCGAAGTCGAACTCCGGCGCGGTCGGATCGGCCTCATCGGAACCGTTCATGCGGGAGGAACCTGGCGTTGACGCCGACTGCGCGGGCTGCCGGCGAAGTGATGGGCGTGAATGGCGAGTCCGTGGCGGTGGTAGAGGCGGTGGGCGTCGAAGCGGTCGGGACCAGTCCCAGAGTCGAGGTGCACCTGGTCGCACCCGAGGCCAGCGGCCTCGTCCTTCAGCCATTCGAGGATCGCGCCCGCGTGCCCGTGTTTGCGCGCCTCAGGCACGGTGGCGAGGTCGTCGACGTAGAGATAGGCGCCCCACGCCAGGCTGTGGGCCACCCGGAAGCCGGCGGCCGCGACCGCGTGATCCGCGGCGTCCGTGAAGGCTGCGACCACTCGGTAGCCCTCCGGCCGTTGCACGGCGTCGACTTGCTCGACGAAACCCCCTTCGTCCTCGAACCGGGGTCTGAGCGAAACCATGGCCGCGTGGGCGAGGCGCGTCTCGGGCGGTACCAGCTCCCGTATGACCCGACCAGTCCTCACTCTCCCAGCCTCACGCGAGTACGAGGTGACGTGCCTCCGAGGGTGCCGGTGGCGCCGCTTGCCGGTACCGAGGCTCGGCGGTGGTGTGCGTTCACAGGTGGACGCGGGGCTCAGGGCGGCCGCGGTAGCCCGAGTCGTCGATCACCATGAGCGCGCCAGCGTCGGGAGACACGATCTGTACGTCGCCGATGGCCACCGCGATCGAGACGAAGAACATCCGGTCGAGGTCAGGTCCGCCGAAGGTGACATCGCTGGGCAGCTCGACGGTGCTGTCGAGGACCTCGGTGGCACCCGCCGTCGTGTAGCGCACGATCTTGCCGGCACCGAGCAGGCAGCTCCAGATTCCACCGCCGGCGTCGGCGGAGGCGCCGTCGGGTTGCCCCCTCAGCTGACTGGTGTCGGCGAAGACGCGGCGCTCACCTGCGCGTCCTCGCGGGCCGTCGTAGTCGTAGGCGTAGAGCACCGACGCCAACGTGTCGGCGAAGACCAGTGTGGACTGGCCGTCGCAGTCGATGACCGCGGGCCCGTTGGCGTTCCCGATGCCGTCGGCGAGCTGGCGCCAACCGTCGGCAGACGAGTACCACCAGTAGGAGCCTGGTCCGGGCGCGAGGTTCAGGGTGCCGGTCACGAGGTTGCCGTCGAGGTCTGCCGCCGCGTCGTTGGCCCGCTGGCCGAGGCCCTCGGGGTAGGGCGCCAGGAGTTCGACGCGGCCGGTGTCGACATCGACGACGTGCAGGCCGCCGTCGAGCGCGACGACCAGCCGTCCGTCGTCGGCTAGCACGACACCCGTTGGCATGCTCGGCAACTGCAGCGTCTGCAATGGCGGCTGGGCGTGGTCGAGCCACAGCAGCGCGTGGGCGGCGCAGTCGACGAAGTAGAGGCGCTGGCGTCGGTCGTCCCACCGCACGCTCTCGCCCCACGCGAGCGAGAAGTCGCTCACTCTGCGGGTATCGGCCATCTCGATAAATCCGTTCGTCGTCCTGAACCCTCGGTCACACCCGGCACACGACTAGGCGCATCGTCACGCAATGCGTGTCGGCTGGGAGGCGGCCTTCTGACGCGGCGCGCAGCGATGCGATCCCCGCCTCGAACTCAGCGTCCGAGAGCGGACGCAGCAGCGAGTCGACAGAGCGCAGTGTACGGAGGTTCGCCTCCCACGACTCAGTCACCTCGTGGACCTCGACGACGTCCCGTTGCGTCACAACACCGATCCCGTTCGCCGCGAAGGCGTCCGTGACCTGTGCCGTCGACGGGAAGGCCCGCACGGTCCGCTCGATCCCGGGGAAGGCGGCGAAGAGGGGCGGCGCCGGCAGGTCCGGGAAGAACCCGCGGATCAGCACGAGCCCGCCCGGTCTCACACTCTTCGGCGACTTCATCGAGATGCTGTTCAGTCTCCTCCGCGAGCAACGACATAAGTCGGCGCGCGCTACGGCGAAACCGCAGCGAGGCAAGGCGACCTGAACGAGCAGACGGTGAGCCGCGTGGCGTGATCGTCAAGACACCTCGTTGGCACCTAGGCCATCGATCCAGCCGGACCCGCCCGATTCCGCAACAGGCTCGAGCCCGGCACGTTTCCGATACCAGAACGGACGGGCCGGCTACTCCCGCAGCTCGGCAGGCACCAGCTCGATGGTCATGAGGTCGCCGCCCCGCACCAGCTCGACTGGGATGGAGTGACCGATGCGTTCGACGACCATGAGGCGCTGGAGGTCACCGACGTCCTCCACGGGCACATCGTCGACGGCGACGATGGCGTCCTCGGCCCGGAGTCCGGCGCGGGCCGCGGGCGTGTTCGGCATGACTGCGGTGACCTCGATGCCGCGTTCGCGGCCCAGCCGCTGCGCGATGCGGGGCGGGAGCGGCCGGGGCCCGGCCGCCACGCCCAGATAGGCGCGCCGCACCCGGCCGTCGCGTACGAGCGTGCTCACGATCTGCTGCGTGTTGGTGTTGATCGGCACCGCCATACCGAGCCCTTGTCCGATGCCGGGGCCGATGACGGCGGTGTTGATGCCGACGACCTCGGCCGAGCTGTCGGCGAGCGCGCCGCCCGAGTTGCCGGGGTGCAGGGCGGCGTCGGTCTGGATCACGTTGTCGATGACGCGTCCGACCCGGCCGCTCGAGGCCGTGAACGACCGGCCGAGCGCGCTCACCACCCCGGCGCTCACCGACCCGGCGAACCCGAGGGGGTTGCCGACCGCGATCACCAGCTGTCCGACCCGGAGGCGGTCGGCGTCGCCGAGCACGACGGGCGGGAGGTCGCCACCGTGCACCTGGATCACGGCCAGGTCGGACAGGCGGTCGGCGCCGATGATGTCGAACTCGAGCTCGCGCCCGTCGGCGAAGCGGGCGACCCCGCCCGAGGCGCGCTCGAGCACGTGGGCTGACGTGAGCAGGAGGCCGTCGCCGCTCAGCACGACACCCGATCCCTCGCCCCGCGGCCGCCGACCGCCCTGCACTCTGGCCATCACCCGCAGGCTGGCCACCGAGGGGAGGAGCGTCTCTGCGACCCGGGTCACGACTTCCGAGTAAGCGTCGAGAGCCCGGGCGTCGATGATCTCGGTCACGCCGGGCCAAACGGCTCCGAATCGCCGTTCATTCCACCCTTCGGGCGCCGGTCATTCCCCCTTCGGGCGAGACATGGACGCAAAGACGTCGAGGCTCGGCTGGTTGGCTCCTTCGTGATCCGGGGTGGCTCAGGCGGGCCGAAGAAGGAGGCGGGCGGCCGACTCGAGCTCGTCACCTACGGCGTCGACCGTGGTCCAGCCGTTTACCCAGCCCAGCAGGGACGAGAACCACACGTGAGACAGCACCCGTACGACCCGGGCCTTGCGCTCGTCGTCGAGGTCACTCATCGGCTCCGAGAGCACGTCGACCATGATCGTGGTGACCTCCCGCTGGCAACCCTGCACCGCGGGGTCAGGCGAGGAGATCGCGGTGACCATGGCCGACGTGAGGAGCGGCCGGCGCTCCATCGCCCGGGTGGCACGGCGCACCACGTCGACCACCCGGTCGGCCGGCGTGCGGCCGCGGGCCGGGCGGGCATCGAGGCGCTGCTGCACCTCGCGCGAGAACTCGACCTGACACGCGGCCAGCAGGTGGTCCTTGGAGGCGAAGTAGCGGTAGATCGTGCCCATGGCCACGCTCGCCTCGCGGGCCACGTCGCGCATCTGCACCGCGTCGTAGCCACCCTCGGACGCGAGCGTCATGGCGGCGTCGACGACGCGCTTGCGCCGCGCCGCCTGGTTCGCCGTCAGTACCTCGCCATCGACGTCGACCGCCACCGGCCCAGCGTAGGCAGTGAGGAGGCGCGCGCCCGTGGACCGCAGCGCGCGCTTCAGCCGGCGCCGTCCCCGGCGAGCAGGCCCGCGAGCGAGGTCAGGTCGGCATCGAGGCGCGCCGCGGTGCGCCGGTACGCCTCGATCGGCAGCCCGACCGGGTCGGCGATCTCGTCGACCGCCCGTCCGACGGGGCGGCGGGGCGGGCGCCGGGCCGCCGCCCGCGCGGCCCACGCCGAGACCGGCTCGGAGGAGG
>JBOGFI010000212.1:0-37949 GCA_050743365.1 Acidimicrobiia bacterium | reverse complement strand
CGCCGGTCGCCAGCGGCACGAGCGCGACGACGAGGAGCGCCGGCCACTCTTTCGCGCCGCCGAGCGCCGCCAGCCGCCCGGCGGGGGACCGCAGCAACGGCACGATCAGGGCGAGGAAGGCGGCGGGGAAGATCGCGTCGAGGCCGAGCGTCTGCGGATCGCCGAGCACCGAGCCTGACAGCGCGCCCACGGCCGTGCCCACGTTCCAGAACACGAACACTGACAACCCGGTGAGCCAGAACGCCTGCTCCGCGCGGCGGGCGTCCGGCTGAGCGAGCGCCATCGCGGTGGACTCGTCGATGAGGAACTGCGCCGCCAGCAACCGGTGGCGCCGCGAGCCGGGGAGCTTCCGGTCGAGCGCCAGCCCGTAGCCGATGTGACGCAGGCCGAGGAGCAGGCCGCTGCCGATCGCGGCGAGCGCCGAGCCACCCGATGCGAGCACACTCACGGCCGCGAACTGAGTGGCGCCGGTGAACACCAGCAGCGACAGTGCGCACGCGACTGGGACCGGGACCTCCTCGCTGGCTGCCAGCACCCCGAAGGACACTCCGAACGCCCCCACGGCTGCGCCGAGCGCCAACGCCGACCGCACCATCGAGCGGTCGCGGCTCACTGGTCACCCGCTCGCGATCAGCGCCACGCCCAGCAGCGCCAGCGCGAGGCCGGCCACCTGGTGGCGGAGTAGCCGCTCGTGGAGCACGGCGCGAGCCAGCACGACGGTGACTGCCGGGTAGAGCGAGCTGAGCACCGACACGAGCGACAGGAGCCCCTCCCGCGACGCAAGCAGGAACAGTGCGTTGGCGCCGACGTCGAACACGCCCGTGAGGACGACGATCGGTCGCGTGCCACCGCCGGGGACCAAGGGCCGGCGCAGCACCGCGAGGACCACGAGGAGCGCGGTGGTCGAGGCGAGCCGCCCGCTGAGCAGCGGCCAGAACCCGGAGTCGTCGCCCGTATGGCTCAGGAGCACGAACACCATCCCGAACGCCAGGCCCGCCGCCACCGCGACGACCAGGGTCGAGCGGGCGATGCGCGTGGTGGCGGGCACCGTCCCGTCGTCGGTGGTGCGGGCGACGAGCACGACGGCCACCAGCGCCAGCCCCACGCCGGCGAGTGCCAGGACCGCGGGTCGCTCGCCCGACACCAGGCCCCAGGCCACCGGGACGACGGCCGAGCCGACCGCGGTGATCGGCGCCACCACCCCCATGGGACCCCGCGCCAGCCCGAGGTAGAGGAGCCCGACCCCGACGACCCCCACCGAGCTCGCCGCCACCCCGAGAAGGAGGTCGCCGCCGGTCGGCGAGGCGTCGCGGTCGGCTAGGAGTAGGAGGGTGAGGAAGGCGAGGCCGACGTACTGGGCGAGGAGCACCACCGACCACGACGTTGCCCGCTTCGACGCGAGCCCCCCGAAGAAGTCGGCCGCCCCGTACGAAGCCGCGACGGCGAGCCCGAGGAAGACGGCCACCGCGGCCCGTCAGTCGGGGCGGTCCGGGAGGGTCTCCCGGTAGGCCATGGGCAGGAGCTCGATGAGCTGGCCGTCGGGGTCGCGGATGAACACCGCCGCACCGATGTTGGTGTCGGCGAGGACCTCGCCGCCGTAGTCGGGCACCTTGGCGCAGGTGGCGTCGACGTCGTCGACGCTCACCGAGACGTGGGTGAGGCCGGGTTCGTTCATGACCCGCTCGGTCCAGCGCTCGGTGCCGCCGCCGAAGTGAAGTAGCTCGAGCACGAGCCCGTCGCGGACGAGATAGCAGGCCGTGAGCCCGGGATGCTCGACCCGCAGCAGCGGCGCCGACGACTCGTCGAGCGGCTCCACCTGGTACCAGAACTTGAACCCGAGCAGTTCCTCGTAGAAGCGGCGCGACCGCTCGAGGTCGGTGACGCACTGCCCCAGGTGGTTGAAAGCGACCGGGTCCGCCATGAGGCCGAGCCTAGGAAAGCTGGCACACCCTCCGCCGTGCCGGGCTCACCGCGTTACGAGGAAGCGGGCTCGGGCGTCCTCTGGGCCAGGCTCGCATGCGTCGGTGGACCCGTAGTCCACGATCGCGGCGGCAGGTCTTCGCGAGACCTTACGAGTCTCTTAGCAGTCGCGAAACTTCGCCTTCCCGCTCTGGTCGGCGTGCACGCGCGCGGGTTTGCTTGCAGCGGAAACAGCGTCGTCCTCGAGGAGGAAGCATGAGACGACGGACACGCGTCGTACTTCTGGCAGCCGCCGGCGCGGTCGTGGCGGCGTCCGCGTCCGCGGGCTCCGCGACGGCTTCACCACCCGACGCAACGACCTACGAGGTAACGATCACCAACCTGACGTCGGGGCAGCCGCTGACCCCGCCGGTGGCGGCTGTCCACCGTGGGAACAACGCGGTGTTCCGCGTTGGCCACCGGGCAAGTTTCGGCGTCAAGGAGATCGCCGAGAACGGCAACAACGCGCCGCTACTCGACGCGCTGGCTGCCGACCACCGGGTGACACAGTCAGTCCAGGCCGGGGACGGCCCACTCGTGCCGGCGCACACACCGGGCGCAGCGATGTTTGACGGCTCGGTCACGTTCACGGTCGGCGGCGCGTCGGGAACCGACCGCCTGTCGGTCGTGAGCATGCTCATCTGCACCAACGACGGGTTCAGCGGCGTGAACGGTGTTCGCCTCCCGCGGCACGTGGGCGAGAACCTCACGGTGCAGGCCGCCGGCTACGACGCAGGAACCGAGGTCAACACCGAGGACTTCGCCAATATCGTCCCGCCGTGCCAGGGCCTGATCGGCGTGTCGTCGGGCGAGCCCGGCACCACCATGAGCGATCCGGCGCTCTTGGAGGCTGGCCGCATCGCCCACCATCGGGGCATCCTGGGAGGCGCCGATCTCCTCCCGGCGGTGCATGGCTGGACCGACCCGGTGGTCGAGATCTCGATCACCGCGATCGCCTGAGATCACGGGCCAGTGCGTCGACGCCAAGCCGCGCCCAGCACGCGCTCCCGGACGGCGCGACGATCTCCTCCAGACCCTGGTGAAGACGCCTTAGTGATCGCAACGCCACCCCGCGTGCTCGTCGTCGACGATGACCCCACCGTCGCCGAGGTCGTCGTGCGCTACCTCGTGCGCGAGGGTTTTGCCGCCGAGTCGGTCGGTGACGGCCGGAGCGCGCTCGACCGCTTCCGCCGCGAGCCGCCTGACCTCGTCGTGCTCGACCTCATGTTGCCCGGCGTCGACGGTCTCGAGGTTTGTCGCCGTATACGCGCCCTAGCGCCGGTGCCGATCATCATGCTCACGGCCCGGGGCGACGAGGACGACCGCGTCGTGGGGCTCGACATCGGCGCCGACGACTACGTGGCGAAGCCGTTCTCGCCCCGCGAGCTCACCGCGCGCGTCAAGGCGGTACTGCGGCGGGCCCGGTCAACGCCGGCGGCTGAGCCCCCGGCAACGATCATGGGCGACGGCCTCGCCGTCGACGTCGGGGCGCGTGAGGTACGCGTCGACGGCAACGTGGTGAGCCTCACCGCCCGCGAGTTCGAGCTGCTGGCCTTCCTCGGCCGGAATCCGCGGCAGGTGTTCCGCCGCGAGGCGCTGCTCGAGCGCGTGTGGGGCTACACGTACGGCGACACGTCGACCGTGACCGTGCACATTCGCAGGTTGCGCGAGAAGATCGAGCGCGACCCCTCGAGACCCCGCCATCTTGTCACCGTCTGGGGCGTCGGCTACCGGTTCGACCCGTGACCGTGCGGCGATCAACCTCGAGGGAGCCGTTGTAATGGAGAACCTCGAAATGGTCGCGCTCGCGGGCGGCACCGCTGTGGGTGCGGCCGCGCTCGGCGCGTTGGTGTTGCGCGGGCTGCGCCGCCGGAGCATCGGCACCCAGGCGGCGGCCGTCGCACTCGTGGCCGTCCTGGCAGTCGGGGTCGGCGCGTGGGCCGCGGCGCGAGCGATGTTTCTCTCCGATCACGACCTCGGCGCGCTCGGCGTCATCCTCGTCGCCGCGGGCGCCGTGGGCGTGGCGACCGCCGTGGTGCTCGGCCGCAGGGTCGGCGAGGCGAGCCGGTCGCTCGCGGAGGTCGCTCGCCGCATCGGCCGCGACGCCGTGGACGGAGGATCCCGACCGGCACCGGCGGGCCCTGCCGAGCTCGCCCGCCTGCGCGAGGAGCTCGAGATCACCTCCCGCCGGCTCGACCGGGCGCGGGCGCGGGAACGGTCGCTCGACGCCTCGCGGCGCGAGCTGGTCGCGTGGGTTTCACACGACCTTCGCACGCCGCTCGCCGGGATCCGCGCCATCGTGGAGGCCCTCGAGGACGGGGTCGTCCACGACCCCGAGACCGTCGCGCGCTACTACACGACCCTGCGGGTCGAAGCCGACCGTCTTGCGGGGCTCGTCGATGACCTCTTCGAGCTGAGCCGCACCCAGGCCGGCGTGCTCCGCCTGCACTTCGAACGCGTCTCGCTCGGCGATCTCGTCTCCGACGCCATCGCCACTGCCGCGCCCGTTGCCGAGGCCAAAGGCGTGCGCCTCGAGGGCCGACTCAGCGGGCCGCCACCCGACCTTGACGTGTCCGCGCCCGAGGTGCTGCGCGCGCTGCGCAACATCATGGAAAACGCGATCCGGCACACGCCCAGCGACGGCACGGTGGTCGTCGAGGCCGGCCGCGACGCCGACCGCGCGTTCGTATCGGTCGCCGACTCGGGGGGCGGCATCCCCGAACCCGACCTGCCCCGAGTCTTCGACGTGGCGTTCCGGGGAGACTCAGCGCGGACGCCTGGCGACGGCGCCGGTCTCGGCCTTGCGATCGCACGCGGGCTCGTTGACGCCCACCGCGGCGAGATCACGGTGCGTAACGACGACGGCGGCGCCCGCTTCACCGTCCGCCTGCCGCTCCCGTGATGATGGCGCCGGCTCGGACGTCCTCGAGGTTGACTAGCCGTCACCGTCGGCAGCCGCCGACACTCGGCTGTCGTCTCGAAGATCGATCTCGACCGGCGGACCGAGAGGAGCGGCCTCGAGAGAAGCGGCCTCGAGAGCAGCAGCCTGAGGGATGATCGCGACTCGTTCCCGCTGGTCGCGCCGGACGAGGCCGGCCTTTCGGATGACGGCGCCCGGTGTGCGCGCCAGGATCACGGCGTCGCGCCACAGCGACCAGTCGTCGATGTAGCGGTTGTCGAGACGGACCCGATCCTCGAGCGAGCTGTTCCCCCACAGGCCGTTGACCTGAGCAGCCCCCGTGATGCCTCCGGGGACCCGGTGGCGATCCTCGTAATCGGGAACGGCTTGCGCCAGCGGTTCGGCGAAGTAGGGACGCTCGGGCCGCGGCCCCACGATCGACATGTCACCCCGCAGCACGTTGAAAAGCTGAGGAAGCTCGTCGATGCTCGTACGGCGAAGAAACCTGCCGAAGGCGAGAGGGCACTCGTCGTGCTCGAGAGAGAAGGTCTCGTCGATGTGATCAACGGGGAACGTGCGGAACTTGTACATGGTGATAGCGCGGCCGTTCGGACCGACTCGGGTCTGGCGGAAGAGGATCGGGCCCGGGCTGCTCAACCTGACCCCGATCGCTGTCGCGAGGAGGACGGGTGACATCACGACGAGACCGACGGCGGCAACGCTCACGTCGAAGATCCGTTTGCAGTACCAGGCGATGCTGTGGCGGGGGTACACGCGGAGACGAATGAACGGAATGCCCCGGACGATCTCGACGTCGCGGGACGTCGGCAGGAGCGCGGCGCACGGAGGTACGACGTAGACGCGGACTCCGGTCGTGATCGACTGTCGCAGTGCCTGCACGAGATTCTCCTCGCGCCGCCCGCCTGAGGCCATGACGATGTAGGTGGTCGTGCTCGGGTTCGTCGCGACGTGATCGTCGACGTCCAGGCTCGCCCGGATCACGTCGATGCCGAGCTCGGGGTGGTCGCCGAAGAGGCGCGTGATCCGGCTCGTGTCGTGCGCGCTACCGATCAGGTGGACGGGGCGGCGTAGCCACTGGCGCCGGCGCCCGGTACGAACGCCGACGTACGCGACTTCTCGCAGCATCAGAACGGCGCCGAGCGAGGCCAGCACCTGCCAGGCGAGGGCGCCGGCGCCGTCGAGCGCGGCCGCAATCGGTGTGAGCACAACCGCGGAGACGCCCACCCGAGTGGTGATGACGGGTGCTGCCTCCAGCACCGACGGCTTGAGTCGGGACTCGCGGGTCTCGGCGAGCGCGAGGAAGCACAGCAGCGCGAAGCCGACGCCAAGCCAGGGCGAGGACCGGTTGACGGCGATGGTGGCCGCGAGCGCCACGAGGTCGGCCGTGCAGGCCACGATGCGTTCGGGGTCGCGACACGGGGGCGCCAACGCGAATGCCACCACGCGGGAGATCAGGCGCGGTGGGCGGAGGGACCGCCGCCGCCTCGGCTCACTCGACGGGAGTCGCTCGCCGCTCAGGAGGTGCCGCCCCATGCCTCCTCGCCCCTCGCGTCGCCCCTATACCCGTCTATACCCGCCTATACCCCCCGGCGAGGCAAGGGAAACGAAGAATCTGTCTTATTGCTCATAGTTGCTCATAGTCACGGCATTTCGCTCAGGTGGAGACGAGGGCCCGGTAGAGCGCCTCCAGCCGGTCGGCCATACGGCCGACGTCGTACCGGGAGGCGAAGCGGGCCCGTCCGGCGGCGCCGAGGCGCTCCCGGAGCCCGGGATCGCCGAGAAGGCGCTCTACCGCGGCGGCGAGGGGGCCGGGATCGTCGGGCGGGACGAGCAGCCCGGAGACGCCGTCCGCGATGGTGTCCCGATTGCCGACGACGTCGGTGAGGACGACAGGGGTTCCGGCCCGCATGGCCTCGAGCGGCGCGTAGGGGCCACCTTCGTAGCGGGACGCGAGGACGAAGACGTCCAACTGACCCATGACGGTGGCCGCTCCGTGGAGACCTCGGACGTGCAGGAACCGACCCTGGAGCCCGTTCGTTCGCACCTCGGTGGAGACGAGGTCGGCGAGCGGACCGTCACCCACCATGACGAAGCGCGCCTCCGGCACGGTGACCGAGACGCGCGCGCAGGCCCGCACGAAGACCTCGGGTGCCTTCTGTGCCGCGACGCGTCCGACGGTGCCGACGAGCGGTGTGGTCGGGTCGACGCCGAGCTCCGCCCGCAGGTCGGCGGTCGGCGGGCCCGGCACGTCGAGCTCGATGCCATTGGGGATTATCTCGATGCGTTCCCGGGGAACGAGACGGAGACGGCTCACCTGTTCAGCCTCGGTCGGGGAGACGGCGACGAACCGATCCGTGAGACGGCCGAGGGCGCGCTCGGCCGCGAGCGCAGCCCGAGACGGCAGCAGCCCGTTCGGGGTATAGACGCGCGCCGCGCCACTTCCGGTCGCAGCGATGCGGGCAGCCGCGCCACCGATGGACGCGTGCCCGTGGACGACGTGAGGTCGAGCTCGACGGATGACACCACGGATGCGTGGCACGGCGGCGATGTTTCGGGGATCGACGGCCGATCGCCGCATCGGCACCACGTGGATCTCCGCTCCCGCCTCCGCCATAGCCTCGACTGCGGGAGTGTCGGTGAACCCGCCAACCCGCTCGGGTGGCAAGACGACGATGTGCTCGGCGTCGACGCGGCCTACAACGTCACGCACATGCCGGGCGACGCCGCCTTCGATCGCCTCCACGACGTGGAGGACGCGCGCGGTCACCGAGTCGTTTTTCCGAAACGATCTGCCTCCGCGACGAGCGAGACACTCGGATGCCGCGCCTGCATCCGAGCGCGAACCAACCGCGGAGAAGGAGGCGGGTGGAGCCGGCGGAACCGGCGAAGGTCTCTTCGGTTTCGCCACACCCGCGCCCAGGCGCGCCCCACGTCGCGGACGATGTCGGCTTCTCCTCGGATGAGTTGACGAGCGGTGAGCCCCATGTCGCCGGCGATGAGCAGCGTTACCGTGCCCGGCAGCATTGACATGGGGAGGTGCCGCCAGGCGTTCAGATGACGGGCCGCTATCGAGTTGACCCGGAGCCGCCCCCGCCGGTCGTATACACGCGGCGCCGTTCCGTATGACCGCTCATGGGCGGCGACGACCGCCGCGCTCGCGACCGTCTCCCAGCCGAGCGCCCACGCCTTGAACGCGAGGTCGACGTCCTCCCCGTACGTGTCGAACACGGGGTCGAACGGACCGGTGCCATACGCCGCGTGGATCTGCTCGACCGCCGAGCGGCGCAGCACCGGGCACGCCCCGTTGGCCTTGAACGACGACGCGGTGTGGCTGGGGCCGGCGACGAGTCGGGTGCGCATCGTGGGTCCTAGCCCGACGACGAAGCCGTCGATCGGCGGTCTCGAAGCCGGGGTTGCATGCCACGGGGAGTCGTGCCCTTCGAGGCGGTAGACGAGCGCGCCGACAATGCCGACTTCGGGTCGATCGTCCAGCAGCTTGACGGCGTTGGCGACGAACTCGGGGTGGAGCACCGCATCGCAGTTCATCGCTACGAAGACGTCTCCCTCCGATGCTCGATAGGCGGCGTTCATTCCCTCCGCGTATCCGAGGTTGGTGGAGCTCCGCACGATGCGGCAACCGAGTCCCTCCAGGGCAGGGAGGAGGTCGACCGTGCCATCGGTCGAACCATTGTCCAACACGATCACATCCACGTCCGGATGTGTCTGCTCGAGTGCGGACTGCGCGGCTCGCCTGATCATGCGGGCGGCGTTCCATGACAGGATGGCGATGGACGCTCTCATGCGTGATCGCCCGTCGCACAAGCCACGACGGCCACGCGTTCCGCCGTCAACCCGAACGAGATCGACCGGTCGCGCAGCATCCGCTCCCCCCGCGTCCCAGTCAGTTCCTCGATCTCGCCCGGCGAGAGCTGGAGGAGGCGCTGGCCGCTCCGGCCGGTGACGCGCTGGATCAGGCGATGGAGGCCCCCCGACCGGGCGCGTCCGGTGTAGGAGAAGACCACGCCTTGCGTCGAGACGCGGGTGGCCTCGCTCAGCATCGCGTCGAGTACGGTCCGCGGGACCCGGTGGAGCAGTCGCAGGCACACCGTGGCGTCGAAGGCGCCGGATCGGAACGGCAGCTGGGCCGCGTCGGCGACCACCGTGGCCGATGGCCGTCCGAAGGACAGCATGGCCGGTGACACGTCGGCGGCACAGTAGAAGGCCGACATACCGATCAGGAGCGGTTGGAGCTTTCCGGAACCCGCTGGTGAGTCGAGGATCTGTGGACCAGCGGGCAACCTGAGCCGGCGGAGAGCGCGCCGGACGTGCCAGCGCTCCAGTCGCCCGACCAGCCACTCCGCCGGAGACCGGACGAGCGATTGCCGGTGCGCGTAGCGCCGGGCGACCGCCGGATCCCGGTAGTGCGAGCGGGTGAGCTGCTCGTAGGAGCTCTCGTCAAGCGAGTCCACGGTCACGACACCATCGTCTCGCGCGGCGGAGGTACCAAGAACCTATCGTTGCAAAGCCACTGGTCTTCGTGGCCTGGAGCCACAAGGACCCGAATCTGGTCACGGTCCGCCGGGCACGCGCTTCGCGTTCGAGCTCATCCCGCACTGCGGTGGGATGCAGCCATGGCGACAAGTTCGATGCGAGCGTGTCGGCTAGCTGAGCCGGTGGCCCCTGCACGAAGCGCGACACCGGGAATCCCCAGTTGAGTAGGAGCGCAGAAACCAGCAGGCGGGCCGCCACCTCCTCGACGGGGCCGAGGTACGGGCGGCCCATGTCGAATGCAGCGAGCCCCGGACGTTCGTGATCCGGTCGGGCCCGCTCGAGCACCGCCAGGTTCCGGATCTCGAACCCCTTGAAGTTCACGGCTCGGCGACCCGAGGCGTACCGGCGTTCCTTGACGGGAAGGGCACCGCACCGATCCACCGTGCTCGGGTCGGCCGTGGCGTCGACGAGTCGTCCGAGGTGCTCGCAGACGGGCGCCCACCGAGCCGTGAGAGAGCTGGCGTTCCGCCGGAGGTCGGCCTCCACGGTCACGAAGTCGAGATGCTCGTAACACGTGATCAGCTGTTCGTCGCAGTGCCCGATCGTACGGGGAATGGTGACCTGCTCCTTGAAGCACCGCCGCGCGAGCTCCATGCCGCTGCGCTCGTCGTCGTACAGGATGCGCCGGGCGATCCCGTCTCGGCCGATGAACTGTTTCAGGAACAGCCGCTCGCCGGTTGGCCCGCGCCCGGATGCCGTTCTCGCCCAGTTCCGTTGCGTCACGTCGATGATCTCGGCGGGCACGGACCGACCGTCGGGCAACGCGACCAGCACTTCTTCGTGGGGCTGGATGGGACGGGAGGCTGCCACGTCAGCCTGCGGCTGCCTGTCGGTACGCAAGGATCAGCTGGGTCGCGCACTCCTCCCATCCCCCGCGCTCCTGCGCACGGGTAAGGCCGCGCTGCCGGAGCCCGGCTGCGTGGTCGGGGTCGCCGAGGACCCGCCGCAATCCCTCGAAGATGGCGCTTTCCGTCGGAGCCTCGCACCACTCTGCCGCGTCGCCGAGCACCTCGGGGAGCGGTCCGACCGGCGCGCAGACAACCGGTGTCCCGCTCGCCAGGGCTTCGAGTGCCGGCAGACCGAAGCCCTCGAAACGGGTCGGGTAGCAGAACGCCGCTGCTCCCGCGAAGACTGCCGACCATTCTTCGTCCGACAGCACCCCTGCGACCGTCAGGCCGGGCTCAGGAGCGAGGCGCTCAGTGCCTACGACGACGAGATCGATATCGAAGCCCGAGCTGCGGACGCGGCGCCAAGCGGCGACTGCGACTTCAAGCCCGCGGCGGCGGGCGCCGCCCAGGGCGACGAGGTAGCGCCTGGAAACGCCCAAGCGCTCCAGCACCGCGGCGGCGAAGCGGGCACGTCCGGGGTGGAAGGCCGGGCTGAACGACAGCGGCGCGACCACCACCCGCTCTGGTGCCAACCCGTAATGACCGATGACCTCGCTGCGAGCATGCTCGCAGTCGACCACGGTCCTACCGGCGGTCTTCACGGCGTGCCGGGCTTGACGGCGGAACACCCATCGCTTCGCGATACCGAAGTCCTCCGGGTGGAGCTCGAAGCTCAGATCGTGGATCGTCACGACCGAGGGCACGGGTGTTCGCCAGGGGATCGCGTTGAACGTTCCGTGGAAGACGCCGTGGAACTCGCGTAGCCATCGAGACACGTTCCACTGAAGCCAGAACGATCCGGGGGCGTTCGGAGGAGGACGGAGGGGTTGCTGTTGCAGCTCAGAGGGAACCGGGGGCCGGCGAGCGTCGGTGAGGAGCACGAGGTCCATCTCGGAGGCGAGGAGACCGAGGACGCTGTCGAGGCTCCGGCCGACGCCCCGAAGGGGACGGTCCTGGAGGCGACGGGCGTCCAGGGCTACGCGTAGGCGGCTCAACGAACGTTCCCCTCCCGAGACGGCTTCCTCGACGACGCTTCACCATCGCGCGGATCGACCCGGTCGCCGCTCCGGGCCTCGCGGTGTGGGTTGCACCGCTACGGTCCTCGAATGGCCACGACCGTTCTTGTCGACGCCTGGCATCTCGGTGGATTCTCGTCGAACCGCGGGATCGGGACCTATCTCCGCAATCTCCTTCCTCGCCTCGCTCGCGAGCCGGACTTGCGAGTCGTCGCGTTGGCGACAGGCGGAACGTCGTTGCCCGAGGGCGTGCTCCCGCGGCGGATCTGGCGGCCGGCCCCGAATCGGTTCGCGCAACGAGAGCACGATCTCCTTCTCCCTTTGACCCTCGGCCGTGGCGCCAGGGCGGCGGCAGCCGACATCGTCTTCAGTCCGGCCGACAATCCGCCTCGCCGCAGCCCCCGGCCGTGGGTGCAGACGCTGCACGATCTCATTCCGATGGTCGTTCCGGTCCCCTCCTTCGAGCAGACGGCGAAAAGATGGCGCCGAGTAGGGCCGCGCCTGCGATCCGCCGCTGCCGTGATCACCGATTCCCACAGTACGGCGGCAGACGCGATGCGTGTCCTCGGCCTGGACCCGGGTCGCGTCCATGTTGCGCACCTCGGCGTCGGATCCGAGTTCTGCCCCCCGGTCGACCGGGTCCGGACCGACCCTCCGAGAATCCTCTACGTCGGCGAATACGGACCGCACAAGGGCTTTGCCCAAGCCTTTGCCGTAGCCGGAGGGATCGCCGAAGCGGGTCTCCCACACCGGCTGGCGATGGGAGGCTTCCTCGCGCCGTGGCACGAGCCGACCGTCCGCGGCCTGATCGCGGCGGCCCCCAGAGGTGATCGCATCGACCTGGTCGGCTTCGTGCGCGACCTGGTCGCCCTGTACCAGCAGGCCGACGCACTCATCGTCACGAGCCGCTACGAAGGATTCTGCCTGCCGGCGCTCGAAGCCATGGCGTGCGGGACGCCCGTGATCGCCTTCGCGAACAGTGCGCTCGTCGAAGTGGTCGGCGGTGGGGGTG
Organism: Acidimicrobiia bacterium; assembly: GCA_050743365.1. Taxonomy (GTDB): domain Bacteria; phylum Actinomycetota; class Acidimicrobiia; order IMCC26256; family JACDBD01; genus JBOGFI01. The sequence continues at coordinate 25,604 of JBOGFI010000212.1, read as the reverse complement.
TGCTCACTCCCGACGGCGACGTGCCCGCAATGGTGGCTGCGCTACGCCGACTACTCGAGGACCCCACAACCTGGGAAGAGGTATCGGCTCGCGGAGTGGAACACGCCCGCCGGTTCTCCTGGGAGAGCTGTGCGAACGTCCACGCCGAGGTCTTTCGTCACGCAGCCAGCGCGCGACCGGAGTAGGAGGTTGCGCCCGAGGGGAAGCGCACCCCCCAGCGTTCCTGTCTACCCCCCGGCATTCGGCTCAGGCCGCCTCTCGGGCGCGCTCGTAGGCGGACGCGGTGATCGCGGCCGTTCGCTCCCACGTGAAGCGGCGGGCGAAGCTACGCCCGCGTGCAGCCGCTTCCCGCCGCAGGTCCTCGTCGGTCACGATGCGCTCGAGCGCAGCGGCCCACGCTTGCTCGTCAGCGGGCGGTACGTGCAGCGCGACCCCTTCGCCGACCTCTCGAAAGACCGCAAGATCGCTGGCGAGGACCGGGGCGCCGGCGGCACCGGCTTCGATCACGGGTAGGCCGAACCCCTCGGCCCGGCTCGGGACGCACACCGCCAGGCACCCCTGGTAGAGACCGGCGAGCTGCGCGTCCGTGACCGATCCGGTGCGGATCACGCGGTCCGAGACCCGGTGCCGTTCGATCGCGGCGAGCACCGTGTGCGCCCCCCAGCCGGGCGGACCGGCGAGGACGAGTCGGAGGCCGTCGGGGAGTGAGGCGCGCGCGAAGGCGGCGACGAGCCCTTCCAGGTTCTTTCGGGGCGTCAGCGCCCCGACCGCCAGGAGGTACGGGTCGTCCGGCACCATCGAGGCGTCGGCCGCCGGAAAGGCGGTCACGCCGTTCGGCGCGACGACGATGCGATCCCCGTCGACACCCCGCGAGCGCAGCGCGTCGGCGGTCGCGTGGGAGTCGCTCATCACCACGTCAGCACGGTCGCGGGCGACGGCGAGCTGCCTTCGTTGGATCTGGACGGCTCGCCGTGGGTGGAGCTCGGGCCGCTCGACGGCGGCGAGATCGTGGACGGTCAGCACGAGCGGGCGACGGGTGGGAGGCGGTACGAGGTCAGGAGTGTGCACTACGTCGCAGCCGGGAGCGAGCCGCTCGGCCGACGGCTCCCGGACCAGGGCCCAGCTCAGGTGCACCACGCGCAGGGGGATTGGGATCCGCCGGACGCCGTCCGCGCCGACCTCGGCGCCGTGACTTCCCCGGCCGATTGCGAAGCGGCGCAGTTCGATGCCCTGTTGCTCGAGTGCGGTGGCCAGCTCGTGCACGTAGCGGGCGACGCCGGTTGTGCCGGCAAGAAGGGCGGTGACGTCGAACCCGACCCTCACGCCTCGGCCACAGCTTCCAACCGGCGGCGATTGGCTATCCCGATCGCGGCGCCGGCGATGGCCCAGAAGGTCCATGCGACGGCGAAGTGGTTCCACATCTGCAGGAAAAGCGCACCGATGGCCAGACCGATGCCCGCGCTGCGGGCGGCCGAGCTCCCGAGGTCGGCGACAGCCCGGGCTGCTCTGTGGAGGTGCCGAATCATTGCAACCGTTAGCACGAGGAAGACCGCCATCGAGATCACCCCCGTCTCTATGCCCACCTGGAGATAGTTGTTCTCACTGACCGTCGTCTGCCCTGGCGCGAATCGTTGACCGACGCCGGCCGATGTTCCCAGCCCGTCACCCAGCGGCTCCGCGCTGATCGCGTGCACACCCTTCCAGAACGACTCCACGTGATCGATCGCCGACTCCTCCTCACCCGATGCCGCCGTGGCGGCTCGCTCGCTCAGCCCGGTGGCACTGGCGGCGGGTAGGGCGAGGATGAGGCCGGCCGCGAAGATGAGGCCGAACTGAACGCGTCGGTTCGTTCTGCGACCGGCCCCAGGGCTCGCGGCAAGGAACGCGATCGCGAGCGCGCCGATGAGCGCCGACCGCGTTTGCGTGAGCAGCAGTGCCGTCGCGGTCAAGAGGAGCGCGGCACCGGCGCCGCTTCGCAGCCCGGCACGCAAGGTGCGTTCGACGGCCACCGCGAACGGCAGCAAGAGGTAGAAGGCGAAGGGTATGTGGTCGACGAAGACCGACCCTACCCGTACGACTTCTCGACCTCCGATGTGGCCGTAGCGGCGGATGTCGGTGAAGTGGAAGGGGCGCACGTCGAGGATGTCGACCTGGTAGCGGATGTACTGGACGCGGTCGACGACGAAGCTGTTCCACGAGTCCGAGAAGAAGTATTCGTAGACGGCGACCGCGGCCACAACACTCCCCACGATCATGACGACGCGCGCTGCCCGCGTCGCGAAGTCGTGGGGCAGGCGGGCGTGGCGGGCCGCGAGCAGCAGTATGACGAAGCCGGCGGTCGCGCGGAAGCCGAGGGATCTCACGTTCGTGCCCGTCGGTGCTCCGGGGGCGAAGAGCTCTGGCAGGAGCGCGTAGGCTCCGATGATCCCCACGTACGCGAGTCCGAGGAGGTCGAGCCGGTCGAGGCGCCGACCGCTGGTCCGGAACCCGCGCACACCGGCGACGACCACCCCGAGCGCCAGCGTCTCCTTCCACGCGCTCAGGGGACGTACGAGTGCGGCGGGTAGACCCCACGCGTAGAGCTGTGCGAGTACGAAGCCCTGGAAGGGAAGCCCGACGATGAGGATCAGGAGGCTGCGGTCGGGACGGCGGGACGCGATCAGCACCACGGTGAACGCGAGGAGCCCGGATACGGCACGCTCGAGGAAGGAGCCACGCGTCAAGTAGATGAACGTCCCAACCATGACGGGCACGAGCCAGGGCCAGTGTGCGAGCGCGCCGCGGCGGGCCGTTCGCAGTGGCGACGTCACGCGCATGGAGGGTAGGCGTTCCAACGCGCCCTGAGCCCTCAGGCGGGGAGATCGAGCACCCACACGTCCTGGAACCCGACCCAGGTTCGGTCCTTTTGCTGGAGCACCCGCAGACCGACCGCCTCGGCGAGTGCGCGGAACCGGGCCGGCTCGAACCACGCCAGCCCGTAGCTGATCTCGCCCCGGTAGGCCTTAAAGGCGAACCCATCCCGACCGAGCGCGGCGACGACCGCGCGCCGTTCGTCCGGAGCCACAACCAGGTTGTCGACGGTGTAGAGGGCGTGGGTCGTCACCACGGCCACGCCAGCCGGGCCGAGCTCGGCCCGGATCGCGGCGAGCAGCGTCCCGGCGGCGTCGAGCGGCAGGTGGGTGAACCGGGAGCCGACCCACACGAGGTCGAACGGGCCGGGTGGCACCTGACGGCGGTCCGTCGGCAGCACTACGCCCTCGGTGTCGAAAGTCTGGGCGCAGAAGCGAACCGCGGCCGCATCGACATCGGCGGCGACGAGGCGAGCGTCGGGCCAGCGCCTGCGAAGGAACCGCAGGCAACGACCGTGGCCGCAGCCGAGGTCGAGGATCGTGCCCGGGGCCGATCCTCGATCGTCGGCAGCGAGAGCCGCGGCGCAGAGCTCGGCGGCGTGCGCGCCGGCCCGGCGGTATTGGTCGACGGCTCCCGGCCCGTGGCCGGCGAGCATCGGGTCGTTGGGGTGCACCGGCCCCAGGCCCGGGAGCTCCCGGACGGGCAGCCGGTTGCCGAGCGCCGTCCGTGCGCTCCGGGCGAGGCGGTAGAGCCGGGGCCAGCGCTGGAGCCTGGCGGCGAGGCGATGCTCAGCGGCGCGCATCGGCGAAGTATCGCAAACGGGTCTCGGTCGTCAATCGCTCGCTGGAGCACCATCGGGTGCGTGTGCGGGGCGAATCTCGTTCACGCGTCCCCATGCTGCATCATCGAGACCTTCGTTTAGGCGTGAACGCTCGTGGGCTCATAGAGTGACGCTTTCCCACACGGCCGTACGGTGCGCTCGCGACCATGACCCGCATCCTGACGATCACAAGCTGGTATCCCCCCCACCATTACGGGGGCTACGAGCTGTCCTGCTTCGACGTGATGACGCGGCTCCTCGAACGCGGTCACGAGGTTCGCATCTTGTGCGGCGACGAGCGTCTGGCGGGTGCGAGGCGTCCGGATTCGAGCCACGAGGCCCTCGTGTACCGCGAGCTTCGGCCGCATTTTCTGGAAGCGAGCGGCTGGCGACCGTCGCTACGGGAACGGGTCGCGATCGAGCGGCACAACCGCCTGACGTTGGAGCGACACCTGGCGGAGCACGATCCCGACGTCGTCTCCGTCTGGCACATGCTGGCGATCTCGGTGAGCCTCATCCGTCAACTCATGGAGCACCGGGTCCCGGTCGTGTACGTCGTGTGCGACAACTGGCCTGTATATGCCGAGAGGTTCGACCCCTGGACATCGCTGTTCAATGGCGGCGCGCTGCGATCCTTGGCCGGGCGCGTCGTCGAAGCCGCCACCGGCCTGGCCACCATCGTCGGTGACTTTGGAGAGAGCGGGGCGTTCTGCTTCGTGAGCGAATTCACTCGCAGCCGCGCCCTTGCCGAGGAACCGTGGTCGTACCCGCACTCGACCGTCGTCTACAGCGGCATCGAGCGCGGTCACTTCCCGGCCCACGTCGCTCAGCCGGACCGGCCCTCGGGATGGCGCCTCCTCTACGTCGGGCGTCTCGATGCATCGAAGGGGGTCGACACCCTGCTGCGCGCCCTCCAACGTTTGCCGCCGCAGACGACGCTCGCATGTTACGGGCGCGGAGGAGTGAGGGAGCGCAAGCGCCTCACGGCCCTCGCCGACGCGCTCGGCGTGACCGAGAGGGTGACGTTCGGCTCGCTGGAACGTGACGAGCTCGCCGCCCGCTATGAGGCTGCCGACGTCCTGGTCTTCCCGAGCGAGTTGAAGGAGTCCTTCGGCCTGGTCCCGATCGAGGCGATGGCGTGCGGGACGCCAGTCGTGGCGACCGGTGTCGGCGGATCCGGTGAGATCCTGCGCGATGGCTACAACTGCGTGCTGTTTCCCGCCGGGGACGCGGTTGCCCTCGCTGCTGCTGTCTGTCGTCTGCACGCCGACCGCGAGCTGCGTCAGCGAGTCGTGCTCGGCGGTCTTCGGACCGCCGACGAGCTCGACGTCGACCATCTTGCCGACGTGCTGGAGGAGTGGCACGTCGCCGCGGCTGAAGGATTCACGCACGGTCGTCCCGCGGACCGGAAGCTCGGTCTCCCCCGTGCGCCTGGAACCCACGGCGCAGTCGCGGCCGACGCGTCGTCACCGCCGGAAGCGCGCCGAGTCATCGCCCAGCTACTCGATGGGGTCCAGGGTCTCGTGCTCGACGCCGGCTGCGGCTCGAACCCAACGCTCTCAGCGGCCCTGGCCCGGGACCCCGACCGTACGGTCGTTGCAGTCGACATCGACTGGCGCGCGGTCCGAGATGCAAGCAAAGCGGCGAGCCGGCGAGGCGCGCGAGTGATTGGTGTCGCGGCGCACGCCCAGTGGCTCCCATTCCGCAGCCGTGCATTCGACGCGGTGGCATCTGACGGGACCCTCCAGCGGCTGGCGGACGATAAAGCGGGTGTAGGCGAGCTCGCACGCGTCCTGCGGCCTGGTGGACTCGCGGTGCTCGCCACTGCCAATCGCGGCAATCCCTCGGTCGCAAGGGCGAGGCTCGATGATCGCCTCCGCGGCCTGAACAGGCCGGCGCGCGCCTACTTTCGTTCGACCAGCCACCTGCGTGAGTACACGTGGAGGGAGTTCGATCACCTCGTTCGGCCCGCGTTCCGGGTTCGCGCCCGTCACGCGGTCGGCTGGAATCGTGGTTGGAAGAGCCGCATCGCCAGTGCGGTCGTCGGGGTCGGACCGCTGCATCGGTTCAGCCAGGCGATCGTGTTGGAGGCAGAGCCCCGATGACGCGCGACTCGGCTGAGGCGTGCACCGGTACGATCGTGCTGTGCGCTGCACCAAGGCCCGCCGGTAGCCAGCTGCTCGTCGTCGATCGAAGCGTGACATGACCTACGGCCGACGCGAGAGCCAGGCCGACGGCACGTCCACGTCTCTTCGACGGATGCTTGCACGCCGGCCCCTGCTGAGACGCCTGGGCACGAACGGCTGGCGCAGGCTCAAGCGAGTCGTCGAAGGATCGCAGCGAGCCGAGCTTGAGTACTGGATCGACTTCATGCTCCAACACACGACGCGCGCGGAACGGAGGATGCTCACCCAGGCGTACGACGACACCGTGACGCTCCCGCCGGATGCCGACGTGGAGCTGTCGGACTCGAGCGCCCATCTGCTTGCGTTGCGGAAGGCGTATGCGAGCTCCGGCCTGCCAGTGACGGTTCCGTCGGTGTGGAACGACCACCTCATCGGGAGCGAACTTGACCTCCGGTACTTTCGCGGCGAGAACCCGTACGTGTGGAACTACCGCGACGTGTGGAACCACCGCGAGTGGCCACGCTCGGTGGAGCTCAAATACTTCATCTTCGCGGAGTACGTTCGCAGCCGAGATTCGCGAAACCTGCTGGAACACCTGGGCGAGGACGGTGCCTTCGGGTGCTGGACGTTCCAATACCCCGGCTACCCCCGGGTCAGCCGCGACCTCCTGGACTCCGTCAACGAGATCCTCTTTCTCGATCGGCATCTCGGAATCCTCGACCGGCCGCGTCTGCGCGTGCTCGACATCGGTGCAGGGTACGGCCGGACTGCCCACCGCATGGTCCGGGCCGCGTCAGACGTCGACGACTACTGCTGCGTCGATGCCATCCCCGAGTCCACGTTCGTCTGCGAGTACTACCTGCGCCACCGCGGCTGCATGCCCCCGGCTCGGGTGGTGCCGCTCCACGAGCTGGATGGTGCCTTGCAACGTGGACGGTTCGACCTTGCGCTCAACATCCACAGCTTCTCCGAGTGCACCTACGACGCGATCTCGTGGTGGCTCGACTGGCTCGAGCGACTCCGCGTGCCCAACCTCCTCATCGTTCCGAATGATCGTGACGAGCTTCTCGCGTTCGAGAGTGACGGGACCAGGCGGGACTTTCGCCCGCTGCTTGAAGCCGCTGGGTACCGGCGGTCGGTGTGTGAGCCCGTGATCGCGGACGCGGCTGTGCAGGAGTTGGTACGGGTACAAGACCAGTTCCTGCTGTTCCATCGGGCGTGATGCCTGAGCCGGTCGTGCACGTCGCGCTGGCGACCGACATGGCGTACCTGCCGTGGTGCGCGGCCGCGGCACTGTCGTGCCAGCAGTCGACGGGCGAGAGCCGCGTGCACGTCCACATCCTCCACGAAGGCGATCTCTCCGACGACGCGCGGCATCTTTTGGCCACCATGGTGCGCGGCCACAACGGTGAGATCTCGTACCACACCGTCGACAGCGAGCGGCTGGCTGCGCTGCCATCGAAGGGACCGGCGCTCGGCGGACGTACGAGTTGGATCCGCATCTTCCTCCCCGAGATGCTCTCGCAGCACGATCGGATCTTGTACCTCGACGCAGACACGCTCACTGTCGATTCCGTGGGCCCGTTGTGGACGACGTCGCTCGGCGACGCAGCGCTGGCTGCCGTCTCCGACGTCGTAGAGCCCGACAAGCAGCCGCGCCTCTCCGAGCTCGGCATCACCGATCCAAAGCGCTATTTCAACGCGGGGGTCCTCGTCATGAACCTGGCCCTCATGCGCGAGGAGAGCAGTCTCGACCGGATCATGAGCTACGTGGCCGCCAGACGTGACGAGCTTGAGTGGTTCGATCAGGACGCGCTCAACGTCGTGTTCGACCGCTGGCATCCGCTCGAGCCGCGGTGGAACGCCCAGAACAGTCTGTGGTTCTGGGCGCCCTGGGCGCGACAGGTCTTCGGGGAAGACGCACTTCGTGAAGCGGTGTCAAACCCCGCCATCCTTCACTTCGAGGGGCCGAGCGTCGTAAAACCGTGGCATTACCTCTGCCAACACCCCTTCCGCGAGCGCTACCGGCAGATCTTGGCGATGACACCGTGGCGCGACGAACCGCTGCTGGAGCGAACCCCCGCGACTCGGGTGATCCGGCGGCTTCCGAAAGCACTGCAGCTTCCGGCCTACGTGCGCCTCCAAGCGGTCCGCGCCCGGCGCGGGAGCATCTCTTGAAGCGGCGCACCGCCCGCGCCGACAGGGTTCTCGTCGTCGTACCGGTGCACGGTCACCACGAGATGACCCACGAGCTGATCGCCGATCTCGATCGGGAGTCGGACGTGGCCGACGTCGTGGTCGTCGACAATCGCGGCGACTACCCGGCGATCAGCAACGAGGAGGTCCTTCGGCCCGGCTCCAATCTGGGCTGGGCGGGCGGGACGAATTTCGGCACGCGCGAACGCGGGCGACCCGAGCACGCCGGTTTCGTCTGGCTCAACAACGACACGCGCCTTTGCGCGGGCTTTGTCGCGGGTCTGCTCAGCTGCTGGCGTCAGACGGGAGCGGGCCTGGTGGCCCCGTGGTACGACTGCTATTGGCTCCATCAACGTCCACGCCGAACGCCCCCCGTCGCGCAGTACCGACCCCGATCGATCCACTTCAAGGTGCCGTTCGTCGACGGCACGTGCATGTTCGTCCCGGCATCGACGATCGAGTCAATCGGCATGCTCGATGCCGAAACGTTCGCGCCGATCGGGTGGGGAGCCGACATCGATTACGGCTTGCGAGCCCGCGCGGCCCAACTCGACGTCGTGATCACCGGGCTGGCCTACCTGCACCATGAGAAGTCGATCACGGGAAAGACGGTGTTCGAGGGTGGACTCGAGGAGTACGCGGCGCGCGGTTATCCGGTGCTGATGGACGGTCTTCGGCGCAAGTGGGGTGACGACTGGCAGCGGATGGCGGGAATCGATCCCGCGACCGGACAGACGAGACCTCCCGGTCTCTGGGCTCGGTTGCGGCGGCGGGCCCTCAGCCTTGCTTCTGCCAGCAGATCCCGGTCCAGTCAACGTGGCCGATCGGCTCGGTGATCCCTTCTCGCTGCCGGTAGTCGTTGACCGCCTGCGCGCAGGCCGGAATCTCGTAATCATCGACGATGACCCAGCCCCCCGGCGCCAGGCCCGGATACAGGTTGTCGAGCGCGTCCATTGTCGACTCGTAGAGATCACCGTCGAGGCGGAGCACCGACCACGTGTGGTCCCGAAGGGTCGGCAGGGTGTCGCGAAACCAGCCTTGGACGAACGTCACGTGCTCGTCCAGCAAGCCGTAGCGAGCGAAGTTCGCCTTGACTTCTTCGAGGCTCACGACCAGGCCCGGCCACAAATGGAGGTTCAGCCCCTCGTCGGCCGGATACTTCTCCACGTCGGGCGGCGGAAGACCGGCAAAGGAGTCGGCGACGTAGACCTTGCGGTCGGTGACGCCGTACGCGTGCAGGACTCCCCGCATGAAGATCGCTGTCCCACCCCGCCACACCCCGGTTTCGATCAGGTCGCCCGGGACCCCGGCCTCGAGCACACTGCGAATGCATTCCTCGACGTTGTTGAGACGCACCGAACCCACCATCGTCTTGGGCCACGGCGGAAGACCCCACACTGAAATCGTGCCCTCCGTGTTTGCCGAGAGGTCGTACTCCACCGGCTTGGTCAGCACCGCACCGGCCCGCCGTCGCAGTGCACGGATAATCCAGGTTCGGATCGCGCCGGCGGCGGGTTCCAAAGGAACGTAGAGCGTCGTCGGTCCGACCGTCAGCCCCAGCAACGACCGCTTGAGGAGGTCGAGGTAGGCATCGCGGATGGCTGGCGTCGCGTCGGCGGTCATCGCGCTCAGCACACACTAACGGGCCGCGTGAGTTTGCCGGAAGGGCTGGACCAGTGTGGTCATCGATGATTCATGCGAGCCGAAAATCGAGGAGATCGAACGAGAGGCTCGTGAAGACGAGGAGGTGCCGCTTCCTTGCAGAGATCTAGAATCCGGACGGAACGGATTACCATCATGGGTTCTACATCTCGCTCGGCACTTCGAACCAAGAGCGCCGCCAGTACGAAGACGCTCAGTCGGTCACTCGGGCGGCGAGTCCTCTATGCCAAGGGCAAAGATACGACGTCGATCTCTCCGCAACGCTCCTGTTTGGTTTTGGCGCCACACCCCGACGACGAGACATTGGGATGCGGCGTCACGATAATGCGAAAACGGGACGCGGGGACCCCAGTGAAGCTCGTGGTATTCACCGACGGGAGTGCTTCGAGCAGATCGGCAGTTCTGTCAAGCGATCAGCTGGCAGCCATCCGCAAGAGCGAGGCCCTCAGCGCGTGCACCATGCTTGGGCTTGGCGAGGATGACGTTGTATTTCTCGGCTACAGGGACGGGCATCTCGAAGATTTCGAAGACGAGGTCTGCGTTCGGTTGGCAGCGATCATCAATGAGTTCCAACCAGACGAGCTGCTTCTTCCTTCGATCACCGACTGGCATGGAGACCACATCGCCCTGGCGAGAGCGCTGCGGAGGCTCAACAAATGGCCGAGTGGGCGCGTCCTGCAGTACTCCGTGTACTTCTGGAAGATCTGGCCCTGGGTGCTCAGGTCCAGGCCCCGGAGCGATCTTTCCGCTGCGTGGCATCTTGTCTGGCAATCTCTTCGAGCATCCATCGTGCTCAGACCCGAGCTCGTCAGCACAGAGGGATACCTGGCACGCAAACGTGGCGCCGTCGCGGCATACAGATCCCAGCTCCAGAACCTCACGGGAGAAAGAGAGTGGTGGACGATGGACGATGCCTGGCTCGCCGACTTCTTCCACCCGTTCGAGATGTTCGTGCCACTCCCTGACCGCGCCTATTAGGTGGAGGGAATCCGAACTCCTCAACCCATGCCTTGATGGAACGACGAACGCGAGCGTATTGCTACAACTGCGGCGGAAGATCGGCCTACCGCCGTATTCATCCAATCGACCAGGCGTTGCAGCGCACATGGGGCATCTCCGATCGACTCGCCCGGCAGTTCAATCGGCGTGAGGGGTCGATCTGCCCTGACTGCGGTGTGAACTTACGTGCCCAAGGCCTCGCCCGCGCGATCCTGAAATCAAAATATGGCTTCGGGACGGCCTCCCTCGAAGAGTGGGTGCCGGCCGCGAACGTCGAAGGGCTCCAGGTCTGCGAGCTCAACTCCTGCCATGAGCTCCACCAGACACTCACCCAACTCCGGAAGCTCACCTATGCCGAGTACGGCACCGACAGGCAACAGAACATCGAGGGCATGACCTATCGAAGCGACACGTTCGATCTCTTCCTACACAGTGAGACCGTCGAGCATGTCAACAACCCGACGCTCGCGGCTGATGAATGCCGGCGGGTGATCAAGCCGCATGGTCTCGTTCTCTTCACGACCCCAGTGATCTGGAACCGAACGACGCGACGCCGCGCCCGGCGAGACGGTGAAAGGATCCTCCACATTCTCGAGCCGTCGTATCACGAACAACGGTCCGACGACTATCTCGTGTTCTATGAATATGGACGGGACATCGATCGCCTGCTCGGCGTGTCTCTGAGTTTGGCGGACTGGAGAAATCAGAACTACGTGTTCTATTCGGGGAAGATGCCGTCGAAGATGAACCCCGCGACCAAGTTCACGCTGGCTGTACTCGAGGCGATCGCCAAATGTCGGTACTGAGGAAGGCGCTCTCGGGCGCGCGCGCGTACGCGCCTGCCGCAGCGTCCCTACGTTCGAGGGGAAAGCGATTCGTGATCGTGTGCCCCGGGCGGTGCGGATCGGAATTGCTCGTCGATCTCCTTCAGTCCCAACCCGGAATGGTTTGCGACGGCGAGATCCTCAGGCAAAAGGTCCGTTTCCCAAAGTTATTCATGGAAGCGCGCGCACGACGGGCCGTGCACGCGGGTGCCGACTTCTATGGCTGCAAGGTCCTCGTCAGCCAGCTCGACCGCATTCAACGGCTTGGCGATCCCGCAGCCTTCCTCGCGCGGCTTGATGCGCACGGCTGGGCGCTGCTCGGCCTCACCCGTCGGAACGTGCTGCGTCAATCCTTGTCTTGGCTGTGGGCGATGCAACGCGACGACTACCACCAGCGGCGCGGGAACGACTCGCCGTCCTCCGGTCCGGAGACGCTGACCGTCGCGCCTGACCAGCTCATCGCGATGATGGGCCTTTCCGAGCAGGCAAGCCGCTTCGTCGACGAGGTCACCGCGGCAGCTCGGCGGTGGTTGAAGCTGACCTACGAGGATGATTTGGAGCAGCCCGATCGCCACCAGGCCACGGTGGATGCCGTCATGGGATGGCTCGGGGCGTGCTCAGCGCCCGCGTCCACCGAGCTCGTACCCACGGGGGCGGGGCGCCTCGCCGAGCGCATCAGCAACTTCGACGACGTTACCGCGGCCGTACGCCGAACGCGGTTCGCACCATTGCTCGAAGGTGAGAACTGATCTCCCTGGTCAAATGCTCAGCGCGGCGTAGTCGATGACCGCCCTTTGATCCGAACACAGACCCGGCCGCCTGCCCTGAACGCTTCGGTCGCGGGGCAGGCCCAGGCCAGGGAGCACAGGCGCGTATGGAGGTACCGTGCACATGATCGACGCCGCGGAGGTCCAACGTCGCCTCGACGCCCACCCGTGCTGGTACGACACGATCGACGTCGCCCCTGGTGTGGCCACCAGGGGCCGGTTCGACCTGCGTCCGGTGCTCGATGCCATGCCGTGGCCGAACGTCTGGGGCAAGCGCTGTGTCGACGTCGGCACCATGGACGGCATCCTGGCGTTCGAGCTGGAACGGCGAGGCGCGGCCGAGGTCCTGGCGCTCGCCGTCGAGGACGACCTGCGGCTCGCCGATACCGGCGCAGGCGCCGCCACGGGCGTCGGTTTCCGGCTGGCGGCGGAGCTGATCGACAGCGCCGTGGAGTGGCGGTCGAGTGCCGTCACCGGCCTCGATCGGGGCGGGTTCGGCACGTTCGACATCGTGGTGTGCGGGTCGCTGCTGTCGCACCTCCGCGACCCCATCGGCGCGGTCAGGGCGATGCGATCCGCCACCGGTGGGCTGTTTCTCTCCGCCGAGCCGATCGAGCTGGGCCTCAGCATTCTCGGAGTGGGCCGACCCCTGTTCAGGCTCGACGATCTCCAGGGCCGTCTTCGCCCCAACGCCGCTGGCCACAGACGCATGGTGCAGGCAGCTGGTTTCGAGATCGAGCGGGTCTCGCGTCCGTACGTCGTGCGGGATCGGGAAGGCCAGGGTCTACCGGCGACGCTGCGCGACCGCGCCCGCAGCCTGGTGACTCGTGCGGTGACGCGCGACACCGCGCCCGGCGTCGTGCACCGGGCTCTCCTCGCTCGCCCGGTCACAACGTGATCGAGCGGGCTCGCTGCTGACGGCCAGCGAGCCGGCCGTGAGGGTGTCGATGGCCGTCTCGGCGGGAGGAGCCCCTGATCCACGGCCGGAACGCGCGTCACACGGCGAACCGCCGGTACCGGACGGCGCCGACCTTCATACCCGCGAACACGGCTGCGTCCACCAACCACTTCTCGCCCAGGTAGCGGAAGTACGGGTGGAACCCGAACGGCGGTCGCCGCATCCACCACCAGGGCAACCAGGCGAGGAGCGCGACCGGTCGGCGCACCGCGACCACGGTTCCGATCGCCCCCGCGGCAAACGCGGCGTTGAGGGGACGCAGCGCCCAGGGTCGCCAGAAGCCCTCGCGCTGGAGGTCGGGGAACTCGCGCGCGACACGAAGCGCGTTGCGCTCGCGCCACCCCATGCGGACGTGCCAGCGCAGCCCGCGCTCCGAGAGGTCGTGGCGCACCGTCGCCAGCTCGTCGAAGCCACGCTCCCAACCGGCCGCCAGCACGGCCCAACCGAGCCAGGTGTCCTCCGCCACCATGCGGATCTCCTCGTCGAATCCGCCGGTCTGCTCGAGCGCCTCCCGCCGGAGGAAAAGATTGCAGCCCTCGAACCACGGAGTCGGGCCCACGATCTCTCGAAACACGGTCCATCGACCCCATGTCTGGGGACCTTGGGGCTTGAGGGTCGCGCCCTGGACGATGCCGATGCTAGAACCCCGCATGAGGGCACCGAGGCCGAAACGGAGCCACTCCGGATCGGGAACGCAATCGTCGTCAGTGAACGCGACGACCGGGGCACTGGTGCTTACCCAGCCGGCGTTCCGCGCCGCCGCCGGTCCGGCGTTGCGTTCGAGCACGACGGGCCGGAGCCGTAGCGGTGTCGCATCGGCCAGCTTGGCCAGGACCTCGGGGGTGTCATCCCCCGACCCGTCGTCAACCACCACGACCTCGAACCGGTCGGGCGGGATCGACTGCCGCTCCAGGGCACCGACGAGCCGCGGCAGCCGTTCGGGATGGCGGAACGTCGGGATGACGACCGCAATCTCTGGCGGCGGTCGCCTCACGCCACGGCGGCGCGGTTGCGCTCGAGCGACGGCAGCAACACAGTCACGGCATCATCACACGACGAACACGCGGCTCAGGACCTGCGGACGGTCGGACGCAGCGACCAGCGATCATCGGTCTCGTAGCCGAGGCGGACGAGCACCGGGTTGTAGAGCTCCTTGAACCGCTCCACGTGCGCGTCGGTGAAGTGGTTGCGCCAGTCGCCGGCCACACCCTTGCGGTGGTGGCTGGAGACGTCCTCCTCGCCCGGCCGGCGACCGCCGGCGAGGCGCGTGAAGCTGCGTTCGTAAACGATCCCGAGCAGGCGTTCCGGCATGAGGGCGTGGCGCCGGCGGTCGCGCAGCGGCCGCGGCGAGCGAGCGCCGAGGACCCGCCCGGCGACGATGGTGGCCTCGCGCACAAGCCGTTCGCGGCGTCCGATGACGTCGTCGAGCAGGCCGAGGAACGTGAACACGTCGAGGTACACCTGGTAGGGGTTGACCATGATCTCTTCGAGCCGCACCTCGAGGACGTCGGCGCGGTCCTCCCACGCTGCCATCCGCTCGAAGAGCCACCCCAGCGAGTCGATCTCGAACTGCAGGCCCTCGTCCTTGCTCACCTCGTTGAGGTGCCGCCGCCGGTCGGCGAGTTCGACCCACTCCTCGTCGAGGTTGTGGCTGAGCAGGTCCGAGAAGTAGTTCGAGACGCAGAGATCACGCGGGTCGCGGATGATGTGGAACCCGCGGAGCTCGCCCAGCTCGCCGATGCGGGCCGGGTCGGCGTTCGTATAGGAGAGGAACTCGACGCCCTCGGCGGCGATCCAACGTCCCGGGTCGTCGAGCCCGTGGAGGGAGTGCAGGACGCGGTGGCGCAGCCCGAGCTCCCGGCACACGGTCTCGTTCAGCCCCGCCGTCGAAGTCGTGGCGCACCGATGGTGCCCGAAGAACGCCCGTAGCGGCTCGCCCGACCCGTGGATCACGAGAGCGGAACGATAGAACCCGGCCGCTCCTGCGATCCACGCGGCGGTCACCGGCCGCGACCGGCGACCGATCGCACGACCTCGGCGGGGCGCGCTCGCTGGAACGTATTGCCGTCGACCGAGTCGTGCCGTGGATACGTCAGGTTTGCGCCCGCAGCACCGCCCGCCACAGGCCGCGCACGCCGTTGCGCTCCGAGAGGTTGTAGGTCGTCACAACCTGCACGTTCTCGAAACCTGCATCGGCAACCATCTGAGTGAGCGTGCTCAGCGCCGGCGCCCACCAGGTCGCGTCGTGCCAACCGCCCCGGTACCGAGTCAGACCGGGTCCGGCGCCGAGGGTGTCGAGAACCGGATCGAAGCAATCGGCGAGAAGGGACTGGCCAGATGTGACTGCCCGCAGGCGCTGGAGCGCCAGGGCGGGATCACGCAGGTGCAGCAAGATGTCTCCGGCGTGCACGAGGTCGAAGGTGCCGACCTCGTCGGGGTCGAGATCGTAGATGGGCCCGTTGATCAGCTTGACCCGGGATCCGAGCCGACGACGGGCGATCTCGAGCCCGCGACGGAAGGACAGGTCTACCGGACGCTCCACGAAGATCTCGTGCAAGGCAGGGGGAAGGTCGACATCGGCGAAGGTTTCGATATCGAGACTCGTAACCTCCGCGCCTCGGCGCTCGAGCTCGAATGCCCAGAAGCCGTCACCACTCCCGACGTCCAGCGCCCGCTTCCCGCGCAAGTCGTCCGGCAGACCGTAGTGAGGCACCAGCCCGCGATGGTCGAACCGGCCCGGCGTAACGGATCCGTCGGGGAGCTCGATCGTGTGGTACCAGGGATGGCCGGAAACCTCGTCCGAGTCGTTGGCATCAGCCTGCGACTGGGCTGAGGCGTTCGCGACGAAGTCGTTGATAAAGGCGCGCTCCTGTTCGCGAGAGTCGACGGCGATGAGGGGAGGCGGTTGGAGTACGAGCTTCTCGGTAGGAGCGGCAGGCTTCGGGCGCAACCTTCGGATCGCGCGTTCGACTCGATCGGGGAGCTCGATCGTGAGACCGAAACCTCTGTGGCGCAATGAGTATTTCGGCACGGCGGGGATTCTACGGTGAATCGACCGCAGGTCGCGGCCGCGGCGCGTCTGCGGCCTGAAGCTATCCGCCCTCGACGGCGGCCCGATGGCCCTCGAATCTCAGGGAGCGGTGGTTCGCACGGTGCTCGCCATCGATCGTGATGGTGGCAAGGAGGTCGGTGATACCGAGCGTACCGAGGCGGGGGGCGACGAAGAATGACGGCCCGTTGTGATCGTGGACGAGAGTCACGGAGTTGTCGGTGTTGGTCACGAGCATCGCGACCCGGAACGTGCCACCACCGCCGATGCGAGGTCGGAAGCTCACGACGACCTGGGTCTCCTCGCCTTCCGAAAACGAACGCCAGGACTCGCCGACCCGGGTCCGCATCTGGTACGCGAGCGTGCTGTCCTCCGAGATCACCTGGAACAGCACCTGGGGGCTGTCGACGGGGCGCTCGAAGCGCAGCCGGACGCGGTAGGTCAAGAGGTCGTCCTGGTGCACCGTGCCGACCGCCACGCCCTCGGCGTTTACGAGCTCGCGGTGATCGACGCGAACCGACCCTGCTCCTTTCTCCTCCTCGTCGCTTGCTAGCAGCTCGTGGTATCGGGCGATCGCCGCCTCCGTGGGCCCGTCGAACTCGATGCGTCCCTGATGCATGCAGACTGTTCTCGGGCAGAGCACCTGCACCGTTTGTAGCCAGTGGCTCACGAACACCAACGCCGTTCCTGACTGCTGCATCGCTCGCATGCGGTCGAGACTGCGGAGGCGGAAGCCGACGTCACCGACCGCCAGCACCTCGTCGACGAGCAGCACATCGGGCTCGACATGGATGGCGACCGAGAAGCCGAGTCGCATGTACATACCGGAGGAATAGAACTTCACCGGCGTATCGATGAACTCGCCGAGTTCTGCGAACTCTACGATCTCGTCGAAGAGGGCATTGATCTGCGACTTGCTGAACCCCAAGAGCATCGCATTGACATAGATGTTCTCGCGGCCGGTCAACTCGTGGTGAAAGCCGACCCCGACGCTGAGGAGCGGAGCGACGCGGCCGCGCGTCACGACGGTCCCCGTCGTCGGCCCGGTCACGCCTGCGAGCAAGCGGAGCATGGTGGACTTGCCGGCCCCGTTGCGCCCGATCATGCCGAGCGTCTCGCCAGGTTCCACGCGCAAGTTGGCGTCGCGCAGCGCCCAGAGTTCCGTCCGGTTCGGAGGACCGAGCGGTACGAGCGAGCGAACGAGACTGCGCTCCTCGATCTTCCAGTACCGCTTCCCGACGCCGGTGAGCTCGATGGCCGGCGGCCTCATAGCAGATCGACGAAGAGCCGGTCGTGGCGACGATGGCCGACGACGGCGACGATCGCGAGGACGATGGTGGTGATCACCGAGACGACAAGCGCACGCGTGGAGGGAACTGGCGCGTCGACTCCGGCGCGCTGGAACAGGCCCACGATCCCGGTCAGCGGATTGAAGTCGAGCCAGGGCCCGGCGCTCTTCAGTGCTGCCGGCGGATACACGATCGGCGTGACGTACAGCCAAGCAAGCACGGCGGCCTGCACCATGAACTTGACGTCGCGGAAGTAGACGTAGAGGCCGCCGAGCGCGAGGCCCAGAGCCGCGCTGAACGTGCACAGCAGGACTGTCGCCGGAACGACAAGCAGGAACCGGGGCGCCAACGGCTGGCCCAGGATCGGCAACGCCACGAGAAGGACCAGCGTCGAGGTCGCCAACGTCACGAGGTTCGCCGCCGGCGCGACCAGAGGGAGTATCGCGCGCGGGAAGAACACCTTGTCGGTCAGACCCGAGGAGTCGACGATCGACGTGGTCGAGGACGAAATTGAGCTCGAAAAGAACAGCCAGGGCACCATGCCGGCGAGCACGAAACCCGCGTAGCTGAACCCCGCACCGCTGCCGAAGCGACCGACGCGGGAGAAGATGAACACCATCACGGCTGACTGAAGCAGAGGGAGCGCGACCGCCCACAAGATGCCGAGAGAGGCGCGCTTGTAGCGGACGCGAAAATCCTTTCGCGCGAGGGCTACGAGCACCCCTCGATGTCGCCACAATCCCCCGAGCCACGCCCCGAGCGGCTCCGGGCGATTGTCAAGTCGAAGTACCGGGGTGGCGTCGGGACCTGTTCGGCGATCCTCGGACCGGGTCGGCGCGCTCATCTCGGTGTGCTTCTCACGATCGCGGTTGGAGGCCCGGCCTGCCGTTCTTGGGGGTGCTGATTGGGCCAAGATACAACCTTCGGGACGAATGGTCCGGTCGACCGGCGAGTCAGAGGACGGCGATGCGGTGGCGCAGCGAGCCGATCCGCATGCCTGCGAACTGCGCCGCGTCCACCACTGCCCGTTCGAGAAAGAAGCGCGCCCGCCTCGGGTGTTGGGACGGCGGCCGCCGCAGGCGCAGGTACGGGAGTACGAGGAGGAGCGCGGAGCGACGCCGCGTGGCGAGCAGCAGGCCGGCGACGGCCACAGTGAACGCCGCGTTCTCGCGCCGGAGCGCCCACGGGCGCCAGAACGCGTCGCGCCGGAACCCGGGATGGCGCTTGGCGATGAGGGCGAAGTGGCGTTCCAGCAGCCCAGTCCGCACGTGGTACCGCACACCCCGTTCCTCCACGTCGTGATAGGCGACCGCTCCTTCCGCGTAGCCTCGCTCCCAACCGGCATCGACTACCGCCCAACCGAGCGCCACGTCCTCGCCGTAATTGCCGATGCCCTCGTCGAAACCGCCGGCCTGCTCGAGCGCCGCACGACGGTAGAAGATGTTGCACCCCTCGAAGTACGGGGTGGGCGCGGTGACCTGGCGCCACAGGGTCCAGTCACCCAGTGGCGCGCCCTCGGGTTTGCGGGTGCAACCCTGTACGACGCCGATCCGGTCATCGGCTGTCACCGCAGCCAGTCCGGCCGCCAGCCAGCCTGGCTCGGGCAGGCAGTCGTCGTCGATGAATGCGACGACGGGCGCGGTTGATGTTCGCCATCCGGCGTTGCGAGGGGCGGCTGGCCCACGCTTGGGCTCGATGAGGTGGTGCAGGCGAAGTGGGGACGACGCTGCGAGTGCCGCCAGACGAGCCGACGTGTCGTCCGGCGAGGCGTTGTCGACGAACACGACCTCGAAGTGGTCGGCCGGGAGTGTCTGCTCCTCCAAGGCAGCAACGAGACGGCCCAGCAGATGAGGCCGGCGGTAGGTCGGCACGACGACTGCGACGTCCGGGCATGATTCGCGAGGCGCGCCCTTCTGGGTCACGGGCGCAGACGGTAGCGCCAGCGAGCCTTCCCCCTTCCCGCGCGAGCGCTGCGGAAGATCCGCCGCACTTCGGAGCGCGGCTCCACTGGTCCCGCTCCCCGAGCTGGTTGGAGGCTGAACAGGCTGGCGGCATCTCACTCGTGGGGTGCGCGTTCCATCCACCAGGCCATCCCGAGCATCCCGCCCCTGGTAGCCAACGCCGCCGCGAACGGCGCCCGGGCGGCGGCGAAGTCCGAGGCCTGCGACACCCACCACGCCGCCAAGACCGGACGCCATCTCGGGTCCTCCGATAGCAGCAGCACCCCGAGCAGGTACTGCTCCGAAAACCAGCGCCGCGCCCACTCCGGCGGGTAATCCCAAGGCAAGAAGATGTCGTCGATGCCGACGAGTACGCCTGGGGCCAGACGCGGGAACACCTCCATGAACAGGACCGTGACATCGGAGTTCATGTGCGCCATGTGCGCACCGTCGACCAGCAGCACGTCCCCTCGCTGGAGTTCGTCGAAGAGATCCAGTGGAGCGTCCTCCAGCCGTACGCGGTGCACCTCGTCGCACATGCGGTCAACCTCGACCCGAGGGGATGGATCGATCGAGACGAGCTTCGTCTCGAGGCCCGCGTCAGCGATGGCCCGATGCGCCATCCGGGTTGAGAACCCCGAGCCGATCTCCATGTAGCGCGCCGGGCGACGTTCGCCAACGAACCCGTAGAGCGCCACGCCGTCCAGATTGCCGAAGAACCCGTTGTCCCAGAAACCGCCACTCGGGTCCTCGAGCACGCTCGGGATCCTCCGCAGAGCGGGCAGGTGCGTCTCGAAACTCGCCAGCAGGCTTCTGTAGCCGTCCGCATGCTCAGCGAGCAGCGCCTCGAGCTCCGGGTGCGGGGGAGCGCCCCAGCCCCACCGGGCCCTCGGGTAGGCCGGGTACTCCATCACGATGGCAGTGCTCCGCGCCACCCGCTCGAGCGCGACATGAATGAGCGGCTGGAGACGCCGCTGCGACCATCGAATGAGCTGCCCCTTCCAGCGCGAGTACATCTCGCGCGCCCAAGGAGGCGCAGCCCGGACTACGAAGGAACGGAGACGTCGATCGGTTCCCGCGCGACCTCCGGAGCATGACCTCGAAGGACTCACGGCCGGCTGACCCGGTTGGCGATCGCCTCCAGAGCGTCGCCGAGCCGGCTACCCAGGGCGTCCCACCGGAAGCGCTCCTCCACCAGGCGACGACCGCCGGTAGCGAGGGTCTCCGCCGCCGCGTCGGAGATGAGCAGCTCGGCGATGGCGTCGGCTATGGCAGCCGGCTCGTCGACAACCCGCGCGTGCTCACCGTCAACCACGCCGAGTCCCTCGAGCCCGATGCTGGTACCGACGACCGGGCGTCCCGCGGCCATAGCCTCGAGCGCCTTCAAGCGTGTGCCGGTCCCGATGCGGAGCGGGACGACAACGACACGCGCCTGTACCAACCACGGGGCCATCTCAGGGACGTCGGCGTGGAGGTGGACGCCCGACCGCCGCACCAGCGCGACGATCCCCGGTACCGGTTGTCGCCCGACGAGGTCGAAGCGAACGCCGGGCACCTTCGACTGAACCAGCGGCAGGATCTCATCGCAGAACCAGATGGCCCCGAGGACGTTCGGGCGGTAGTTGAGGGTGGCGGGAAGCAGCACGTTTGGCTCGGGAGGGAGCGGCGTAGGCGTGAGCGCTGAGGTGTCGACTCCATTGGGGACGACGATGACGGGGCCACGCGCCCGCTCCGAGCGCGCCCCGGCCAAGGAGGCCGCATCTTGGTCGCTGACGACGACGAGGCCGTCATACGAAGCCACCACCTGCCGCTCGTAGCGGCGGGCATTGGCTGCCTCCCGAGACAGCAGCCATCGCTGTCGGTGGCCCCGTTCGCCGGCGAGCTCCTGACGTGCCCTCTCGCTGGGGACGTTGTGCACCTCGAGCACCCAGTGCGCGCGACGGTGAGCGGGAAGCACGGGAGCAAGCGGGAGATGCTGTACGACGACGACATCGAAGTCGTCGGCCACGCGTTTCAACACCGGGCGGAGGGCGCGGTGGACGCGAGCCGTGCCTGTTACCTCCGAAGGTCGACGCCGCACGAGCACCCGCCACAGATCGTGTATGCGCCGTTGGGTGGGGCGGCGTGGCGGCCGTGCTCGAGGCCGGGGTAACTCGAGCACGGCGGACACGTGGCGGCGCGTCGTTGCGTCGCTGAGGTGGCCGACGAGCAACACCGTGACGTCGAGGCGTTCCCGGAGCGAGTCGAGCATCATCGCCTGGCGGATGTTGCCGCCGCCCTGGAGCCGGTCGGGAGGCTCGTCCGTGACCCAGAGCACGCGGGGGCGTGTTCCAGTCTCCCGGGTCGCTTCGGGCTGGTCGAGGAACCGACGCGGTGGGAGCGCCACGCCCCTCAGCAGGCCGCTGGCGAAGGCGAGTGTCATCCGCGGCCCGAACGACCACCCGCGTGCGCGCCGGTCGCGCCACATGGCCATTTCGTGACGGAGACGGAGCACGAACGGCTTGACCGTCCGGCCGGGATGGCGACGCAGGCCGGCGCCGAGATAGACGCCGCCCCCGCGCTGGTAGACGCGGAAGTTGCGCCGCGTTTCCTCGCGGTCGCGCCACTCGAGATGGCACACACGAGGGGCGTCGGCGAGCTCGCAGATCCAGCCGCGCGCGGCGAGGCGCAGGACGAGGTCCGCCTCCTCGCCATAGTCTCGCGCTCCCGGCCCGAGCCGCTCGTCGAAGCCGCCGACATCCGCGGCAGCCGACGAACGCACCGCCATCGCGGCTCCGTGCGCGTAGTTCCACAGCTCGGGGGGCGCCGGCCCCGCGGGCAATACGGGCGCCGGTGAGCCACCAGGCGCCGACGAGAGGCCGACCACGGGCCCGAACGCCACGCCGACGGCGGGGTTGGTGAAAGGGCGAGCCATGGCGTCCACCCAGCCCAGCGAGACGCGACAGTCGTCGTCCGTGACGACGATCACCTCGTTGCGGACCGAGCGTATGGCCGCATTGAGCTTGCCGGTCTTGCTCGCATGCGGGCCCGAGATGTGTGTGACCGGGACGGCAAGACGGCTGAGAATGCTGGCGGCCTCACTGGTGCAGCAATCCATGACGACGAGCTCGTCACCCTCGGCCATGGCGGCGGCGATGCTGGCGAGACAGTCGGCAAGGAACTGGGGCCGTGCATGCGTGGCCACAACGATCGAGGCGGACGGACGGAAGGCAATGGCAGCCGTCTCATCCTGATGTCCAACGGCCGCCAAGCTGCGCGCGCCCCTGTCAGTCGCGCGCACCATCGCGGTCGGCGCCGTCTCCCTTGGGAGCCTCGCCCCGACCCCCATCGCCGTAGCCGTAACCGAACCCGTAGTCGCCGCCTGCGCTGCCGTCCGCGTACCCCGCGAATTTCGGCTTGAACTTGTTGAGCACCACGCCGAGCAGCCGCGTCTGGTTGCGCGTCAGGGCATCCTTGGCCCGCTTAGCTGCCGGGGCCGGCGTGCGCCGCGCTTCCACGACCAGCACCGCACCCGCCGCCAGGCGGCCGATGACGAGCGTGTCGGCCACTGGGAGGACCGGCGGGGTGTCGAGGAGCACGATGTCGGCCTGCAAGGCCAGGCCCTCGAGGAGCTTGCCCGTTCGTGGCGTGGACAGCAGCTCGGTCGGGCTGCTGACCTGGGGACCGCCCCCGAGGAAGTACATGCTTGCCGGGCGCGCCGACTCCACCAACCCGAGCTCCACGTACTGGAGGCACTCCTCGAGAGTTCGGCGGTCGAGCAGCACGTCGGACACACCCTTCTGGTTGTGGGCACCGAGCAGGTGGTGCGAGTCGGGGTTGCGCAGGTCGAGATCGACGAGGACGACGCGCGGCCCTGCGGCCGCGAGCGACTGCGCAAGGTTGACGCACGTCGACGTCTTGCCCTCCTGCCCATACGCGCTCGTGACCACGACGATCGGGTTGTCCAACTCGGTGATCGCCACGAGGAGGTTGGAGCGCAGGACGCGGAAAGCCTCCTTGGCTGTGGCTCGGTGGGAGGGCCTCGGTGCTGACGCGGTTGGCCGGTTCCGAAGCCCGAACCTAGCCAACGGGGGCTCCTGTCCGACCGGTGGGCTGTGCGGCCGTCGGCAGGCCCCGGACGCTTACCGCCGGGGTGACGGGCAGCTCGTCGCCCAGCGCGGGGACCACGCCGAGCACCGGGAGCGCGAGCCGGCGCTCGACGTCGTCGGCCGAGCGCAGCGTGATGTCGAGGTACTCGAGCAACGCGAGGACGCCGCCGGCGACGATGAGTCCGAAGAGGCCGGCAAGCACCAGATTGCGGAGCAACCCGGACGAGTTGGGAACCGAAGGGAGACCCGCCCTCTCGTACACCGAGACCACCTGCTCGCTCTCGGTTTCGGTGTCGCGAGGCTCGAAGTCGCGGATCTGGTCCACGAATGACGATGTAACGGCGTTCGCGACCACCTGGGCAACGACCGGGTCGCGGTCCGTGAAGGATACGCGAATGAGGTTCGTCTCCGGTACCTGCTTGGCCCTCGTCTCAGCCACTACTTGTCCGGCTGAGCGCGCCACGTCAGCTTTCTCGATCGCGGCCTCGGCGATCGGTCCAGTGCGCACCAACTCGGTGAACGTCGTGATGAGCCGGTCGAGGCCGTCGACACGATCGCCCGACAAATCACGGCTCCCGGGATCGACATCGATCGAGCGCGAGCCGATGTAGAGGGTGCTCGTGGCGGTATAGGTGTCGCCGCGGGGCGTGATGAGCCATCCGGCGACGAGCCCGGCGGCCACGATGGCGATGACGAGGATCAACCGCCGCCGGACGATCGACAGATAGCGGCGGATCTCCATTGGCGGGGCTCCGGTCCGGAAGCAAGCGGGCACTGCAGGAACACGGCCCGAGAATGCTCAGGATAGCGGGGTACCAATACCGCAGAGTCGCGCGGACCGCCTCGACCGCGTGCGGGCTGTCGACCACAATAGGCGCCTATGGGGATCTCTAGGCGCGGCCATAGGGCCCGTAGCCGAAGGTCGCCCGCCGCCGAACCGGACGCGCCGACGACCGCGCCTCCTTCGGACCCGGCGCTGACCCACCCCGACGCGGGCGGGGCGGATCCGGGCCGGCCGCCGCTCACGCGGCTGCGGTGGCCCGAGCACACCCCGGGACAGCTGCCGCGGTCCGCGCCCGCAGCCCCAGCACGGTTGCCGTGGCCCGAGCCCGACGCCCCGGGAGCAGCGTCGACGCCGGACGGCGTTGGAGCCGAGGGAGCGCAAGACGATGGCGCCGCGACGCTTCCGGCCCGGGCCGAGCGGGGGATCGCCGGCATCGCCGACACCGCTGAAGAGCGAGCGCGCGGACAGGAGCAGGTCGCAGACTCGGCCGTGGCGGCCTCCGAAGGGGCCGCGACCGCGCAGCCGGCTCAGGTCGAAGGGGCGGCGGAAATCCGCCGCGCCGAGCTGGAGCTGGCGGCGGCAGTCCGTGCCGTCGAGCTGGCGCTGGCGGCGGACACGCGTGCAGCGAGACGATGAACGACTCCGCGTGCTCCCTGGTGATGGAAGCGACGGCGGTCGACATCCTGGTCGAATGATCGCGGCCTATGGCGGCACGGTCGCGATCCCGGCGGCGCAGACGGCGCGCGTGGCTGCGTCGTCTCACCCTCGGCCACATCGGCCAGCTCGACCAGACGCTGGCCTAGTGCACCGCAATGCGTTCGGCTGCGGGTGTAAGCGAGGTGACCTGGACTTCGACTCGACCTACATCTTCAGCCGCTCGAAGCGCCGCCGAGGCGTCGACCGAAGACCATCGCCGCGCCGAGGCCCAATGCCCCAAGCCCGGTGACCAGTAGAGGGAGCAGATCCGTGCCGGTAAAGGCCAAGCTCCTAGCAGCAGGGCTGTGAGTGGCGCTGCCCGCGGCCGGCCCAGACGAGACCTGTTCGCCAGACACTGCTTCCGCAGCCGAGACCTCCGGTGAGCTCGACGCTTCCGGTGCACTCGACACTTCGGGTGGGCTGGACACTTCGGGTGGGCTGGACACTTCCGGTGTGCTCACGGAGAGGTCACATCCCGTGTGCGCCGGGTTGGTCTGGGCGACACCGTGGTTGAGGTCGCATTCGTAACCCGAGTTGGGGTCACTGCTATCGGGCA
>JBOGFI010000211.1:0-4988 GCA_050743365.1 Acidimicrobiia bacterium | reverse complement strand
GCGGGGATACCCCGCCGGCGCCCTTCGGGCCGCTCGCCGCTCCCGCGCAATCCTGGCAGCGAGTCGCGGGCTGGCAGGCCTTCCGCTGTGTAGCGCCCGCGCCGACGGCTCAAGGCATGATGACGGGGATGCCCGAAGATCTGTTCGCGAGCGCGCTCGAGGAGCGACTGAAGGGCCGGGCGCCGCTGGCGGCCCGGCTGCGCCCGCAGTCGCTGGACCAGGTCGTCGGCCAGGAGCACCTGCTCGGGGACGGTCGGCCGCTGCGGGTGCTCATCGAGGCCGACCGCTTGTCGTCGGTGGTCCTGTGGGGCCCGCCCGGCACGGGCAAGACCACGATCGCCCGGCTCATCGCCGGCGCCACCGCCAAGGCGTTCGAGCCGATGTCGGCGGTGTCGGCCGGGGTGAAGGACGTGCGCGAGGTGGTCGAGCGCGCCCGCGCCCGACTCGGCGAGCGCGGGCAGGGAACGATCCTGTTCCTCGACGAGGTCCACCGCTTCAACCGCACCCAGCAGGACGCCCTCCTTCCCCACGTCGAGGAGGGGCTGCTCGTGCTCATCGGCGCGACCACGGAAAACCCGTTCTTCTCGCTCACAGGGCCGCTGTTGTCGCGCTCGACGCTGTTCCGGCTCGACCCGCTCGGCCCGGGCGACGTCCGGGCGCTGCTCACGGTCGCGCTCACCGACGCCGACCGTGGCCTCGCGGGGGACCCGGTCGAGGTCGAGCCCGACGCGCTCGACCACCTCGTCGACCGGTCGGAGGGCGACGCCCGCCACGCCCTGACCTCACTCGAGGTGGCGCACGGCCTCGCCGCCGAGGCCGGGCGGCGCACCATCACCCTCGACGACGCCGAGGCGGCCCTGGCCATGCGGGCGGTGCGCTACGGCGACGACGAGCACTACGACGTCCTGTCGGCGTTCATCAAGAGCCTGCGCGGCTCCGATCCCGACGCCGGCCTCTACTGGCTGGCGCGGATGCTCGAAGCCGGCGAAGACCCGCGGCTGGTCGCGCGGCGCCTCGTCATCCTCGCCTCCGAGGACATCGGCATGGCCGACCCCCATGCCCTGCTGGTGGCCGACGCGGCCGCTCGCGCCGTCGAGTTCGTGGGGATGCCCGAGGCCCGCCTCAACCTTGCCCAGGCCGTGATCCACCTCGCTCTGAGCCCGAAGTCGAACTCGGTCATCACCGGTTTCGAGGCGGCCGCGGCCGATGTGCGTGACCAACCCGCCGGCGCGGTCCCCGTGCATCTCCGCGACGCCAGTTACCCTGGCGCCCGCAAGCTCGGGCACGGCAAGGGCTACGAGTACCCACACGACGCGCCGGCCGGCTGGGTGCCCCAGGAATACCGGCCCGGCGACGTCGCCGGGCGCACCTACTACCGCCCGACGGCCCAGGGCGCCGAGGCCGGGGTGGGCGAGGTGCTGGAGCGGCGCCGGGCCCGAGCCCGGACGCAGGACGCGCCCGACGAGGGTCCCGGCGACGGGGAGGACGAGGGAAGCAGGTGATGAGATGGTCAAGCGGCTGTTCTGGGTGACCGTCGGGTTCACGCTGGGGGTGTGGTTCACCTGGAGGACGACCCACGCCGTCCGCCTGACCCTCGCGCGGTACGTGCCCCCGCGGGTGGCCGAGCGGCTGCGCGTCCTCAACGCCGCCCTCGAGGAACGGCAGGCGATCATCCGCGCGCGTCGGGAACGGGTCGGAACCCACGGCTGAGTCGCGCGCGCCGGGCGGTACCCTGGGATCGATGCCCCCCGCGACCGCCGACCAGCTCCGACGCGCCTTCCTCGACTTCTTCTCGGAGCGCGGGCACACGGAGGTCTCGTCGTCGAGCCTGATTCCCCACGACCGCACCGTGCTGTTCACGGTGGCGGGGATGGTGCAGTTCAAGCCGTACTTCGTGGGCGAGGAGACTCCGCCCTACCGGCGCGCCACGTCGGCGCAGAAGTGCGTGCGGGCGGGCGGCAAGCACAACGACCTCGACGACATCGGCCGTACCAATCGCCACTTCAGCTTCTTCGAGATGCTCGGCCACTTCAGCTTCGGCGACTACTTCAAGGCCGAGGCGATCCCGTGGGCGTGGGAGCTCGTGACGGACCGGTTCGGCCTCGACCCCGAGCGGCTCTGGGTGACCGTGCACGAGTCGGACGACGACGCCGAGCAGATCTGGCGTGACGTCGTGGGCATCGCACCCGAACGCATCCAGCGGCTGGGGGAGGACAACTTCTGGCGCATGGCCGAGACCGGGCCGTGCGGACCGTGCACCGAGATCTTCTACGACCTCGGGGCGGAGCACGGACCCGAGGGGGGTCCGGCCCGCGGGGGCGAGAACCGGTTCTTCGAATTCTGGAACACCGTCTTCATGCAGTACGACCAGCGGGCCGACGGCACGAGGGTCGATCTTCCCGCCCCGAGCGTCGACTGCGGCGTCGGGCTCGAGCGCACGCTCATGCTGCTCCAGGGCCACACCTCCATCTGGGAGATCGATCTGTTCCGACCGCTCATCGAGACTGCCGAGCGGGTCACCGACACCCGGTACGGCGTTGACAGCGAGGACGACGTTTCGTTGCGCATCCTGGCGGAGCACGGTCGCACGATGACGTTCCTCGTCAGCGACGGCGTCGTCCCGTCGAACGAGGAGCGGGGCTACGTCCTGCGACGGATCATCCGCCGCGCCGTGCGGCACGCCTACCGGATCGGCGCGGAGCAGCTGGTGACCCCGAGCCTCGCCCAGGCCACCATCGAGGTGATGGGCGGCGCCTACCCCGAGCTGATCAAGAGCCGCGAGCTCGTGGTCGCAACCGTGACGCGGGAAGAGGAGCGCTTCCGTCAGACGCTGAAGCGTGGGGTGGAGCTGCTCGACGAGAAGCTCGAGCAGGGCGACGTGCGCGGCGACGACGCCTTTTTCCTCCACGACACGCTCGGCTTCCCGATCGACCTCACCCGAGAGATCACGGAGGAGCGTGGCCGCGCCGTCGACCTCGATGGGTTCCGGGCCCACATGGAGGAGCAGCGAGCCCGGGCGCAGCAGGCTCACAAGGAGGCCGGTGGCAGTGAAGGCGCGCCGGTCGAGCTCTACCGGGAGCTGCTCGACGAGCACGGCCCCACCGAGTTCACCGGCCGCCAGGAGTACGAGACCGTGGGCACCAAGGTGCTGGCCCTCGTCGGCGACGACGAGCGGACGACCCGGGCCGTCGAGGGGGAGCGCGTCGACGTGGTCCTCGACCGGACCCCGTTCTACGCCGAGGCCGGCGGCCAGGTGGGCGACACCGGCACGCTCGCCACCGCCGACGGGTCGGCCGAGCTGCGCGTCAGCGACACGCGGTACGTCCTGCCGGGCCTGGTGGCCCACCGGGCCGAGGTCACGCGGGGCGAGCTCGCCGAGGGCGACGACGTCACCGCCCGGATCGACGGCGAGCGCCGCGACCGCATCCGGCGCAACCACACCGCCACCCACGTGCTCCACTGGGCGTTGCGCGAGGTGCTCGGGTCGCACGTCAAGCAGGCAGGTTCCCTGGTCGCGCCCGACCGGCTGCGGTTCGACTTCAGCCACTTCGAGGCGGTGACCCCGGAGGAGCTCGACCGTATCGAGGCGCTCGCGAACGCGGAGATCATCACCGACGCGCCCGTGCGCCATTACGAGACGACCCGCGAGCACGCCGAGAGCCTCGGCGCGATCGCCTTCTTCGGCGAGAAGTACGGTGACCTCGTGCGGGTGCTCGAGGCGGGCGAGCACTCGGTGGAGCTCTGCGGCGGCACACACGTGCACGCCCTCGGCTTCATCGGCCCGATCAAGATCGTCAGCGAAGGCTCGATCGGCGCCAACCTCCGGCGGATCGAGGCTGTCACCGGCGACGCCGCCCTGGCCCGGATCCGCGACGAGGAGCTCCAGCTGCGCCGGGCCGCCGAGCTGCTCAAGGTCGGCCCCGCCGAGCTGCCCGACCGCGTGGGGCAGCTGCTCGAGCAGGTTCGAGGCCTCAAGGACGAGTTGGACCGGGCGCGCGCCCGGGAGGCGGCGGCGGAGGCGTTGTCACTGGCCGCCGAGGCCGTCGACGGCGTCGTCGCGGCGCGCCGCGACGGCCTCACCCCCGATGCCCTCGGCCAGCTCGCTGCCGCTACCCGCGACACCCTCGGCTCGGGAGTGGCCGCGCTCGTGGGCGTCGGCCCCGACGGCACGAAGGCCGGGATCGCGGTGGCCGTTCCGCGCGCCCTGGCCAAGCGGGGGGTGTCGGCGGCCGAGATCGCGGCCCCGGCGGCCAGGGCGCTGGGTGGGGGCACCGCCCGCAACGCCGAGCTCGTGGTGGGGGGCGGTCCCAACGTGGGCGCCGTCGACGAGGCGCTCGCCCTCGCCCGCAAGCAGGCCACCGACGCGTTCGGCGACTCCGCGCGCTGAAAGTCGCGGAGCGGCAAGATGTCCCGGGTCGTGGGGGTCGACCTGGGCTCGCGCCGGGTCGGCCTGGCGCTGTCGGACCCCTCCGGCGTCGTCGCGACCCCGCACACGGTGATCGAGCGGAGCGGCGACCGGACCACCGACCACCGCGCCATCGTCGCCGTGGCGCGCGAAGCTGACGCCGATCGCATCGTGGTCGGGTTGCCCCTCTCGCTCCGGGGGGACGCCGGGCCAGCGGCCCGGGCGGTTCTCGAGGAGGTCGAGGCGTTGCGGGCGCAGGCGGAGGGGATGACGGTGGTGACCCACGACGAGCGCCTGACCACCGCGAGCGCCGAGCGCGGCCTGCGAGAGGCCGGGCTGGGGGGCCGGGACCGTCGGGCGGTGATCGACAAGGTCGCGGCGGCGGTGCTGCTGCAGTCGTACCTCGACAGCCCGGGATGGCGTCGTGAGTGACCGCAGCCGGTCCGACGACGAGCTCGACCCGCCCGCCTGGGTCAGCTCCGGCACCCGGCCCATCGCCCGCGACCAAGGGAACGGCGGACCGCGCCTGCCGTCGCCCCGTCGCACGCTCACGACCCAGACGGCGCCGCCCCCGGCCCCCGAC
>JBOGFI010000210.1:0-8132 GCA_050743365.1 Acidimicrobiia bacterium | reverse complement strand
CTGCCGCCGCTGCACCCTCCGCAGTGCCAGCGCCACCACCACCGGCCCCGGCCGTGGCACCGCCCGAGCCGGGTCCGTCGGCGGGACCCGGGTCAGGCCCGGCGCCGTTGGCGGACGGCGAACCGCCTGCCGGACCCGACCCGAACCCGCTCTTGGGGCTGTGGTACCCACCCGAGCCATTCGACGAACCGTTGGACGCGAAGGACGCGTGCCCGTCCGCGAGCCGCTCCAAGTAGAAGGCGCTCGAGGACACCTGTTGCGTGGCGCGCACCGGACCCCGGGAGATGCCCTGGGCGGCGACCGCCGCCTCGGCCATGGGGAACAGCTTCAGGAGCACGAAGGGGGCGAACGCGGCCAGGCAGAAGATGACCGCGCCCGAGAACAGGGTGCCCGCGCTAGCCGCGACCTCGCCGGTGAACCCGGCATCGGCGTGGCCGGCGTTGTCGATGCCTGAGAGCGCGGCGGCCCCCACTGAGAACGCGATCGCGATCACCACCTTCGAGAAGATCAACGCCATGACAATCTCGCTGAGCCGGCGCAGCATCCCCCGCGTCGAGGGCCAGACCATCGCCGCGAACACCAGCGGGCTCATGGCGATCAGCAGATAGATGAGCGCGGAGCGGATCACCAGCTCGACCCAGACGAACAGCGCCGCGAGGATGCAGAACAGACCCAGCACCGCGATCACGAAGGACGTTTGGCCCGAGAAGAAACTCGCGTCGCCGATGACTTCGAGGACCTGCTTGGCGTTGTCGCCGCCGCCGCGCAGCACGGCTCGTGACAGCTCGTCGCTGAGCTCGAGCAGTTTGGTGGCCAGCGCGATCGTCGTGACCATCCCCAGCACGGCCAGCGGCAGGTCGCGGCCCATGCGGGCGAGCATCGCCATCGGATCGCCGGCCAGGAGTCCCTGGAGGAGACCCAAGAACAGGAACCCGAGCAGGAGCACCGCCGCGATCGCGAGCACCTTGCGATACGGGCCGTCCGCGCCCACGAACCATTCGGCGTGGAGGTTCACCCGCGTGCTCTCTTCGAGCAGGCTCAACACGCGGCCGACGAACCACGCGACCGCCTCCACGATCCAGCCGACGATCCCGGCCACCACTTGGTCCCACACGAACCCGGTCGCACCACCGACCACCGCCCCGACCGTGTGGTCCCACACCCAGCCCAACCCGTCGCCCAACCAGCCCATCAGTCCCCGCCCGGGTAGTCGACGAATCCGCCCAGCTGCGCCTCGAACTCGTCGGGTGCCACGGCGCGGCCCCCGGTGGGTACCGGTGTCGGGCCGGGCGTGAGCGTCTCCGACCAGATCCTCCAGTCGCCGTCCTCCCAGACCAGCTCGTAGGTCGTGGTCGCCCACTGCTCGCCGGGGTTGGTCATTCCATCGCGCGACAACACGGAGACCCGCCACAGGGACACCCGGGCACGCTCACGCGAGAACGCCTCCACCCTCGTGGCCAGCACCCCGACGCGCAGGCGCGCCGTTCCCGCGCCGCGGGCAAGCGCCTGCTGGAGCTGCTCGAAACTCGCCAGCTGCGCCTCGACGAACCCGTCCGCCGAGTCGCTGGCTACCCGGCGCAACACGCTGGCCGCTTCCTCGGGAGCCAATGACACGATCAGGTCGCCGAGATTCACGTAGGCGACCGCGGCCGCCACCGCACCGCTCTCGTTGCGGGCGAACCCGATCGGCACACCCGGTGCTTCGACGCGCCTCGGGCCTGCTCCCGACTGGGCGGCGTCCGCGGGCTGCGGGGTCGTGGAGCGACCAGCCGCGGACGGAAAGAGAAGCGTTTTCGTGGCCAGTCCGACGAGAAACAGCACGAGCGCGCCCACGACCAGGGCGCGGCGGCTCAAGGTGACACCTTCGCCGTGCATCGTCGCCTCCTAGCGGGCCGCGCTGTACAGGAGATTCACCGCGCTCGGCGCCACACCCGCCAGGCACGCCCCCACCAGGCCCGCCACCGCCAGCGTCTTGCCCCGCGACGCGCCCGAGAAGTTGCCGGTCTGATGGCCGCCCCAGAACATGCCAGCGCCCGCGAGGAGCGCAGCCAGCGAGCCCCACAGCGCAGCCTGGGCCAGCCAGTTCAGGATCTTCTGGATCAAGTCCGCACCGGGCATGCCCGACGTCGTCGGGTCGACATTCACGTCCGCCAGGACGACGAACCAGCTCAGCGCCACTCGCATCAGCCGCTCCTCCCGGGTCCGGCGACCCCCTCGATCGCCTCTCAGCCCCCACCAAGTGCGCGCGCCCCCCGGGCGGGGTGCCCCCGCACTTGGACCGGGTGTGCGACGCCGGCCGCTCGGCCACCTCGTGGCTCTGCTCACCGTCGCCGCGGTCCTCGGCGGGTGCCGGGAACCAGGGGCCCCGAGCGAACGCTCGCAGATCGGCGCGCCGCGATCCGCCGGAAGAGTGGCGCGCCCGACCCGAACTGACCCGGCCCCTCCCCCGCCCCTGCCACCCGGTGAAGTCCCCCAACCGCGAGTCACCGCTGCAGAGGCCAGCGAACCGACCGGACCCGTCATCGACCTCGGCGACGAGGACGCCCGAGCCGGTGGCGTCGCCGCCCGCTACGCCGAATCCGCCTGGACGGTCCTCCCCGGTGACGGGCCGACGAGCTGGATAGCCCGCGTCGCCTCGCTCACCACCCCCGAGCACCGCGCCAGCCTCGAAGCCGGCGGCGCCGGCGGGGCCAGCAGCGCGCAGCTCGTCCCGAGCGCCCCCAGGTCACAACAGTCGCGCCCCTCATTCCCGGCGCCACCCGATGGCGCTTCCAGGTCAGCCTCGTCGTCACCATCACCGCGCCCGGAGGGCCCCCACCGGGTGGGGTCTCGATGATCGTGGACGTCGCCGACGGACCGGCCGGCCCCAAGGTCGCCAGTACGCGATGAAGCTAATCGCGGGGCTGGCCGCAGCCGTCCTCGCGCTGCTCCTCGGCCTGGCGATCATCCTCGGCGCGGCAATCGCGGCCAACACCGAGGCACCCTCCGACGAAGCGCTGGCCGAGATCCCCCCGCATCTGCTGCGCGCCTACGTGGACGCAGCACGCACCTGCCAGGGCCTCCCTTGGGAGGTGCTTGCTGCCATCGGCTGGATCGAATCGCACCACGCCCAAGGCCGCGCCGAGCCGACCAGCGGTGACGTGCGCCCGCCCATCGTCGGACCCGCCCTCGACGGAAGCAGCGGCTTCGCCCGCATCCCCGACCCCTCCGAACCCGATGGCTGGGCCCACGCCCACGGCAACATGCAATTCCTCAAGAGCACCTGGACCCGATGGGGACGCCTCGCGCCCGGGCGTCCAGCGGGTACCTCACCCGACTACGACAACGCCTACGACTCGATCCACGGCGCCGCCTACTACCTCTGCGGCGATGACGGCGTCATCGAAGACCTCAATGCCGCGATCCTCCGCTACAACCCCTCGCAGCGGTACCTCGACGACGTCCTCGCCAAAGCAGCTGCCTATAGGCGCGCCGCCGCCCCGGGGCTACTCGGGGGGCCCATCGTCGCCGGCGCCTACACGCTGCCGCTCGACCGGGGCATCTTCGACGCCCACCCCGAATACCTGACCAAGCCGCACCACGACTACCCCGCCGCCGACATCCCCATCGCCGAAGGCACCCCCGTGTACGCGACTACCAACGGCCAGGTCCTCAGCGTGACGCCGGCGAGCTCGCGCTGTGGCAACGGGATCGTCCTGGCCGCCGACGACGGCTACCGCTACGTGTACTGCCACGCCAACCAACTGTTGGTGGGACCCGGCCAGCCCATCACCGTCGGTCAGACCGTGATGTTCTCGGGCAACACCGGCAACAGCACCGGGCCGCACCTGCACTTCGGCGTCGAAACCGCCGAAGGCGCCAAGATGTGCCCCCAGCCGCTCCTCGACGCCTGGTACCAAGGCGTCCCCGCGGCGCCGCCCACGACCTTGAGCGGTTGCTTCTACTGACGGCCGGCCATGACCGTCATCGACCTCGACCCCATCCGCCACGCCGCACACACCGTCCTGCGCTTCGCCGACCGGCCCCGCACCACCACCGCCGGCTGGCAGGAACTCAGCCGTGCCCTCGTCATCTTGCGCGACGTCGACCTCGGATCCGGACGCCTCCATGACGCCGTGCTCACGCTGACCGCGACGAACGCCGACCGCGACGCTGTTGCGCTGCGCCACGCGCTGCGGGAGCTCGCCGACGTCATGCACCTCCCGTGCCCCGCCGCCGCCATGCGCGCCGAGCAACTCCGCTTCGACCTGTAAGGAGGCCCAACCGCAGCTCGACGCGACTCGCCATGAGACAGCCGTGACCGGCGTCGACTGCCAAGGTGAGGTTGTCGCATGTCCGAGTCCCGTCGTCCGCCCCCGGACCCGCAGCGACGATTCATCGCTAGCAGCACGCGTAAGTGCCTGATCGGTGTGCGTCGACCGGCCGTGCCGATCGTCATTCGGTCGCGACGTTCTGGACGAGGTCGGGGTGGCTTCTCAGGGGCCGCATACGCATGCCGTGCAGGCGGGCCTGTCTGAGGGTGTCGCGCGCTTACCGGCGTGGCCCGAGGCAAGCCCCTATCGCAACCTACCTACCAGGGTGCCCGTCCCACGAGCAGTGCTGACTGCTCACGCAGGGATCGATCGAATGCTTCGTACAGCTCCCTCACAAACTCTCTCCACCCAGTCGCATCCGCCTTGCGGAAGTCCGGAGACGGCGCCTGCGCTGTGTGGACGATCGTCCCGCGGTCTCGCACAAGCTGGTCTAGGTGCGTCGTCATGCCGTCGGGGAGATCAGCGAAGGCGACCACCCCGACAAGCTCAAACAGCTTCGTGACCTGCGCGGTGCTCGCTGTGTTCAGACCGTAGTCGGCCGTGCCCGCTTCCGAACCCAAGGCTCGCGTCTTGACCAGGTCGACCCATAAGATCCGCCATCCGGGGTGCACCGCGAGGTGCCACGCGTCGTTCTTGGATAGCTCTTGCTTCGGCCGGTCAGGCACTGAATCGGGTGCAATGTTCGATGCAATGAATTCGACGAGCTCGATCGCGACCTGCTCGACATAGTTTTCCCACACGGCGTAGGCCATGGCGGTCGAGGATAGGAACAGAGATTCCTCTTTCTTGCCAGGCTTCCCGGCCCCCGTCTTGGCGAACGACAAGACGTTGTCCACAATCTTCAGCCCCTCGTCAGCGAGGAGCGACGCATTGCTCCAGCTCATGCAACAAGCATGCCGCGGAGCGGTCCCTCACGACAGAGGTTCGAGCGACCCTTACGTGGTGCCGTTCTGGCGCGGCGGCACCCTCGTCGGTTCCGTGATCTGGAGCGCGTGTGCTGTAGGCCGCTACAGCACACGGGGGCACGCTGGCGCACCGGGATCACGGCATCGCCGGCGAGGAGGTCACGACATGGGACGCGAAACGCTTTCACCATGGGGCAATGGATCGATCAGACTGGTCGCGTGTCGGATTGGCAGCTCGACGAACGAATGCACGCTGGAGACGAGCACCTCGACGCCGACTACGTCGCCGGGTATGACCGCAAGTCTGGATTCGATCCCGCCGACGATATCGGCGTGCTGCGTCGACACGGACTCACCACAGACTCCGTCGTCGTTGACATGGGGGCAGGCACCGGCGTGTTCACCGCCGCCGTCGCGCCGCTGTGCCACCGGGTGATCGCGGTCGACGTCTCTCCGGTCATGACCGCCGCTCTGCGCTCCCGCGTCGAACACGACGGTCTGGACAGCGTCAGAGTGGTCGAGGCCGGCTTCCTCTCCTACGACCACGACACCAAGCCCGCTGACTTCTTGTACACGCGAAACGCGCTACACCAAGTTCCCGACTTCTGGAAGGCAATCGCCCTCCAGCGCTTCGCTTTGATCCTGCGGCCCGGAGGCATACTCAGGGTCCGTGACCTCGTGTTCGACTTCGATCCCGGCGACGCCGAACGCAGCATTGAAACGTGGCTCTCTGGGGCGGTCACCGACCCGACCGTGGGATTCACCGCTGAGGAACTGGCGACCCACGTTCGGACCGAGTTCAGCACCTACAGCTGGCTGTTCGAAGCAATGCTTGAACGGGTCGGCTTCACCATCCTCGACCGCACCTACCGACGATCCGCGTACGGCACGTACACGTGCGCACGCCGCGCCACCTAACACCGGGTCGACGGCGCGCCCGACGCGTCGATCTGCGCTGCCATAGTGGGCGGAAGCGTCGTCTGTTCGGTGCGTGCCCTCTGCTGCTCTCATTTCGCCACTGGCGCTACGCGAGCTGCGACTCGAGCCTGGCGGCGACCTCCCGATACCGGGAGACGGGGATCAGATGCACGCCGTCGAACGCGTCCGCGTCTCGGATGGCGAGGACCTGCTCGCACGCGAAGTCCACTCCGGCGTGGGGATCGGCGTCGATTCGTTCCACGAGACGAGGCGGGACCCGCACCTCTGGTAGCTGCGCGCTGAGCTTGGTGGCCATCGCGGCGCTGGCGAGGACCATCACGCCCGCATAGACAGGTCCATCGAAGGTGACGCCCTCGCGCCATTGCAGGAGTTGGTCGACGTCGAAGCCGACCTGGACGAAGAGAAAGTCGGCCTGCTGCTTCCACGACGGCATGGGTGTCAGGCGGGTTGTCACTCCCGCTCGGAAGGGATCATCGGCCGTCTCGGGGCGCGAAGAGAAGGTCCGGAGCTCTTTGAGCATGGCCCGCACCGTGAGCTCACCGGTCCGGGCGCCGGCGACAGGCTTGTCGCCATAGACCAGGAGAAACTGGTCGACGCCGTAGGCGGCGGCGGTGAGCAGGTCTCGTCGGAACCCGAGCAGGTTGCGATCGCGGGCGTTGAGGCAGGCGATGCAGCGACCGCCCATCGCCTCGACCTCATGGGCGACCGCGACACTCGAGACCGTCGCCCGGCCAAGGTGGTTGTCGGGGACGAGGAAGAGGGACGAGACCTTGCTGAGGACACCGATCTGGTGACGCACGTGCATGAGATCGGCTCGCGTCGGCGGCTCGATCTCGCAGATGACCTCAAAGCCCCGGATCGTCACCGATGTGACGGTAGCCGCGAGCGAGCAATTCAGACCGGAGCGCAGCGCTTCCCGACCGCGAGGCTACGACTCGGCCGAGCGCGCCGGACGTGCCGATCTGCGCCGCGTGGACGTGCCGAAAGGCCGTAGTTCGGTGGCGTCGTTCTGTGCGCGCCAGTACGGCGCGGAACGCCGACTCGGTCGCGGTGTGGAGTTGCCGGGCGGGCGTCCGTGCTCGCGGGAGTTGCCTGCCATCGACCGGCACATCAGGGCGATGCTCCACTTGGATATCGCGGAGTGTTTGGGGCACTGCAACCGTTGGAGAGCTCTCCTCCGTGCTTGACGGTTTTGAGGTCGAGGGAACTGCTGCGCGATGCCGTTGCCAGCCGGCGTTGCGCCGACGAGCATCCTGACGATCGCCGGTCAGGCGTTTACTTCGTCGTGCCCTTCCTCGAATTGTTGGAAGCTTGCTTACTTGGAGGCCACGGCCGTCGCGAGGATGAGCGTGTACACCCGCTGCCACGACACGGTGCGGAAGCCGGCCGCGTTGAGGAGGGTCTGGGCCCGCTGTTTCGTCCGAGCGTGACCGCGGTGGCCCAGGAGGAGAGTGGGCGCGAGCCACCACGAGAACAGATCAGTGAGGACGAGACAGCCGTGTGGTGCGAGCACGCGGGCGCACTCCCGGAGACCGGCGCCTTGGTCCTCCCGGTGGTCGAACGAGGTGGTGCTGACTACGAGCTCGAACGATCCATCAGGGTAGGGCAGGTCCTCCGCCCGGCCTTGGCCGATGATCCTCGCCTGCGCTTCTCGACTGGATCATGCCCGCGGCCGGGTCGATGCCGGCGAGCTCCTGGCAGTCCGGGAGTCGCGGGGCGAGGACCCGGAGGAGCAGCCCCGTCCCGCACCCGACGTCGAGCACCCGTTCCGGGCGGCCAGCGACCCCCGAGGGCGATGCCGGCGGTGCGGGCGACGATGTCGTGATGCATCCGCCCCCGCCAACCGGTTGAGGCGTTTCTGAGTTCGCGCGACGGATCGGCGGGGTTTTAGACCGCATCATGAGCGGGTCTCCGGGCGGTGGGTTCGGTGCTGACGGTGGTAGGTGCGCCGGGCTTGGTCGGCGCGTTCGAGGCC
>JBOGFI010000209.1:0-2533 GCA_050743365.1 Acidimicrobiia bacterium | reverse complement strand
CTGACGCCCTGTACATGTGCTGCTCCGACTACCCGCACTCGGAGGGCACCGCCACGCCGATGGTCGACTACGAGAAAGTGGACGCCACCCCCGGCGGCGACGCGCCGCTCTTCCACGACAACGTCGCGTTCCCGCTGCGCTCGTAGGGCGATCGACAGCGCCGAGGTCACTCCGTGCCGATCCTCCCAGCTCTGTTGTGCATCGATGTCGAGCCGGACGCACGAGTTCCCGACCAGGCCCGGCCGCAACCGCCGGCGGGGTTCGAGAGGCTCCTGCCCCTCGTCCCGCGGCTGCGCGACCGGCTCGCCTCTGTAACCGGGGTCGACGCGCGGTTCACGTGGTGCCTGCGCCTGGACCCGCAGATCGCGGAGGTCTACGGCGCCGCCGACTGGCTCGCGACCAGCTACGGGCACCAGCTGGAGCAGCTCCGCGCCGAGGGTGACGTGTTCGGGTTGCATCCGCATAGCTGGCGCTGGCGTGACGGCTGGGTGTCGGACCAGGCCGACGAGGCCTGGGTTGCTCACTGCGCGCAGGTCGGACTCGAGAGCTACCGCAACGCGTTCGGCCGCGGCTGCGAGGTCTACCGCCACGGCGACCGCTTCATGTCCAGCCCCCTCGCCCGCCAGATCGAGGAGGCGGGAGTACGCGTCGACCTCTCCGTCGAGCCCGGACTCCCTTCCGCGCCGGGGCTCGAGCCGGGCGAGGCGACCACAGGATGCCTGCCCGACACCCGCGCGGTTCCCCACTTCGCCTACCGGCCCTCGCCGGGCGAGTTCCGCATCCCCGATCCGTCGCGGAACGACGGTCTGCTGATCGTCCCGCTGACCCCCGGCCTCGTCGTATCGACGCACCCCACCGATGGCCGGCTCGTGCCGACCGGTTCCTACGAGACGCTCGTGCTGTGGACCGAGCCGGACCAGTTCGAACGGATGCTCCGCTTGCGGCTGCGGCAGCCCCAGCTCTCGCACCTGGCATTCGCAATCCGCTCCGACGTCGCGTTGCTGCCCGACGCGTGGGCGACGGTCGAGCGCAACCTGGCCGACATCGGCCGCCAGCTCCAGCTCCATGACGGGCACCGGTGGTGCACGGCGCTGGAAGCCGCCGAGTTGATCGAGCCACCTCCGGCGGCGCCGACGCCCACGGCGGACGAGCGGGCCGGGCCGGTCGACGATCGGGCCGCGCACTGGCTCCGGGGCGAGGCCGACCCCGGCTACCGGGAGGGAGCCGAGCCCGAGGCCTTCGACGCGCTCACGAGGGCGGCGGGTGGCCTCGTCCACCGCCTGAGCACCCTCGGGATCGGCAACGGAGCCGGGACCGGCGCCCCGCCGCATCTCGCCGCCGACCACGAGCCTGGCGACGCCCACGCGATCAGCGGGCCCGCACGGGCTGGCGACGCCATCGCGACGTTGCGGTGGGTCGACGAGGAACGGGAGCTGTCGTGCCCGGTCTGCCGGGTCTCGGGGACGGCGCACCGATTCGCGTCCGCGAGGGCCGCCTGGAGAGGCGGCGCGGAGACCGGTGTGCTGCGGTGCAGGTATTGCCGAGCGATCGTGCTCGAGGGCACCCCCGACCCTCCGCTCGATCTCGACGACTCGGCGATCGACGCCTACATCGAGCACGGCGCCGGTATCGAAGCCATCCTGGCGACGCTGAGCCCGCTCGAGCCGCGCCCGGGTCTCCGCTTCCTCGACGTCGGCTGCGGTTACGGGTTCGGCCTCGACCTGACCCGCTTCGTGTGGGGTTGGGAGGGCGTGGGGCTCGACCCCTGGAACCTCGGAGCACGCGGGCGCCGCGAGCTCGGGATCGACATCCGCCCCGACGCGCTCGCGCCCGGCCTCGACCTGGGGGACGAGCCCTTCGACG
Organism: Acidimicrobiia bacterium; assembly: GCA_050743365.1. Classification (GTDB taxonomy): domain Bacteria; phylum Actinomycetota; class Acidimicrobiia; order IMCC26256; family JACDBD01; genus JBOGFI01. The sequence goes on along the minus strand of JBOGFI010000209.1, from coordinate 670 downwards.
TGGTGCTGGCCTCGGAGACCCTCGAGCACGTCGAAGAACCCTTGGCCTTCCTCCGTGAGCTCCGGCGCCGCCTCGCCCCCGACGGCGTGCTCGCGCTCTCGACCCCGGACGCGGGGTTCGTACGTCCCGAGAGTCCGGCGAGAGACGTGCTGGCGATCCTGGGCCTGGGCCAGCACGTGTTCCTGGTCGACCGGGACGGCCTGGACCGACTGCTGCGCCGAGCCGGCTTCCGCGCCGTAGAGGTGCACGACGACCGCGGCTCGCTCCGGGCAGCCGCGTCACCGAGCGAGGATGGCCTGGCGCGCTGCCGACCCGTCGCGGGCCCCGACCTCGACCTGCTGGCGCGGTACTGCGACGCCCGAGCCGGTGCGGCTCCTCCGGGTTCGGCGCTGCGCGTCGGAATGGCGGCCCGCCACGTGCGCTACGCGCTGCACCGCGGCGACCCGGCCACCGCCGAGCAGGGGTACGGCCGCCTGCGGGAGGCGCTGGTCGTCCGCCACGGCATCGACCTCGACGACCCCGGCGCAACCTGCCGGCGCGCGATCTCGTCCAGCGTCCCGATGGTGGCGGGCGAGGCGCATTTCGGCGCCGGCCTCCTCGAGCTTCTGGCCCGCGAGCGACCCGACTGCGCCGCCGCGCAGTTCGCGGCGGCGGCGATGGCGGCCAACAC
>JBOGFI010000208.1:0-3018 GCA_050743365.1 Acidimicrobiia bacterium | reverse complement strand
TCACCGGCGCCGGTGACGAGCACGCTGCGGCCGGCCAACTCTCCGGTCACGGGGCCATCACGATCCCACCGTCGACCACGACGGTCGTGCCGGTCACGAAGTGCGCGGGATCGGCCAACAGCGTCGCCACGACCGGGGCGACGTCGCCGCGTGGGTCGGGCGATCGGCCCAGCGCCGCCCCACCGGTGGCGGACCGAGCCTCGAGCTCTCCCGCCGGCACCATCAGCTCGACCGGCGGCGCCACGCAGTTGACGGTGATCCCGTGCTCGCCCCACTGCCGGGCCGCCGACTTGGCCATCGCCCGCATCCCCTCGATCGCGGTCGCGTAGGGGACGAGGCCGGCCGCGCCGGTCACGCCGATCGTCGGGGTGACGAGCACGAGCCGGCCGCCCCGCCCGGAGAGGTGCACGAACGCGGCCTGGCAGCAGCACAGCGCCGCCCGCAGCACGGCCTCGCAGCGCGTCTCCCACGAGGTCTCGTCGGTCTCCTCGAGCGGCATCGCGGCGAGCGCGTCCGGATCGGCCAGGGCGTGCACGACCGCGTCCACCGGTCCCATCGCGGCCGTCGCCTCCGCGAACGCGCGCTCCGCCCCCGCTCGAGAGACGATGGGGCCGTCGGCGACCGCGACCGCGGCGCCCGCGTCGGCGAGGCCCAACGCGATCCCGCGTCCGATGCCTGTCCAGCCGCCGGTGACGAGGACGACCCGGCCCGCGAGCATCCCGGCATGGTAACGATGCAGCCGTGCTCGACGAACGGCTCGGCCTGGCAGGTCGCACGGTGGTGGTGGCCGGCGCCGGGGGAGGAGGCATCGGCACCGCGATCTGTCGCATCCTCGTCGAGGCGGGCGCGATCGTCGCCGCCTTCGACCGTGATCTCGAGAAGCTCGCGATCTCCGAGCGGGCTATGGACGAGGCCGGCGGGAGCTACGAGTCCCTGAGCGTCGACGCGCGCGACCCGGACGGAGTGGCGGACGCGGTGGCGCAGACGGCCGCCGAGGGACCGATCGACGGTCTCGTCCACGTCGCCGGCGGCCTGTTCACCGACCAGTGGGGCTCGCTGCTCGACACCGAACTCGAGACGTTCGAGGAGATCGTCCGGCTCAACCTGCACTCCGCCTTCGTGACGACCCGTGCGGTGAGCGCCCGGCTCGTCGAGCAGGGGACCGGCGGCAGCATCGTGCACATGGCCTCGATCGCGGGGCTGTCGGCCATGCCGTTCGGCGCCGCCTACGCCGCCGCCAAGGCGGGTCTGGTCGTCCTCACCCGCACCGCCGCCCTCGAGCTGGGGCCGTCCGGCATCCGGGTCAACGCGGTTGCCCCCGGCACCATCCGCACCCTCAGGGACCAGGGCGAGAGCCCGCCCGACGACACGCCCGAGGACCGGGCGGTGATCCCGCTCGGTCGTCGCGGCCAACCCGACGACGTCGCCGGGGCCGTGCTCTTCCTCCTCTCCTCTCTCTCCGGCTACGTCACCGGCCAGGTCCTCGTGGTCGACGGCGGCTCGTCGGCCAAACCCTCGTATCTCGACGACGAGAACCTGCCGGTGTTCGTGCGCGATCCCGAGCTGCGAGCGCGACGACGCGGCGAGCGGCCGTGATGCCCGGCGCGCGTGCTGGGTACGCTCGGGTTCCCCGTCCAAGGAGCCCTTTGATGCAGCTGACCGACATCGACCTGCTGGATCGCGACCGGTTCACCGAGGGCGTCCCGCACGACTGGTTCACCTTCCTCCGTCGGGAGGCCCCCGTGTACCACCACCCCGAGCCCGGCGGCCCCGGCTTCTGGGTGCTGACCAAGTACGACGACGTGGTGGCGGTCGGGCGGGACGCGGCGACCTTCTCGTCGGACCAGGGGCGCGGCGGCGTCGTGATGCTGGAGGGACCGACCGAGGACACCGGCGAGATGCCGGGCGGGAACCTGATGCTCACCATGGACCCGCCCGCCCACACCCGTTACCGCAAGCTGGTCAACAGCGGATTCACCCCCCGCCGCACCGGCGCGCTGGAGCCCCACATCCGCGACCTCACCAACCGGATCCTCGACGAGGTCATCGAGGCGGGCGAGTGCGACTTCGTCGTCGACGTCGCGGCCGAGGTGCCGCTCCAGGTCATCGCGGAGCTGCTCGGGGTCCCGCTCGAGGACCGCCACAAGCTCTTCGAGTGGAGCAACCGGCTCGTGGGCAGCGAGGACCCCGAGTACATCATCGCCGACGAGGAGATCCAGGCGGCTCAGGTCGAGATGTTCATGTACGCAAACGAGCTTGCGCGCGAGCGGCGTGAGTACCCGCGCGACGACATCGTGACCGCGCTGCTCGACGCCGAGGTCGAGGGCGACCGGCTCTCCGAGATGGACTTCAACATGTTCTTCATGCTGCTGTCGGTGGCAGGCAACGAGACGACACGCAACTCGATGTCGCACGGCATGCTGGCGTTCCTCGAGCACCCGGATCAGTACCAGCTACTCGTCGATGACCGATCGCTCGCCGGCTCCGCGACCGAGGAGATCGTGCGGTGGGCGTCGCCGGTCATGTACTTCCGGCGCAACGTCACACGCGACACCGAGATCCGCGGTCAGAGAATCGGGGCGGGGGACAAGGTCAGCATCTGGTACGTCTCCGCCAACCGCGACGAAGACGCGTTCGACGACCCGTTCCGGTTCGACATCCGCCGCGACCCGAACGAGCACGTCGGCTTCGGTGGCGGCGGCCCCCACCACTGCCTCGGCGCCAACCTCGCCCGCATGGAGATCCGGGTGCTGTTCGAGGAGATGGCCCGGCGTATCCCGAAGATCGCGCCCGCCGGCGAGGCGCAGCACCTCCGCTCCAACTTCATCGGAGGGATCAAGCACATGCCGGTGCGCTTCGAGCCGGGCAGGCGCGAAGCCAGCTGACGCGGGGTGTCGTCACGGGCTGACGGCTGACAGCTTCCGTGCCGGCGGGGTTGAGTCGACCGCTGCCGGACACCGCCGGGGCCCGGGCCGAGCCCCTGCTCGCAGCCCTTCGGGCTGCTCGGGTCTTCGACCC
>JBOGFI010000207.1:0-2339 GCA_050743365.1 Acidimicrobiia bacterium | reverse complement strand
GCCTCCGCCGCCACCGGCCGAGCCCGCGCCCGCACCGGCGTAGGCGCGCGCGGCGACCGAGTCAGGAACGCTCCTCGAAGGGGAGCGCGAACTCGGTCGGGTCGGCGAAGGGCTCCGGCTCACGCGGCTCCTCGACCGCGAGCTCCTCGACGCCGAGCTCGGCCGCCAGGCCCTCGTAGCCGGTGCGCTCGAGTGTGTCGGCCAGCTCGGGCCCTCCGCTCGCGACCACCCGGCCCGCCATCAGCACGTGCACCCGGTCGGCTCGCAGCTCTCCCAGCAGACGGGCGTAGTGCGTGATCGCGAGCACGCCGACGCCGTCCTCCGCGGTCATGGCCTCGATGCGGCGAGCGACGTCACGCAGCGCGTCGACGTCGAGGCCGGAGTCGATCTCGTCGAGTACGGCGAAGCGCGGCGCCAGGACGGCGAGCTGGAGCGTCTCCGCCCGCTTCTTCTCGCCTCCCGAGAACTCGACGTTCACGCCTCGCCGGAGGAACTGCTCGCTCACGCCGAGTCGCTCGGCCTCGACGTCGAGGCGGGCGGCCAGACCGTCGGGCTCCCCGCCCCGGCCCCGCACGGCGGCCGAGAGGAAGTCGGCGAGGCGGACGCCCGGCACCTCGACCGGGTACTGCATGGCGAGGAACAGGCCTCGGGCCGCCCGCTCCCAGGTGGGCAGGGCGAGCAGGTCCTCGCCGTCGATGGTGACCGCGCCCGAGGTCACCCGGTACTCGGCCCGGCCCATGAGGGCGTGCGACAGGGTCGACTTGCCCGAGCCGTTCGGGCCCATCAGCGCGTGCACCTCCCCCGATTCGATCTCGAGGTCGACACCACGGAGGATCGCGTGCCCGCCGACCGATGCGTGCAGGTCGGTGATCTTCAACACACTCACGGCAGGGACACCACCACGTCGTCGCCTTCGACCCGCACCTCGTACACCGGCACCGGCTGCGTGGCCGGCAGCGTCTGCGGGTCCCCGGTCATCAGCGAGAAGGTCGAGCCGTGCTTGGGACACTCGATCTCGCGGTCGTCCTCCCACACGTCGCCCTCGGAGAGCGAGTAGTCGGCGTGCGAGCACTCGTCGCCGACCACGTACCAGTCGTCTCCGATGTGGACGACGCACAGGCGACGGCCGTTGGCGTCGACGCGCTTCGCCGCCCCCGGCTTGACGTCACCCACCGAGCACACGCGCACGTCAGGCACGGGACCTCCCCGCCCGGCCGGCACGGGCGGCGGAGTCGCGGTGCTCGATCTTCTCGATCACGGTCCGCCGGAGGGTGGTGACGAGCGACGGCACCGGGAGGCGCTCGAACACGTCGTCGAAGAACCCGAGCACGATGAGGCGCTCCGCTTCCTCGGGCGGCACCCCCCGGCTCTCGAGGTAGTAGAGCTGGTCCTCGTCGATGGGGCCGACCGTGCTGGCGTGGGAGCACTTCACGTCGTTCGCCTCGATCTCCAGGTTGGGGATCGACTCGGCGCCGGCGCCCTCGGTCAGCACGAGGTTGCGGTTGGTCTGGAACGCGTTGGCCTTCTGTGCGGCGGGGCGGAGGCGGATCAGGCCGGAGTACACGGAGCGGGCCTCGTCCTCGACCGCGCCCTTGAACAACAGGTCGCTGCGAGTGTTGGGGGCGTCGTGGTCCTGGAGCGTGCGGAAGTCGAGCATCTGGGCGCCGTCGCCGAAGTAGACGGCCAGCAGGTCGCTCTCGCCACCGTCACCGGTGAGGAGCGATTCGCTCCGCAGCCGGGCGTAGTCGCCGCCCAGGGCCACCGACGACGACCGCAGCGACGCGTCCCGGCCGACGTGGGCGCGCTGGAGCGCGATCTGCCACGTGCGCGGCCCGTGCTCCTGCACCGAGAGGTAGCGGACCCGGGCGTTGTCGCCGACCACGAGCTCGACCACGGCGTCGACGAGGTGGCCGGCTTCCCCGAGGCGGAAGTCGGGCGAGCTGAACCGGTCGAGCACAGTGACCTCGGCGCTCTCGCCGGTCATGACGAGCGTGTGGGGGAAGCTGGCAAGCCCGTCGCCCTCCGACCAGTGGAGCACGATGATCGGCTTGTCGACGACGACGCCCGCCGGCACGTGCACGAATGCCCCACCGAGGAGGAAAGCGTCGTGGAGCTCGGTGAACGCGTCGGGCGATGCCGAGGAGCACGTGCCGAGTGCGTCACGCGCCGCGCCGTCCGCCGCGGCGAGATCGTCGATCACGACGCCCTTGGCCGACAGCGTCTCGTCGAGCTCACAGCGCACCACCCGGCCGTTGTGGACGACGACGAGCCCGGCGCGCTCGCCGGTGGCCAGCGTGCCGGGACGGGCCAGGAGGTCGAGCGTGACGGCGGCGGCCATC
>JBOGFI010000206.1:0-9843 GCA_050743365.1 Acidimicrobiia bacterium | reverse complement strand
CCGGGTATCCCGGCCCGCAGCGAGCGAGCGAGACAGGGAGGACTTCGAGCACCCGCTCGCGCACGCCCGCGCGGCGGCCGCAGCGAGCGAGCAAGACGGGGAGGCCGAGGAGGTTCTCGTGGAAGGTGGGCCGTTCGTGATGGGGACCGACGACGATCCCTGGGCCTACGACAACGAGCGGCCGGCCCACGAGGTCGAGCTGGCGTCGTTCTGGATCGACGCCACGCCGGTCACGAATCGCGCCTACCTGGAGTTCATCGGCGCCGGCGGGTACGACCAGCGGAGCTGCTGGACCGAGGCCGGCTGGGCCTGGCGCGTCGAGGCCGGGCTGGCGCACCCCGAGTTCTGGCGGTCGGGCCCTGCCGGGTCGTGGGAACGGCACCGGTTCGGCCGCCGCGAGCCCCTCCCACTCGACGAGCCCGTCCAGCACGTCTGCTGGTACGAGGCCGACGCCTACGCGCGCTGGCGGGGCAAGCGCCTCCCGACCGAGCCCGAGTGGGAGAAGGCGGCGTCGTGGGACAGCGCCGCCGGCCGCAAGCGCCGCCACCCCTGGGGTGACGAGCCGCCGACGCCCGCGCGCGCCAACCTGGCCACCGGTACGTTCGACGAGCAGCGACGACACCGGTTCGGCCCCGACGGTGTCGGCTCGCACCGCGACGGCGCGAGCCCGTGGGGCTGCCGGCAGATGGTCGGCGACGTGTGGGAGTGGACCGCGAGCGACTTCGACGGCTACCCCGGGTTCCGGCCGTTCCCGTACCGCGAGTACTCCGAGGTCTTCTTCGGGCCCGAGTACAAGGTGCTGCGAGGGGGATCGTGGGCGACGCACCCGGTCGTGGCCGGGCGCGCTACCTTCCGCAACTGGGATTACCCGATCCGCCGGCAGATCTTCGCCGGGTTCCGATGCGCGAGGGACACATAGATGTGCCGTCACCTCACGTACCTTGGTGCGCCGATCACGCTCGAGGAGCTGCTGGTCACCCCCGAGCACTCGCTCCAGCGCCAGGCGTGGGAGCCCCGGTTCCAGACGCACGGGACGATCAACGCCGACGGGTTCGGCGTGGGCTGGTACGACTTCGAGCGCCGGCGGGAGCCGGCGCGCTACCGCACCCCGCGGCCCATGTGGAACGATCAGTCGTTCGCGAGCCTCGCCGGGCTCGTGAGCTCGACCGCGGTGCTCGCCGCGGTGCGCTCGGCGTCGCCCGGCATGCCGGTGGAGGAGTCGGGCACCCCCCCGTTCACGGCCGGCCCGTGGCTCTTCTCGCACAACGGGCTCGTGCCCGGGTTCCAGCACGGCGTCGGCCGGGAGCTGCGCCAGGGCCTGAGCGAGCGGCGGGCCACCGGGATCGTCGGCGCATCCGACTCCGAGCTGCTGTTCGCACTGGTGCTCGACCGGCTCGACGCCGGCGCGTCGCCCGGAGACGCGCTGGCCGACGTGGTCAAGGCGGTGGAGGCCGTCACGTCGGCCCGCCTGAACTTCCTGCTCACCGACGGCGAGCGGGTGGCCGCGACCGCGTGGCGCAACTCGCTGTTCGTGCTGGACAACCGGCTCCTGGACGGCACCACGATCGTGGCGTCGGAGCCGCACGACGCCGATCCGGCGTGGGAAGCCGTGAAGGACGGCTCACTCGTCGAGGTCGATCGCGGGTCCACACGCGTTCGGAGCCTGTGAGGAAGGACCGCGTCGAATGACCCTGGCGTCTTCCCGCGCACGCGTCGACGTGCACTTGGACCAGGCCGATCTCACCCGCGCCCTCCAGCACGATGCGCGCGCCGGCCTGACGGCTACGCCGAAGGACCTCCCTCCGAAATGGTTCTACGACGAGCGGGGCTGCGAGCTGTTCGAGGCCATCACCCGCCTGCCCGAGTACTACCCCACCCGCGCCGAACGCTCGATCCTCGTCGAGCGGGCCGCGGACATCGTCGACGCCGCCGGAGCCGACACGTTGGTCGAGCTGGGGTCGGGCACGTCGGAGAAGACCCGGCTGCTACTCGGTGCCCTCGCCCGCAACGGTTCCCTGCGCCGTTTCGTTCCCTTCGACGTGAGCGCGCCGACGCTGCGCGCTGCCGCCGCCGCGATCGAGCGCGAGTACCCCGGGGTCGAGGTGCACGCCGTCGTGGGCGACTTCGAGCGACACCTCCCGCTCCTTCCCGTCGGGGGGCGGCGGCTGGTGGCGTTCCTGGGCAGCACCATCGGGAACCTCGCCCCCGGCCCCCGGGCGACGTTCCTCGCCGAGGTCGCGGCCGGACTCCGCCCCGGCGATGCGTTCCTGCTCGGCACCGATCTCGTGAAGGATCCCGCCCGGCTCGAGGCCGCCTACGACGACTCGGTCGGGGTCACCGCCGCCTTCAACCGCAACCTGCTCCAGGTGCTCAACCGCGAGCTCGACGCCGGGTTCGCCCTCGAGCGCTTCGACCACGTGGCCCGTTGGGACCCGACGAACGAGCAGGTGGAGATGCACCTGCGCTCCCGGGGCGCCCAGACCGTGAGGGTGGGTGCCCTCGACCTCGACGTCTGCTTCGTCGATCGGGAGGAGATGCGCACCGAGATCAGCGCCAAGTTCCGGCGCGCCGGCGTCGAGGCCGAGCTGGCGGCCGCCGGGCTCGAGCTCGCCCACTGGTGGACCGACCCGGCCAGCGACTTCGCGCTGTCGCTCGCCTTCCCCGCCTGACCGGACCGCCGCCATCACCGGACCAGGGATTTCCACTACCCCGGTAGTGTTATTAGAATTGGGGTCATGAGCCCGAGTGGCCCCGCCCCCGTCCTGGACATCCAGGGCCTCCACGTGTCGGTCGAGGGCACCGAGATCCTCCAGGGCGTGTCAGTCGCGGTCCCCGTGGGTGAGGTGCACGCCCTCATGGGGCCGAACGGCTCGGGGAAATCGACCCTCGCCGGCACCCTGCTCGCCAACCCCGCCTACACGGTCACCGAGGGTCGCATCGTCTTCAAGGGCGAGGACATCACCCACCTGTCGACCGACGAACGCGCTGCTCGCGGCCTGTTCCTCGGGTTCCAGCACCCGGAGGAGATCCCGGGCGTGAGCGTCCTGAACTTCCTGCGTCAGGCGATGGCGGTGCGCAAGGGCATCGACGACCTGTCCGTCCTCGAAGTGCGGATGGCGCTGATCGAATGGACGAAGCGTCTCGGCATGGACGACCGCTTCGCCGAGCGTTATCTCAACGAGGGGTTCTCCGGCGGCGAGAAGAAGCGCAACGAGATCCTCCAGATGGCGCTGATGGAGCCGGACGTGGCCGTCCTCGACGAGACCGACTCCGGCCTCGACATCGATGCCCTACAGGTGGTCGCCCACGGGATCGACGAGGTGCGCGAGGAGCGGCCCGAGCTCGGCATCCTGCTCATCACCCACTACCGGCGGATCCTCCAGCACCTCACGCCCGACGCGGTGCACATCCTCCTCGGCGGCCGCATCGTCGCGTCGGGTGGCGTCGACCTCGCCGACAGGCTCGAGCGCGAAGGCTTCGACGCGTTCCGGGAGCGGGCCGCATGAGTGTCACCGACGTGCGGGACCCCCTCGACGTCGCCCGCATCAAGGCCGACTTCCCGATCCTGGCGCGCCAGGTCCACGGAAAGCGCCTCGTGTACCTCGACTCGGCCAACAGCTCCCAGAAGCCCCAGGCCGTCCTGGACGCGATGGACCGTCACTACCGCAACTACTACGCCAACATCCACCGGGGTGTGTACACGATCTCGGAGGAGTCCACCGCCGCCTACCGGAGCGCGCACGACAAGGTCGCACGCTTCCTGAACGCGCCATCGTGGCGGGAGATCGTGTTCACCAAGAACATCACCGAGGCGATCAACCTCGTCGCCTACACCTGGGCCCGTGCCAACCTGCGGGAGGGCGACGCCATCGTCCTGACCCAGATGGAGCACCACTCGAACGTGGTGCCGTGGCACATCCTGGCAGCGGAGCGGGGCGTCGAGCTGCGCTGGGTGCCGATTACCGACGACTACCGCCTCGACACCGACGAGCTCCTGCGTCTGCTCGAGGGGGCGAAGCTGCTGGCAGTGGCGGCGATGTCGAACGTGCTGGGCACGATCAACGACATCCCCCTGCTGGTCGAGGCCGCCCACGCTGAGGGCGCGCTCGTCCTTGTCGACGCGGCGCAGGCCGTACCTCACCTCCCGGTCGACGTGCAGGCATGGGGCGCCGACTTCGTGGGGTTCACCGGCCACAAGATGCTCGGCCCGAGCGGCATCGGTGGTCTGTGGGCGCGCGAGGAGCTCCTCGAGGCCATGCCCCCGTTCCTTGGTGGTGGGGAGATGATCAGCGACGTTCGCTTCGACGGCTTCACGCCCAACGAGCTGCCGTGGAAGTTCGAAGCCGGCACCATGCCCATCGTCGAGGCGACCGGGCTGGGCGCCGCCATCGACTACCTCGAGGCGATCGGGATGGAGGCGGTGCGGACCCACGAGGTCCAGCTGGCCGGCTACACGCTGCGGGCGCTGCGTGAGCGCTTCGGCGGGCGGCTCACGATCTACGGCCACGACGATCTCGAGACCCGGGGCGGGGTGATCTCGTTCCTCTTCGACGGCATCCACGCCCACGACATCTCGCAGGTGCTGGACGAGGACGGGGTGTGCGTGCGGGCAGGGCACCATTGCGCCAAGCCGCTGATGCGGGTCCTGGGGGTGCCCGCCACCACCCGTGCATCGGTGTACGTCTACAACGACGAGGCCGACATCGACGCGCTCGTCGACTCGCTCGCAACCGCAGAGAAGTTCTTCGCCAAGTAGCTAGGCTGCGCCGCCATGCCCGGACTCGAGGACCTGTACCGAGAGATCATCCTCGATCACTACCGCGCGCCCCGGAACCGGGGCGAGCTCCCGGTGCCGCCTGCAAGCAAGCTCGAAGGCTTCAACCCGCTCTGCGGCGACGAGGTGGTGCTCTACCTCGACGTCGACGGCGACACGGTGCGCGACGTGAAAATCGCCGGCCAGGGCTGCTCGATCAGCCAGGCCTCGTCGTCGATGATGAGCGCCGCGGTCAAGGGGAAGCCGGTCGACGAGATCCGCAGGCTGATCCGGGCGTTCAAGGCGCTGATGTCGATCCACGAGTCGAAGCTCGAGGGGGAGAGCGACGGCTCCGATCTCAGCCGTGAGCTCGACGGCGTCCGCCTGGGCGACCTCGAGGCGTTGCAGGGCGTGGTGAAGTTCCCGGTGCGGATCAAGTGCGCGACGCTCGCGTGGAACACCCTCCAGCAGGGCCTCGATTCCTGACCCGACCGGGTCAGTGGGCGTTACGGCTGCCTCAGCCGGGCTTGAACGACGGGAGCCCGTCGTCGGGCTCGGACACCGGCGCGCCGCCCGCGAGGACCGCGAAACGGTTCCAGCTCTCGCGGTCCCACGACTCGACCGCGTCCCGGACGGTGCCGTCCGCCTCGACGAGGAACAGCGACGGCACCGTGGTCAGGTCGAAGGCGCTCGACACTTCGTAGGGTGCCGGCTCGCTGAGCGTCGTCACTCCCTGGCCGTGCTGCTCGGCGTAGCGAGCGAGCTTGTCGGGCGGGTCCTCCCCCACCGCGACGACCCGCACACCGGCGTCGGCCAGGGCCTGCACCTTGGGCGCCGCCATGACACACACCGGACAGGTGGTCTTGAAGAACGCCAGCACCACCGGCCCGCCCTGCCACGGGTCGTCGACGACCTCGCCGGTATCGGCGTCGGGGAGGGAGAACGACGGCGCCGCACTACCGATCGTGAGCACCTGGCCAGCGTAGGCGGGTGTGACATCGGTCTCGAACCCGGAAAACACCCTGTGGCCTGCGTTCTCAGGTTCGTAACCTGCCTGATCCGGGCATGAAACCAGATGCGGCTAAGTTGCACTGAGGTGACGGCCCCGGGAGGAGCCCAAATGGACCCACAGGCTCGGCTGACTGCTCTGATCGACGAGGCGCTCGAACGCTTCGGCAGCCGCGACCTCGTATCCAGCTCCGAGGTCCTCGACTTCCTGCTCGACCTGCGCCTCTCACTCCTGGAGCCCTCCGACCCGCTCGAGGAGCTGCTCGAGCAGGAGCGCCTGACAACCAACAGCTGACCGTCTCCGGGCCTCGGGGTCCGCGCCGGAAGCGTTGCTTCCGGCGGGGTAAATCAGTCTTCGGCCGTCGCGACGAGCACCACCCCGTTCGAGACACCGACCGGCGTCGCGTCGGCGTCTTCCGACAGGTTCGTGGTCCAGCGTCGAGCGCCGGTCGAGGCATCGAACGCTCGCACGAGGTCGTCGGCGAGGAACACGGAGCCCCCAGCGGCGAGCAGGCGGCCGAACCGTGAGTCGGCTTCCCAGCGAATCGCCCCGGTGAGAGGGACGCGTGCCACGAGCCGGAGGCTCTGGCCGTACTCGTAGAGGGTCCCGGCTCCCGGGTCGTAGGCGAACGACGAGAGAGAACCGCTCGACGTCCGCCATCGCTCGACGCCGGTCGCCGCGTCCAGGAACACGGTGCTCGTGGTGGGCGGCTCCCCGCCGGACGTCTCGTCGACGATGCCGACGCCGACGCTCGGACCGCCGGCGACGGGTGGGTCGAGGAACGTGAAGTAGGCGCGGTCCCTCGCCGAGACGGCGGGCTGCGGCCGGGTCCAGCGGGCGGCGCCAGTGGCCGCATCGAGAGCGACGACGTCACCGCCCGAGCGCAAGAGCACCAGGTCTCCGGCACCGCCGCTGCTTACCTCCTGAGGCTCTACCGGAGGAAGTCGCGCACGAGAACGGCCAGCTCCGCCGGCTTCTCGAACGGGAGCCAGTGCGCGGCGTGGTCGATCACCTCAAGACGCGCGTTCGGGATCTCGGCGGCGTAGGCCTCCGCATGGGCGCGCGGCAGCATCCCGTCCTGCGCGCCGTACACGACGAGCGTCGGCGCGATGATGCGGCGCAGCCGTCCCCGCAGCTTGGGGTTGTGCAGGTACGGGTCCCAGCCGAGCTTGGCCGTGGCCGACATCGCCTTCCACATCGGCAGCACCATCTCGATGGGGATCTCCACCGGCCGGCCGACGTCGCCGGTGAAGGCGTCCATGGCATGCATGGCTGCCGCGATCGGGTGCTCCTGGTCGCAGAAGAGCATCTGGGCAAGCTCACCGGGCGCACGACCGAACATCTCGGCGATGGGCGCGTCGTCGAGGTGCAACCCCACTGGGCTGACCATCACGAGCTTGCCGACCTTCTCGGGGTAGCGCGTCGCGATCTCCGCCCCCATCCACGCTCCGAGCGACACGCCCAGCACCGCCGGCGCGTCGAGCCCGAGTAGCTGCCACACGTCGAGGAGGTGGAAGACGGCGTCCTCCATGCCGTCGATTCCCTCGATTCCCTCGGACTCCCCGTAGCCGGGGAAGACCGGCACCAGCACCTCGAAGGAGTCGGCCAGCTCCTCGAGCGCGGCGTGCGACGACTCGCCGCCCGCCGAGTGCAGGTACACGAGGGGTCGGCCCGTGCCGGCGCGGAAGAGCTGCACCTTGCCCGCCGGTGCGTCGAGGTGCTCCTCGGTCAGGGTCTGGGGCACCTATGCGACCTTCGCTTCGGGCCGGTACACGGACTCGCCCTCGGGGAACTCGGCCCGCAGCCTGGGGATGACCTGCTCGGCGAACAAGGCCAGGTTCTTGCGGGTGAGGTGGTCGGGGAGGCTCCCGAGCTGGAACAGGCCCAGGAGGTTGCCCGTCCCCAGCTGGCGTAGCGACTCGGTCAGCTGGCCCGCGACGGTCTCGGGCGACCCGACGATCGCGTAGCGGCCGGAGACGATCTGGTCCCACGTCTCGACGTTCAGCATGAACGTGCCCGCGGACTTGAGGATGCTGGTCAGGGAGCGCACCGACGTGTAGCCGGGTGGCTGGATGGTGATCCCGGGGAGCAGCCGCTTCACGAAGTACCAGAGGTGCTCCTCGAACTCCCGACGCGCCTGGTCGTCGGTCTCGGCGACGTAGATGGGCAGGAGCCATCCGTACTGAAGCGGGTCGGCCTCGTAGCCCTCGGCCTCGCACGCGTCGCGGAACATCGAGAAGTACCGCTTGAACACATCGATGTGGAAGTACGGGATGCCCATGTACGCGTACCGGTGCCGGGCGACGAACTCCATCGTCTCCACCGAGCCGGCGCCGGGGATCCAGATCTCGGGGTGCGGCTGCTGGAGCGGCCGGGGCCACGGGTTCACGTACCGGATCCGGAAGTGCTTGCTCACCCACTCGAACGGCCCGGGTGTGGTCCATGCCTTCACGATCAGGTCGTGGGCCTCCTGGAATCGCTCGCGGGCGTGGGCGGGGTTGACCGAGAACGAGTAGTACTCGGGGCCGCCGCCGACGACCATGCCGGCGATGAGGCGGCCGCCGCTGATCACGTCGATCATGGCGAACTCCTCGGCCACCCGGGTGGGCGGGTCGTAGAGCGGGAGGGCGTTGCCGACGACCGCGATCTTCATGCGACTCGTCTGGCGGGCGAGGATCGCGGCGATGAGGTTGGGCGACGGCATGTTGCCGTAGGCGTTCTGGTGGTGCTCGTTGACGCACACGCCGTCGAAGCCCAGCTCCTCGGCGTATAGGAACTGGTCGAGGTAGGTGTTGTAGAGGTTGCGGCCGAGCTCGGGGTCGTAGAGCTCGTTGGGGCAGGTGACCCAGGCCGGCCCGTCGTAATCGGGCGACAGCTGCGTGTAGGGCATCAGGTGGAAGGCGAAGAACCGCACCGCGCACCCCTCGGCCGACGGAGAGGTCACGATACACCGGCCCGATCGGTCGACTTCGGGGGTGAGCCGGGCCGAGGCGGTCAACCTCGGGTAGGTCCACCCGTCAATTAGCGCGTGCCCCCGATGCGCTACGCGCGTCCCACCGACCGCTACCATTTTCCGACCGTTCCCCTGAAGCAGGTTCCCCCCCTTGCGCAGAGCCTTTCGATCCCGCGTCCTGGTGAGCCTCGCCGTCGCCATGACCGCCGCCGGCGGCGCGGCCGGCGCCGGAGCCCTGCTCCGCGACGAGCCCGACCGCGGGGTCGAGGCCACCCGACACCGCGCCCCCGCCACGACCACCAGCACCACCACCACGACCACCACGCTGCCGCCCCCCACCACGACCACCCCGGTCGGGGGGCTCCTGCAGCCACCGCCCGCCGAGCTGCCGCCGCTGCCCCCGTACGGGATCGGGCCGGAGTCGAATGGCCCGGTGCTGCAGGCCTACGAGCAGCGGCTGGCCGACGTGAAGTTCGACCCGGGCGCGGTGGACGGACGCTGGGACCAGGCCATGACCTACGCCGTGCACGGCTTCCAGCACTTCCGCGGCGCACCGGTCTCCGGCCGCCTGCTCGAGGAGGACCGGCTGGTGCTCGAGACCGTCCAGTATCCGACGCCTCTCGTCACCCCGAGCGCTTACTACCCGAACCCCGAGCCCAACCGCACCGAGGTCGACATCGCCCGGGGCGTGCTCACGCTGTACGAGGGCTCGCAGGTCCGGCTCATCAGCACGGTCTCCACCGGCTCGGGTGAGAACTACTGCTACAACTCGCCGCGCGACAACCCGACCGAGCGCATCTGCGAGGACGCCAACACCCCGTCGGGGCGCTACACCTATTACTTCTTCTACCGGGGCTGGCATAAGTCGCCCCTCGGCCAGCTCTACAACCCCTACTACTTCAACAAGGGCATCGCGATCCACGGCTACCAGGAGGTGCCGGCCTACCCGGCGTCACACGGGTGCGTGCGCATCCCGATGCACACCGCCGAGTACTTCAACGAGCTCGTCCACAGGGGCGACGCCGTCTACGTGTTCGGCGGCACGACCGCCAACATCACGTCGCGCACACCGCTCCCGGGCGCGCCGCCGCCGACCGGGCCCCCGCCCGCGCCCGTGCCCCCACCGGG
>JBOGFI010000205.1:0-7452 GCA_050743365.1 Acidimicrobiia bacterium | reverse complement strand
CGGTGACGCTCCGACGCGCCGCGCAGCCCGAGGACCTCGTCGTGGCAAACGGGTTGCTCGCGCTGCCCGCGCTTCGATTGGCCCGGTTGCGAAGCCCCGTCGTATGGATCGCGCACGACGTCGTGGTACGGCCTGACCGGCGGCGCGTTCTGCGCGCCTGCGGGCCCGCGGTGACGCTGGCCGTCGCGGTGTCGGACGCCGTCGCCCGGCCGCTGCGGGAAGCCGGGATCACCGCCACGGTTGTACGCAACGGCACGACCTTCCCGATCGAGCCCGCGCCCCTCGACCACGCCGGCCCGCCGGTCATCGGCGTCAACGCGCTCCTGACGTCATGGAAGGGGCAGGACGTGCTCCTCGACGCGGTGGGACGCCTCGATCGTGGCGACGTGCTCGTCGAGTTGCTGGGCGGGAGCTTTCCGAAGGACCGCGCGTACGTGCAGCGTCTGCGTGAGCGAACCACCCGGCCGGACCTCGTTGGCCGGGTGCGTTTCCTCGGCAAGGTCGACGACCCCCTCGCGCACATGCGGGGTTGGAGCATTTCCGTGCTCCCCAGCGTCGACCCCGAGGCCGCCCCGCTGTCGCTCCTCGAGGCGATGAGCATCGGGATCCCCGCCGTGGCGACCAACCACGGCGGGGCGGCCGAGGTGCTCGGCGATGCCGGACTGCTCGTGCCGCCGCGCGACCCGGATGCGCTCGCCGCCGCGATCGGCCACTTGGTCGACGATCGGGACCTGCGACGGCGCTGCGCGCAGGCCGGCCCCCGGCTCATCGCTGCCGGGCTCACGCTCGAGGAGCAGGAGCAGGCGTTCCTGCGCGTCCTCGAGGCCGTGACCGACCGCGCGCCGGTGGGATGAGCACGGAGCCCGGCGACCGTCCGCCGCTGCGGGTGCTGTTCGTGAACGAGAACCTCGGCGGTCATGCCACCATGCACCAAGCTCTTCGAGGCGTGCTGAACGGGCACCCCGAGGTCTCGGCCGAGTTCCTCGACGTTCCTGCGCCCGGTCTCGCGCGGCGGCTGGCGGCCGCGCCCGTGCCTGGCCTGATCCGGCTGGACGCAGACCTCCAGTCGCTGCGTTACCAGCTCGCGCAGAGCCTGCAGGCACGATCACTGCTGCGGCGGGCGCTGCGTGAGCGCGACCGCGACGTGATCCACGCCTACTCGCAGAACGCCGTGCTGACGTCGTCGACCGACCTGCGTGCCCGTCCCAGTGTCGTCTCGACGGACAGCACGGCGGTCGAGAACGCGTACCGGCTGCCGTACCGCAAGCCGGGTCGCTTCACCCCGCACTCGGCGCGCTTGAGCGCACGGATCGAGCGGCGCGTCTTCGACGCCGCCACCCTGGTCGTGGCCCACTCGGAATGGACGGCTCGGTCGCTGCGCGACGTCCACGGGCTAGGCGACGACCGTCTGCGGGTGATCCCATTCGGGATCGTGCCGTTCGATGCCCCGCCTCGCCGGGAGCGCGATCCGCGGGAGATCACGTACGTGGGCTCGACGATGAGCGGAAAGGGCGGCTGGCGGCTCCTCCGTGTCTACCGAAAGGCGTTCCGCCGTCGGTGCACGCTCAACCTCGTGACCCGCGAGCCGGTCGCGCCCGAGCCGGGCGTACGGGTCTTCGCCGACTTCAGTCCGGGTGACCCGCGGATGGTCAGGCTCCTCGGGGAGACCTCGGTGTTCGCGCTCCCGACCGAGATCGACAGGTCGCCGTACTCGGTGCTGGAGGCCATGGTGGCAGGCGTACCGGTTGTCGCGACGCGGGCGGGCGCGATTCCCGAGATGGTGGCCGACGGCGTGACCGGGCTGCTGGTGGACCCCGACGACGATGCGTTGGCGGCTGCGATCGGGCGACTGCTCGACGACGACGCCCTCCGCCACCAGATGGGCACGGCGGGTCGGGAGCGTGCCGTGGCGTGCTTCGACGCCCGCCGCACCACCGTGTCCCTCCTGGACGTGCTAGAGGAGTCCCGCGCCCGGTTCGATAAAGCGCGTCGATGAAGGATCAGGATGGGCGTTGACCGGCACTTCCCCGGGCGGCTGCTCGGCGCCGCCGCGGTGCCGCCTGTCCTCCTGGGCGCGCACCTGCGCACGGCAGGAGCCGTCGTGCTCGCCTATCACGACATCGGTCCCGACGGGAGCGACGCCACCTCGTACCTGCTTCCAGCTCGCACCTTCCGCCATCATCTCGATGCGGTCAGCCGGTGGGGCCTGCACCTCGTCGACCTGGGTGAGCTGACGCGGGCGTTCCTCGAGGGCGAGTCGCTCGACAGGATGGCCGCCGTCACCTTCGACGACGCTTGCAGCGGGTTGCCGCGGTACGCGCTACCCGTTCTCCAGGATCTCGGCGTCCCCGCCACGGTGTTCGCGGTCAGCGGCGCGCTCGGCGCCACGCCCACATGGGCGCCACCCGGGACCCGCACGATGACGGCCGACGAGTTGGGCGACGTCGCCCGTGCCGGGCTCCGCATCGGCTCCCATACGCGGAGCCATCGCGACCTGCTCTCGCTCGACGACGCCGCGCTGGACGCGGAACTGGCGGGCTCTCGGGCCGACCTCGAGGACATCGTCGGCCGATCGGTCGACCACGTCGCGTACCCGTTCGGCCATCACGACGAAGGCGTGCGTGCCGGCGCTCGCCGCGCCGGCTACGAAGCCGGCTTCACCTTCCTCAACGGCCGCATCGATGCCGGCGTCGACCGTTACCGGCTGCCGCGGCTCACGATGTCCGGCGGTCACCACCGGGTGCGGCTCGCCTATCACCTGGCGCGCCCGGCCTCGTCGTGGCCCGACCATCAGCTCGACCGGGTCGCGGCGGCAATGTGACCGCGACCGAGGTCCGGGCGTCGCTCGGTGACCGCGCCGGGAAGTGGGACGCCCTGGTCGACGTCGCTCCGCTGCCTTCGCCGTTCCTGCGCTCTTGGTGGCTCGAAGGGGTCGCCGGGCCGGGCGCACGTTTCGTCCTCGTGCTCGACGGCGACGACCTGATCGGTGGGGTCGCGCTCGAGGAGGACCGGCCGCTCGGAATCCCGCGGCTGCGTCCGATCGGCCTGCCGCTGGGCGCAGATCAGCTCGACCTGGTGGCGCTGCCCGGACGCGAGGAGGATGCGGCGGAGGCACTCGGGGAGTGGCTGCGGGAGCACCCCGCCCGTGTCATCGACCTCGTGGGCTGCTACGAGCACACGCGGCTGGTCAGCGTCCTGCCCCGACCGCGCATCGAGGTCGTCGACGTGGCGCCGTGGACACCGCTCCTCTCGAGCTTCTCCGACTACCTGGCACTCCGTCCGGGCCAGTTGCGGAGCCAGATCGACCGTCCCCGGCGTCGCCTGCGCCGGGAGGGCGCGTCGCACCGCCTGGTCGAGCCGGCCGAGGCCGGGCGGGCGCTCGCGGACCTTCGCCGGCTTCACGCGCAGGTCTTCGGCCCGGCTTCGCAGTTCCTACCGGTCTTCGATCGGTTCGCGCGAGCCGCGCCGCCCGGCATCGCGCGCGGCGAGCTCGTCATGCACGAGTTCGCCGTCGACGACCGGACGGTGGCGGTCAACGTCTGCTTCGAGGTGGCCGAGCGTCTGAGCTACTACCAGGTCGGACGGGACGTCGATCGCCGGTGGCGCGGTTCGGGCACCGCGCTGATGGCGCACTGCGTCGAGCACGCCATCGAATCGGGCTGCCGTGAGTTCGATCTGATGCGCGGCAGCGAGGGGTACAAGCGGCTCTGGGCCGACGAGACCCGTGACGTCGTCCGCCTGCAGTCCGTCCGCGGCCTGGGGGGGCGGCTGGCGCGGTTGGCCCTCCCCCTCGGCCGGCGCCTGCGCTCCCTCGCCCGCCGGGTCTCGCGCGAACGATCCTCGGTAAGCTGGCCGCGTTTGCCGCGTTCCGGAGGATCCTCGTGAGCGACTCCTTTGCCGCGCTTGAGCGCACCGATCCCGCCGTCGCGGACGTGGTCCGGCGCGAGGTGGAGCGCCAGAACACCACCATCCAGCTGATCGCGTCCGAGAACTTCACGTCGCCGGCGGTGCTGGCCGCGCAGGGCTCGGTCCTCACCAACAAGTACTCCGAGGGTTACCCGCGCAAGCGCTACTACGGCGGGAACTACGTGGTCGACGAAGCCGAGGAGCTGGCACGCGATCGGGCGTGCGCACTCTTCGGGGCCGAGCACGCCAACGTGCAGCCCCACTCGGGAGCCAACGCCAACATGGCCGTGTACCTCGCGCTGCTGGAGCCGGGTGACAAGGTCATGGGCATGCGCCTCGACCAGGGCGGCCACCTCACCCACGGCTCGCCGGTGAACTTCAGCGGGCGGCTGTACGACTTCGTCGCCTACGGCGTCGACGACGAGTCGGAGACGCTCGTCTACGACGAGATCGCCGAGCTAGCGCGACGCGAGCGCCCGAGGATGATCGTGGCCGGGGCGACGGCCTATCCACGCATCATCGACTTCGAGGCGTTCCGTGCCGTCGCCGACGAGGTCGGTGCCCTGCTCGTGGTCGACGCCGCCCACATCGCGGGCCTTGTCGCCGGCGGGGCGCACCCATCGCCGGTGCCGCACGCCGACGTGGTCACCCTCACCACCCACAAGACGCTGCGCGGTCCGCGGGCCGGCGCGATCCTCTGCCGGGAGGAGTACGCGGCCGCCGTCGACAGGGCCGTCTTCCCCGGTCTCCAGGGTGGTCCGCTCATGCACGCGATCGCGGCCAAGGCGGTCGCCTTCCACGAGGCGGCCGAGCCCGCGTTCCGCGACTACGCGGCGGCGATCGTGCGCAACGCCCGGGCCCTCGCCACCGGCCTGGCCGACGAGGGCTTCCGGGTGGTGTCCGGCGGCACCGACAACCACCTCATGCTGGTCGACCTGCGCCCCTTCGGCGTGACCGGGAAGGCGGCCCAGGAGGCGCTCGACCGGGCCGGGATCACGCTCAACAAGAACGCCATCCCCAACGATCCCGAGAAGCCGTTCGTGACCAGCGGGCTGCGCCTCGGCACGGCCGCCGTCACCACCGCCGGCATGGGGGAGCCCGAGATGGCCGAGATCGCCGCGCTGATCGCCACCGTCCTGCGCGAACCCGACGACCAGAGCACGGCCGAAGAGGTGCGTGAGGCGTCCGGCCGCCTGTGCTCCAAGTTCACGCCGTACCCCGACCTCGTTCAGGCGTGACGCGCGCGGAGCAAGCGAGCGCATAGAGGTGGGCGGGTACTCGGTCGTTCTCGCGGTCGCCACGGTCAGCACGTTTCTGCTGACCTTCGTCGTGCGCTGGGTGGCCGTCCGCATCGGGGCCATCTCCATCCCCGGTCCCCGCGGCGTGCACGATCGGCCGACTCCCACGTTGGGCGGGGCGGGCATGTTCGCCGGCTTCCTGCTTGCGATGGCGGCGGCCTCTCGCATCCCGCAGTTCGGCGAGATGTTCGACGACTCCTCCGAGCCGTTCGGCCTCGTGCTGGCGGCGGGCGTGATGTTCGTGGTGGGGGCGTTCGACGACTTCCGCGACGTATCGCCGCCGGCCAAGGTCGCCGGCATGGTGCTCGCCGGCAGCCTGTTGTCACTCATGGGCGTCTCGATGCTGTTCTTCCGGGTCCCCTTCGCGAGTACCGAGTACGTCGTGCTGTCGGCCGACCTCGCGCCGCTCGTGACGGTGCTCACCGTGGTGCTCATGGCCAATGCCATCAACCTCATCGACGGGCTCGACGGGCTCGCGGCCGGGATCGTGATCATCGCCGGGTCGGCGCTCTTCCTCTACGCCGATCGGCTGTTCAAGGCGGGGCTGCTCGAGGGGTCGAACATGGGCCCTCTGGTGGCGGTGATCGCGATCGGTGTCTGCCTCGGCTTCCTTCCCCACAACTTCAACCCCGCCCGCATCATGATGGGCGACGCCGGCTCGCTGTTCCTCGGGCTGCTCATGGCGACCACCACCATCACGGTCGGCGGGCGCACCGCCGACCAGTTCAGCGGCCAGACCTACTTCTTCTTCGCACCCCTCTTCATCCCGGTGGTGATCCTCGGGGTGCCGCTCCTCGACACCGCGTTCGCGTTCTTCCGCCGCGTCTACCGCCGGACCGCCTTCCACGTCGCCGACAAAGACCACCTGCACCACCGTCTCATGCGTCTCGGGCACGGGCCCCGGCGCTCGGTGGTGATCCTGTGGCTGTGGACGGCCCTCCTGTCGGGCCTCGTCCTCTTCCCCACGTACACGAACCGGGGCAACGCGGTCGTGCCGGTGGGCGTCGGGGCCCTGGGCCTCCTGCTGTACGTGTACTTCCACCCCGGCGTGCGCTCGGCGCGCGATCCCGTGCTCGAGGGGGTGCCGGCCACCGAGAAGGACGAGCCGCCCGAGGTCGTGAATCTCGACGCCCACCGTCGGGCCGCCGAACGGGGGGGCTCCTAGCCGGCCGGCTCGGTCACCGCCGCGGCCTCCGCGACCCGCGCCAGGTCGCGGGGGCGCAGGTCCTGGTGCACCGGGAGCCCGACGACCCGGGCCCGGCGCGCCGCCGTCCGCGGGAAGCGCTCGACCGGCAACAGCGGGTGGGGGACCGACCAGAAGTCGAGGGCCCGCACGCCCTGCTGCGTCAGCGCGTCCAGGGCCGCGGTCTTGTCGGCGACCTCGATCGGGAACACCATGGGCGACGCGCCGGCGGGCACATCGTCGAACAGCGGTCGAACGTGACCGGCGAGCTCCTGGCGCAGCCACTCGTAGTTGGCGCGCCGTTCGCCGGGGATGTCGGGACGGGCCAAACGCGGCAGCAGGAACGCAGTCGCGGACGACGGAGGCCGGGTGGGGTCCCCGAGCGCGAAGTCCTCCAACGGCCGGTACGGGCGGGGCGGCACGAGCCGGGCGCGCAGCCAGTCGACCGGCGGCGAGGTCTTGAACCACGACCACGCTCGCGAGCCGGTGCCGCCGGTCGGCCCCACCGGAGCGACGTCCTCGCGCCAGACGACGGCGGCGCCGTCGGGCACGCCGAGCGTCTTGTGCAGCGAGAAGAGGCTCAAATCACCCCACGAGCCGACCGGCCGGTCCCCGATCCGCGCCAGCCACGTCTGGGCCCCGTCCTCGATCAGCAGCAGGCCCCGCTGGTCGCACCAGCGGCGCCAGCGGGGCGAGTCCTGAGGGAAGCCGAGGGCGTGCACGAGGAGCAGCGCGCGCACGCGCGGCCCGAGGAGCGTCTCGAGCTCGGCGTCGTCCGGCGCGAGCGCAGGCGTCGGCTCGTAGAAGCGGCAGGCCAGCCCGGCCCGGACCAGCGCCTCGATCTCGGAGCCGTGGTGATAGGCGGGGGTGAGCACGACATCGCCGGGGCCCAGACCCAGGGCCAAGGCGCCCGCCCACAGTCCGTGGCGGGCCATGGCGAAGAGCCGGCACTCCGGCTCGGCGAGCGGGAACGGCAGGTGGCCGACGCGGCGGCAGGTCGTCCGCAGCGGCGGCGCGGGCGCCCAGACCCCGAGGCGGCTCACCGGCGGCGGAGCACGGCGGCGC
>JBOGFI010000204.1:0-11754 GCA_050743365.1 Acidimicrobiia bacterium | reverse complement strand
GGGGCGTGGTGATCTGACGGTGGCAGACCCGGCGGCGGCGGAGCGTGGTGATCCGACGCAGGTCCACCCGCCGGCGGCGAGGTGTGCCCATGACCGGCAACGTCGAGCGGTGCGGACGTGCGCCCGTCGCCGTCGGTCGCGGCCGCAGCGGGCCCGCGGTGGCCGGTCCCGGTGTGGTCGTCTCCGGCGGGGTTCTGATCGCCATCGTGGTCGAGCGCGGCGGCGGTGCTCCCGCCATCGTCACCGTGGGCGGCGGCGTCGTCGCCGTGTCCCTCCCCGTGCTGGCCGCCGGGCGCAGCAGAGCTCGCGTCGCCGTCGGGGTGGTGACCATCGTTCTGATGGCCGTCACCCTCGCGGTGCGAGTGCGCGGCCGTGCCGGTGCCGTCACCGGTGGCGAAGGTCGGGCTCAGCGCGACGGTCGACAGCACGCCTACGGCCAGGCCCAGCGCCCCCAGGAGCGGCGCGGTGACGACGGAACGCACCCGTCGGCGCATGAGCGACGGCAGCGTGAGCAGCGCCAGCGAGCCTGCCACGATGCCGAGCTCGAAGACGGTGGCCAGCGAGTCGTAGAACGCGACCGGCTCGGGCGAGCCCGCGTGGGGACCGACGGGGACGCCCATCGTGCGAGAGACCACCCAGGTCGCGATGACGGCGCCGTTGCCGAGTGCGCCGGCGCGCAGGAGGACACGTGACGGGCGGAGCACGATCCCGGCCGCCCACCCGAGCTGGGCCCAGGCCACGATGGCGAAGAAGGCGCCGTGGGCCCAGTCCTCGGCCCAGTGGACGCCGATGAAGGCGAAGTGGATGCCGGCCGCGCCCAGGGAGAGCAGCGCCAGCGCGTTACGCAGGCTGCGGCCGACGTCGTAGAAGCGGGCCCCCCCGTCCACCCCGGCGACCTCCTACCGACCACCTGGGTCGTCGCCCGAACCGGATGCTGCGGGGCGAAAGCTACCCAAGAGGTAGAAAGTCGAAACCCGGCGCGGTCTCCTCGGCCGCCGGCAGGTCAGGCGCCGGCGTCAAGGCGCGAGGCGGAACCGAGGGAGCCCGACGTCGTCGGTCAGGCGGTCGCAGGCGAGGGTCACGGCGGCGCCGACCCGCAGCGTCTCCGCCCCGGCGTCGACCACGTTGGTCACGAGGCGGACCGGCTCGCCGGCCGTGCCGTCGACCTCGACCACCGCCACGTTGTAGGGAGCGACGGGCGCCGCCAACAGCGGATGGACCGGCTCCACGACCCACGTGTAGGTGAACACGCGGCCGGTGCCGGGCAACGTGTCCCAGTCCCACTCGAGCGACCGGCACCGGTAGCAGCCCTCAGTGGGCGGGTGCCGGTGGGCGCCGCACTCGGTGCAGCGCTGCACGTCGAGACGGCCGGCGGCGGCGGCGCGCCAGAAGCCCTCGTTGGTGCAGTCGACCGGTGGCAGCGGCAGGCCCGGCGGCAGGTACGGTTCGCCCTCGCGCACGGTCGGCGTCCTCACGGCGTCGCCCGGGCGGGGAGCTCGAGGCCGTACAGCCGGGCCGTGGTCTCGAACGTGATCCGGCGCCGCTCGTGGTCGTCGACGCCGGCGAAGATGCGGTCGAGCGTCTCTTGCGTGTGTGGCCAGGTGCCCTCGGGATGCGGGTAGTCCGACGCCCACAGCAGGGGCTCGATGCCGGTGAACCCGCGGTTCACGACGCCGGCGCCGTCGTTGCCGAAGGTGACGTGGCCCTGACGACGCACGTAGAAGCTGGGACGCTCGGCCAGCTGCGGGTCGACCCATCCGGCGTGCTCCTCGAACGCCTCGTCCATGCGCTCCATCAGCCACGAGAGCCAGCCCGCCCCGCACTCGACCATGACGACGTGCAGGTCGGGGAACCGCTCGAGCACGCCCGACGCCGCCAGGTAGGCCAGGGTGCGCTGCGCGCCCAGCCCGACCTCGACGTAGTTGATGACCGCGCCCCCCGGACCCCGCTCGTGCACCGGGTTGGTCCCGGTGCCGACGTGGAAGCTCACCGGCATGCCGCTGGCCTGGGCCGCGGCCCACACCGGGTCGTAGCGGTCGGTGTTGTAGGGCGCCCCGGACGGCGCGTGCATGGGCAGCATCACCGACCGCAGGCCGAGGCGCGCCACGCGCTCGATCTCCTCCACCGCGCCGGCGACCTCCTGGGCCGGGATCATGGCCGCGCCCGCGAAGCGCGTCGACGCGGCTGCGAACGTCTCGGCCAGCCAGTCGTTGTACGCGCGCGCCGTCTCCCAGCGCAGCTCGGGATCGGGGATCATGAACCCGAAGAGCGCGATGGTCGGGTAGAGCACCTCGCCCCAGACGCCGTCCTCGTCCAGGTCCTCGGCTCGCCGGTCGGGGTCGGACCCGCCGGGCCGGAACCCGGTCGCGACCTTCCTCTTCTCGGCGCCGTCGTCCGTGGCGGGACCGCCCATCTTCCGGGGCGGTATGCCCTCCACCACGAACAGCCAGCGGCCGTCCACCTCCTCGATGCGCGGGGCGCGCTCCCGCAGGTGCTTGGGCAGACGCTGCACCCACAAGTCGAGCGGCTCGACGACGTGCGAGTCGGCCGAGTTCACGAGCTCGTTCATCACGGAGCCTCCTATCGGCGGAAGACGATCGCACCCGACGGGGTGGGTCCGGCGCCGGCGACGACGAGCGCGACCTCGGCGCCCCCGACCTGGTTCACCGCCGTTCCCCGGAGCTGGCGGACGGCCTCGAGCACGTGGGTGACGCCGTGCAGGTAGACCTCGGCGAGGTTTCCCCCGTGGGTGTTGAGCGGCAGCGGTCCCTCGCGGCGGATGCTCCCCTCGGCCACGAACGGTCCGCTCTCCCCCGGCTTGCAGAACCCGAAGTCCTCCAGGCCCATGAGCACGAGCGGGGTGAAGTGGTCGTAGATCATCGCCACGTCGACGTCGTCCGGACCGACCCCGGCCTGGCGGTACACCTCCTCGGCGGCGGGGCGCTGCCCGGCGCTCGCGTAGTCGAGCTCGGGCATGTTGTGGCCCGACAGCATGCCCTCGCCCCAGCGGTAGCCGCCCGCCACCGACGCGCCGAGCACGTACACCGGCGGCTGGCGCAGGTCGCGGGCCCGCTCGGGGGTGGTGAGGATGACGGCGGCGGCGCCGTCGCTCTCCATGCAGATGTCGAGCAGCCGCAGCGGGTCGGCGATCATCCGAGAGCCGTGGTGGTCCTCCATCGTGATCTCGGTGCGGAAGATCGCGTCGGGGTTGGTGGCGGCGTTGCGCCGCGCGTTGAGGGAGACCTCGCCGAAGTGGTCGATGGTGGTGCCGTAGACCTCCATGTGCCGGCGTGTCGGTAAGGCGAACATCTGCGCCGGCGACATGAGCCCGAACAGGAGCGCGTAGCCGAACGGCGCGGGCAGCCGCCCCTGGAGCCCGGCGAGCGACCGCCCGAAGCGCAGCTCGCCTTGGCTGATCGAGCGGAGGACGACGACGTGCTCGGCCACGCCGGTGGCGACGGCCATGGCCGCGTTCGTGAACGCGCCACCCATGCCCGCACCGCCGCCCCCCCACACCATGCCGGCGTAGCGGACCCGCGGCGTGCCCAACGCCATCTGGAGCATCGACGGGTGGGCGGCGTCGTCGGAGTACGACGAGAAGCCGTCGAGGTCGGCGGGATCGAGGCCGGCGTCGGCGCACGCGTCGTGGATCGCCTGGAGGGCCAGGCGTAGCGTGCCTTCGTGGGCCAGCGAGCCGCGCTTGCCGTATGCGGACCGGCCGATGCCGACGACGCAAGCGCGTTCCCGCAACTGGTCGTCTCTCACCGGGGACCCTTCAGCGTGGTGAGCGCGAAGCGCTCGGCGAGCGCGACAGCGTGCGCGCGGGTCATGCTGCCCACGCCGAGCAGCCGATCGGTGGTCAGCCCGGCGCACAGATGATGGATGGCGAGCGCGTCGTCCCCGGGGTCGGCGCCCGGAAACACGCCCGCCTCCCGCCCGGCGGCAATCGCCTCCACGAGCGGGGCGAGCAGCAGCTGCACGCAGCGCTCGACCTCGTCGGGAAACTCGGTCGCCACCACCTGCCGCTCGACGACGAAGAGCCGGGTGCGGCGGGCGAGCCGAGGGTCGAAGGCCAGCGCGAGGGTGGCCGCGATCCACGCCCGCACCGCGGCCTCGGGTCCTCGCGCGGCGGCCACCTTCGCCCGCAGGCGCTCGTCGGCACGCAGCATCTCGCGGTCGAACAGGGCCAGGAACAGCTCCGACTTGCCACGGAAGTGCCGGTAGAAGGCCCGGGTCGAGAGGCGCGCGCCGGCGAGCACGTCGTCGACCCGAAGCCCCGCGTAGCCTCGCCGGGCGAGCACCGACTCCGCCGCCGCCAGCAGGCGCTCGACCTCGTCCGCCGACTTCTGGCGGGCGATGCCGGTGGCACGCTCCACGAGCTGCGTCGAAACTGGGCTTTCCATGAGTGAAAACTAGGTTTTCATACGCCATGGCTCACGGTCAAGCCCGCGTGGTCACGGCTCCCGCGAGGGCGTGGCGGCGCCGTCGTGCCAGCGGCGCTCGCGCAGCACCTCGACCAGCGCGTCGGCCGCCAGGAGGACGACGGCCAGCCAGCCCAGCACGTGCACCGAATCGAAGAAGGTCGGCCACTCGAACAGCGGCGGGTAGTGATAGCGGTAGTTCTGCACGACGACGTAGAGCCCGGCGACGGCGATGGCCAGAGGCGCACCCACGGTCAGGAGCGCGCGCAGGCGCGGGCGCACCAGCGCGCCGAGCACGAGCGCACCGATGAGGACCCCGGTCCAGGGGCGGACCAGCATTCCGGCGACCACAGCGGCGCCGAGGGGTGCCGCCACCAGTGTGACGAGGGGGGGCCGGGTGCCCCCGGCAACGAACGGGCTGGCGAGCGCGGGCTCGACGCCGGGCCCTCGCGGTGTTCCCCTGCCGGGTCGGCGCCGTGCCCGGAGCGCGAGCGCGGTGCAGGCGAGCATGGCGAGGCCCGAGATCCCGATGGCGATCCACACCAGGCGCTGCGGCGTCCACGTGAGGGTGACTTCGAGGTCGCCGCGGCCCACCTCCCCCGGCACCAGCCAGCCGTTGGCGTAGCCGTCGACGAGCTGGGACTCGCCGAGGTCGCGCCCGTCGACGCTCGCCCGCCAGCCGGCGTTGTCGCTCTGGCCGAGCACGAGCCAGAACGGCCCATCGGCGCCGTCGACCCGCAGCTTCATCGAGGTGCGGCCCTCGTCCTCCACCGTGACTGTCGGCACCCCGTCGGCCACCGGCGCGGACCGCCCCGCCGTGCCGCCCGCGCTCGCGGGGGGCACGGCCCCGAAGGTGTCAAGCGTGAGGCGACCGCCGCCCGCGGCCGAGCCCAGCACGAGCTCGTCGATGTCGAGGCCGGTGACTCGGCCCGGTGCCGATACCAGCTCGTGATCGCCGGCACCCAGCGCGAGTCGCGGGTCGGGCGCGACGCCGGCCGGGTCGCACAGCTCGATCCCGAGCCGGTCACGCGCCTCGGCCGCCACCCGGTCCCCCATCACGCGCACGGGCACGGCCCGACCGTCGAGCGTCACGAGGTCGGAGCGGCACTCCCCGCGGAGCGCGGCCGGCGGGGGCGGCGCCTGGACACCCGGAATGCCGAGCTCGGCGAGCGCGACCGGCATCACCACATCCCTCACCGAGTAGTACTCGAGCGTCGCGATCGGCCGGATCTCCTCGATGGTCACCCGGACGCGGTCGCCCGTGAGCGGGTCGAACGTCAGCGGCACGGTGACGGTCGCGTTCTCCTCGTCCCGGTCCTCGATCGGCGGCACGTCGACGGTACGGGCCTGGCCGCCCGCCTCGACGCGCACCGTCGTGGGCACCGAGTGGCGTCCGTCGGCCACGACCTGGAGATCGAGCCGCCCGAAGGCGACGGCTTCGGGCACGTCGACCTCGACCCAGTTCCCAACCGGCCCGCCGAAGGGCGTGCTCCAGGCGGTGGCGGCATCGCCGTCGACCGCGGAGGACGCCCGAGCCCGCACGTCGCCGGGGATGCGGTCCGACGACCGGGCGGCAAGGCCACCCGCCGACGGCCTCGGGAGCCCGACGAGCGCGTCGATCGTCTCGTCGGGGGAGGCCGTCGACAGCCGGGCCGTTCCACCCAGCGCGAACTCGCGCGCCGCTGGCAGCTCGAACGCCCGGTCGAGGAACTCCTCGTCCTCCGAGAAGCGGGGCGGGATCAGCACGGTGCGCGAGCGGGTCATGAGCAGCACGAGCTCGTGATCGAGCGACGCCCGGCCGGCTGCGTCGAGCAGGTCGGTCGGCATGCGCATGACCTCGCGCACGTGCACGTCTTCGGCGGCGTCCTCGTCGCGAAGCCGGATCTCGGCGAGGCCGACCGGGCTCACGCCGACGTAGTCGGCCCGGAAGCCGATGTTGTTCTCGTCGACCTCGAGCTCGAAGCTCTCGAACGTCCGCCTCGAGAACTCGACCCGCTGGCCCTCGGGCGTGCGCGACTCAGGCCCGAGCCCGACGGCGAGCTCGTCGCCGCCGTCGAAACGCAAGGTTGCGCTCGTGATGTAGCGGTCACGCGGGCCGACGAGGGGTTGCACCAGCTCGACGTGGTCGGTGGTGATCGACTCGTCGAGGTCGACGCGGATGCGCTCGCCCGTCACGTCGCTGAAGCCCCCGACTCTCCACGCGGTGCGGGCGTCGCCGTCGACAGCTCTTACCGCGCGGTCCTCGGGCGTGTACGTGATCGGGTTCCCGTAGCGCGTGGCGGTGACGTGCGCGCCGCGCTGGTCCGCGACCGTGTACGCGTCGCTGCCGGCTTCGGGAAACACGTCGAGGCGGGTGTCGGCCGGGTCCTCGCGCAGGGCCTCCTCCCCGGCGCGCTCGGTGTGGCCGATGTTCTCGCGCACGGTGCTCCAGCGGCGGGCCTGACGCCGGTTCGAATCGGTGACCACGAGCACGGCGTCACGTCCCAGCTCACGCGCAAGGCCGTCGGGGTCGTCGGCGTACGAAGCCGAGTAGAGGACGACGCCGGCCCCGTCGAGCAAGCCGATTGCGGCGGCGGAGACCAGGCCCTCGCCGTCACCCGCCACGACGAGCGGCGCGTCGGCGGCGGCGGCGCGCACGATTGGCTGCGGGTCCTCGACCGGGAAGATCGCCACCGGCGGCGGCTTGGGCGCGCCGCCGGGCAGCCGGAGCGTGAGCTCGTCGAGGAGCGGGAACCGAAGGTCGGGCCCGAGGTCGGTGCCGTGGGTCTCGGGCGAACCGAGGCCGGCGGGCGGCGGGTTGAGCAGGCCCCACGTGGCCCGGGGCCGGGCGGTGTTGTACCGGTCGGTCTGGAGGTCCGACCGCACGACGATGTCGCCCACCCCCATGAGACGCGCGATCGGCGTCAGCGCCTCCGGGTCGAGCAGGCCCTCCTGGACGCGCCGGTCGAGCGCGTTGAGCAGGTTGGCGGAAGCGGGCGAGCCCCACGGGATCAGCTCGCGGGCAACCCAGGGCCGGTCGACGAGCCCGGGCGTGATCGGATCGACGGTGTTGCCCCACCGGTAGGAGGCGAAGTCGGCGCCCGGGATCTCGAGGATCCGCGTGTCGTGCGAGCCTTCGTCGAGCGACACCGCCGCCTCGTGCCAGTACCCCGGCACCTCCTCCGGCCGCTGCAGGTCCTTGCCGTAGAACGTGTCGTTCCAGAGCGCCGGCAGATTGGCGACCGCGAGGACGCCGACGCCCATCGCGACCATCACGCCCCGGGAGCCGAAGCCGCGGCCCTCGAGGGCGCGGTGCAGGGCGTTGACGCCTGCGCCGAGCAGCACGGCGACGCCCAACACGACAAGGGGCACCGCCCGGCCGGTGCTGCGCAGCGCGAGGGCGGCGGTCGAGCGGTCGGCCGACGCCTTGAAGAGGGCTCCGAACGGCGACGGGTCGTCGTAGGGATGGGCTCCGACGGCGAAGGCCATTCCGACGAGCGCCACCCCGGCGAAGTACGCGCGGTACCGCCAGCGGACGAGCACCGCCGACAGCACCGCCAGCGTGGGGAGGATGTAGCCGACGAGGATGAGCGGCTCGTGCTGCGTGTAGTCGATGCCGGCCTCGATCCAGGGCCCGACCTTGTCGCGGCCGTAGAAGAACCAGTAGCCGAGGCCGCGCAGCACCTCGGGCGCGACCGAGGCTGTCGCCACGGTCTCGACGGTTTCGGTGTACCGGAGGATGTTGAGGCCATAGCCGCCCTGCATCGCGAGGCCGGCGATCCACCACAGCGACGCGGCGAAGGTGAGGACCCCGATGCGCGCGACCGTGGCGAGGGCGCGCCGCCAGTCGACCTCACGGGTGACGACCACGCTGTAGGGCACCCACAGGAGCGGTGCGATGCCCGCGAAGACGAGCGCAGTGGCGTTGACGCCGCCCACGATCTGGACGACGAGCGCGAACGCGGCCGGGTAGCGCCAGCCGCCTTCTCGCAGCGCCCGGACGACGAGCGCCACCATCCACGGGAGCCCCGCCCACGGCAGGAGGATCACCGAGATCCGGGCGGCGTAGTCGAGCGAGTACGGGCTCAACATGAACACGAGCGCCGCCGCCACCGCCCCCGGCCCGCGCATGCCGAGCGTTCGCAGCAGGTAGAGCATGCCCACACCGGCGGCGAACAGGATCGTGCCGAGCCAGATCCGCTGCGCGAACCAGTCGGGGAAGCCGATCTTCTCCATGAGCCAGTAGTACGGGCCCATCGGGAAGAGGTAGCCGATGTTCTGGTGGGTGACGGTGCCGAGCCCGATGTTCGGGTCCCACATCGACGGCGCGCGCGAGAGCATCCGGGCCGGATCGAGGTAGAGGTACTGCTTCGTGTCGGCGGCGACTCTGCCGGGCGCGGTGGACAGCGCCGGTACGTAGGCGAGCAGGCCCAGCAGCGCGTACCCGACCGCGCTCCGGGTGCGCGGCGACGGCCCCGGCGCCCGGCGCTGATCGACCGCGGACGTCGCTACCCGGGTGGCGGTCCTCACCGGCGACCGCGGCGGCGGATGGCGTCGGCGGCCAGCACTTCGAGCGTGCCGCGCGCGGTGGCCTCCCACGTGAAGCGGGTGGCGTGCTCGAGCGCACCGGCGGCGAGGCGGTTACGGAGCGCGCCATCGCGCAGAACGGCGTCGAGCGCCGACACGAACTCGTCCCTGCCCGTGACCAGCGTCCCGCTGCGACCCTCGGAGATGGCGTCGAGGTGCCCGGCGATGCGGGTGGCGACGGCAGGGGTGCCGCAGGCCGCAGCTTCGGTGAGAGTCATCCCCCATCCCTCACGAGCGGCGGCGCTGGCGACAACCCACGCCCTCCGGTACAGGTCGACGAGCTCCTCGTCGCTGATGTGCCCCGCCAGCCGGATCCAGGCCTCGGCTCCGGCCTCGTGCCGCTGGGCCTCGAGCTCCTCGCGCTTGTAGCCCTCCCCGACGATGACGGCCTCGAGCGCGGGGTGCCGCTTCTTCGTCTCGACCAGCACGTCGATGAGGTAGTCGTAGCGCTTGACGGGGACGAGCCTGCCGGCAGCGACAACGAGGGGCGTGGGTGCCTTCTGGCCTCCGGGCGAGAACCGGGCGCCGATGCCGGGGGGTACGACGGTGATCCGCTTGGCCTTGAACCCCATCTCCTCGACGAGCTCGCGCCTCGACGACTCCGACAACGTGACGATGGGCGTTCGCCGGTAGAACGGCGGCGCGATCCGCGATTCGACCATACGCCCCATGCGGGCGAGACGGGGTGGGAGCGTCATGTCCCACATCTCGGCATGGTGGTGGTGGAGGAAGCAGATGCGGGGACCGCTGGCCCACAACGGCGAGAGCCACGGCATGCCGTTCCAGATCTCGACCAGGCCGTCGCGGGCGCCGTGCCAGCCCATCATCTCGCTGAACGCGCCCCGGGGGAACACCATGTAGCGGCCGGCCTTGCGGATCACGCGATAGCCGTCGCGCCAGCTCACCTGCGGCTGCCCGGCCGCGAACGAAGTGCGCATCGTGACCTCGATGCCGGCCTCGCCCCACACCTCGGCCACCGTCGACGCGTGCACCTCGGAGCCGCCCGCCTCCGGATCGAGCAGGTCGCGCCAGGCCAGCATGCTGACCCGGCGGAGCCCGGCCTCGGCCGCGAGGTCGCCCAGCTTGGCGATCTCGGCGCTGCGGTCGGGAGCGCGCCGCGGCCCCGGGTCGCGGTCCATGGTGGGCGGAATGTTACGTGACGCCCAGTCGGGACCGCCGGTCAGGCGCTGCCTTCTCCGGTTGCGCCCACCCCGGCAGCTTGTCGGCGACGCAGAGGATCGAGGTCCCGAACGGCAGCGTGACCCGGCCGACGAGGGCGCGCTCGAGCCGGGTCAGCACCATGGCAGCGTCGGTGATCAAAGGCGACGCCTGGTCGAGGCCGAGCTCCGGTCCCTCGCCCCGGGCCGCCCGGCGTTTCAGCCACACCGGTGCGACCAGCCAGCTGAACACGTGGGTGAGGACAGTGGCGCGGAACCCGGCGTCAGCCAGCTCCCGGCGGAGCGCGCCGCGTGTGTAGCGGCGTACGTGGCCGAGGAACTCGTCGGCCTCGCTCCAGAGCCACTCGTGCGCGGGGACATTCACGATGAGCCGTCCCCCGGGCGCCAGCACACGCCGTGCCTCGGCCAGGGCGGTGGACGGATCGACGAGGTGCTCGATCACGTCGAGGAGGCACACCACGTCGGCCGCCCCGTCGACGAGCGGCAGATGGTCCAGGTCCCCGCCGAGCGCGGCCAGCCCGTGCCGACGGCGGGCCTGGCGGACGAGCAGCTGGTTGCCCTCGACGAGCACGATACGGTCGGGGTCCCAGCCCAGCATCGACGTGACGCCGCCGGCGCCGGCGCCCAGGTCCACCAGCCGGTCGGGAGGCCGGTCGGCAGGGGTGCCGGCGCGGGCGACGCGCCGCAGGGCCGTCGCCACCAGGGCGGCCTTGCTGCGGAACCACCAGTGCTCGCTGTCGGACCGCGCGAGCAGGTCGGCGTTGGCCTGGTCGAACACCTCGCCCGCCTCGCCCCGTCGCTGGTCGTTCATCGCCGCCCGCCTGACGTTTCGCCAGATGCGGGGGGTGGCACGAACCATGGCCACGCCGTCGCGGAGCACCCGCACCTTGGACCGCTCGTCGTGGCGCCACTCGATCGGGACCTCCTGGACGGGGATGCCGAGCGCGCGGGCGACCGCGATGACCTCGGCGTCCCACGCGTAGCCGCTCTCCTTCGAGAGCGGGAGGATCGCGGCCCACACCTCCCGGGCCGCGACCTTGGCCCCGCACTGGGTGTCGACCACACCCGGCGTGATGGTCGCCTGCAGGAGCCGGTTGTAGGAGCGGCCCAGCGCCTCCCTCACCGGTCCCTCCGCCCGGAGCAGCTTCGACGCGGCCAAGTCCCGAGAGCCGACCGCGAGGACATTGGCCCGCATGGCGGCGTGAAGCACGCGCTCGAGCTGGTCGAGAGGGGTGGAGAGGTCGACGTCGCAGAACCCGGCGAACCGACCATCCGCCGCACGGAGTCCGGCGGCCACCGCCGCGCCCTTGCCCTCGTGACCCCGCCGCAGCAGCCGCACGTCTAGGCCCTGATTCTTGGCGACGAGGTCGTCCACGAGCGCGGGTGTGTCGTCACTGCTGCCGTCGTCGACGAACAGGAGCGCGCTGCCGGCGGGCTGAGCGGCGATGAAGTCGACCAGTTGCTGGCCGTACTCGCAGAACCGCTGCTGCTCGTCGAACAGCGGCACCACGAGGCTGAAGCCGCCGTCAGTGTGGCGCGCGCGGTCGTCATCGTGCCCGCCAGCCGACATGGGGGCGCACTCTACCGGC
>JBOGFI010000203.1:0-17076 GCA_050743365.1 Acidimicrobiia bacterium | reverse complement strand
GCGCCTGCCGTGGATCGAGATGAGGTGCGACAGCACGAGCCATCGTTCTCATGGTTCTCTTATGGTGCTCTTAGTGTCGGCTCACAGCGGCGCGGTTGAATCCAGGCTTCTAGGGACTGTGATGAGGAGAGGCGGCGAAGTGCCGGCTCGGATAGTCGTGGTCGATGATGATGAGGCGCTCCGGAATGCGGTGCGCCGCGCGCTGCGTCTCGAGGGCTACGAGGTCGAAGTTGTCGGTGATGGGGCGGAGGCTCTCGCTCGTCTTGCTGGCCTGCGGGCGGATCTTGTGGTGTTGGACGTGCTCATGCCCGTTCTGGATGGCATCACCGTGTGCCGTCGGTTGCGGGAGGGCGGGGACGGGACACCGATTCTCATGCTGACGGCTCGGGATGCGGTGTCCGATCGGGTTGTCGGTTTGGAGGCGGGGGCCGACGATTATCTGACCAAGCCGTTTGCCCTCGAGGAGTTGCGGGCTCGGGTTCGGGCGCTGTTGAGGCGGAGCTATCCCGAACATGAGGGTTCGTTGCGGGTTGGCGATCTCGAGCTCAGCCCTCGGACTCGGCAGGTGACGCGCGGTGACCGTGCCATGGAGTTGACGCGTACGGAGTTCGCGTTGCTCGAGTTGCTGATGCGCAACGCCGGGGTGGTATTGACGCGCGACGCGATCCGAGAGCGCGTTTGGGGTTTTGACGACTCGTACGGGTCGAACACGCTCGATGTGTACGTGGGCTACCTGCGGCGTAAGACGGAGGCGGGGGGTGAAGCGCGGATGATCCACACGGTGCGGGGCGTCGGGTTCGTGCTGCGCAGCGGATGACCTTGCGCACCCGGGTCACGCTGGCCGCTGGCTTCGCTGTGCTTGTCGCAGTGGTGGCGGTTTCGATCGCCGTGTACGTCGTCGAGCGCGGCAATATGCGTGAGCAGGTCGACGACTCGTTGAGTCACGACCCGGTGTCCGGCTCGGCGGAGCACAGCGCTCAGGACGAGACTTCGACTGTGCCACGAGATTTGCCGCTGGTGCAGGACGTCTACAAGCAGATCGTCGACCGCGACGGCGAGATCCTCGACACGTTCGACGACCGGTCGCTCCCCGTGACGGCGGACGTGCTCGCGGTGGCGCGAGGCGAGCGCGACGAGGCCTTGTTCGATGCCGATGTCAATGGGACACCCGTGCGGGTCTACGTGACATCGGCAGGACGAGGAGCGGCGCTCCAGGTTGGCCGGTCGATGAGCGAAGTCGAAGACTCTCTGCGCCAGCTGGCGTGGACCCTCACGGCAATCTCTCTTGCCGCGGTCGCCTTGGCAGTCGTGATCGGCCGTTTCGTTGCGGCCGCCGCCGCTGCCCCGGTACGCCGTGTGGCCAGGGCCGCCGACACGGTTGCTCAGACCGGGGAGCTCTCTCATCACATCCCCGTCTCGAGTGGCGATGATCTCGGCCGGCTGACGGCCAGCTTCAACGCGATGCTCGACGCGTTGAGCGAGTCGCTGGCCCAGCAGCGTCAGCTTGTGGCTGACGCGTCACACGAGTTGCGCACGCCGTTGGCCACCGTGCGAACGAATGTGGAGGTGCTGACGCGCGCCGACGAGTTGGAGCCCGAGGATCGGGCGATGCTCATCCGAGACACCGTTGCGCAGACGGGGGAGTTGACGCGGCTGGTCGACGGCCTCGTGGAGTTGGCTCGTGGCGACGGCCAGGAAGAGCCGTTCACGGTCGTCGACCTCGACGCTCTCACGCGGCGCGCCGTCGAGGTCGTCCGGCCCAGCTATCCGTCGATCGCGTTCCGGGTCGATGGCGTCCCGAGCCTGATCCGAGGCGCGCCGGGGCGGGTCTCGCGGGCGGTGTCGAACCTGATCGACAATGCCGCCAAGTGGAGCCCACCAGGGGCCGAGGTCGAGATCGCAGTCCGCGACGGCGCAGTGGCCGTGAGGGATCACGGGCCCGGCGTCGATCCCGCCGACCTACCCCACGTGTTCGACCGGTTCTACCGCTCGCCCGCAGCCCGCACGACGCCCGGCACGGGACTCGGCTTGGCGATCGTCAAGCAGGTCGCAGACAGCCACGGCGGAACCATCACGGCTGCGGCCGCTCCTGGTGGGGGTGCGCGGTTCGTCCTGCAGCTCCCGACAGTGGGCGCCGACGGAGATACCACCGAGTTGGAAGTTCGTAGCGGATTCTCATCCACGTCTTAGGGTCGGCTCACGGCCGGCTCATGCTGCCGATCGATCCTTACGGCCGTGATTGCGGTGCCCTCGGTGCACAACCCCGCGCCGAGCGAGCACCAAGCGACTCGGCGAGGGGAGACGACATGACACGTGCGACCGCGCGGCAGCGCACGTTCGGCACGGTTGCGGCTGTCGTCGGGCTGCTGGTCCTGAGCGCCTGCAGCGGGAGCGACGACGACGGGGCCGCTTCGGCCGGAGGAAGCGAGCAGGACCCCGATGCCCAGGCGCTCGTGTTCGCCGCGTGTATGCGCGACAACGGAGTCGATATGCCCGACCCGGGTCCCGGTCAGGAGGGCCTGGGCGAGGCCTTCCAAGCTGTTGCCGGGGACTATGACCAGGCGACCCTGGACCGCGCTCTCTCGGCGTGCGAGGACCTCATGCCCGAGTATGCGTCGGAGGAGCAGCACGTGGAGGGCTGGGAGCTGGACCTCGCCGAGTGTCTGCGTGAGCAGGGCCTGGACGTGTCCGACAATCCGTTCGACGACGCGCATTCGGGCGAGGTTGATGTGGGCGAGTTCTCCGAGGCGATGGAGGTGTGCCGCGACGTGCTGATCAACGGTGGCCGGTGACCACGGTTGAGGACACGTCTACCGGCCCGAAAGTCATGGGCCTCGAGCCAGAGGGGAAGGAGCCTCGTCGCCGGCGTCCCCGGCTGATCTGGGTGACGCTCGGCGCGGTGCTGGTGGCCGCGGCTGGCAGCGCCACCTGGCTGTGGACGAAGGGTGCGTCGACCGAGTCGGCGCCCGCCGCGACCAGCCCGGTCGCGACCGCGAGAGTCGAGCGGGGGACGATCTCGCCCACGAACAGCTGGGACGGCACGCTCGACCACGGGGTCCCGTTCACGGTCACCAGCAGTGCCGAGGGCACCATCACCCGGCTGGTCGATCAGGGTCAGGCCGTCGAGCGCGGGAACGAGCTCTATCGGGTGAACGAGCAGCCGGTGACCCTCCTGTACGGCAGGGTGCCGATGTACCGCGACGTCCGCCCGGGCGACTCCGGCGTCGACGTCGAGCAGCTGGAGACCAACCTGGCCGAGCTCGGCTACGGCGGGTTCACGGTGGACAGCGAGTACACCTGGTCCACCGCCGAAGCGGTCCGGGCCTGGCAGGGCGGTATCGGGGCTGAGCAGACCGGCACGGTGGCTCTCGGCGATGTCGTCTTCGTCCCGGCGGCGGGCCAGGTGGACGCGTTGCGCGCCGACGTCGGCGACGTGGTGGCACCGGGGACGGCCATCCTCGACATCACCGGCACCGATCAGATCGTGAACCTCGACGTGGACGTCGATGACCGGAACCGGTTCGACGTCGGCACCGCGGTGACGGTCGTGCTCCCTGGCGGCGCCGAGGTCGCGGGCACGGTCAGCACGATGGGCGTCGTCGACGTCCCGTCCGACTCTGGTGAGGGCTCCGAGGGCGGCGCGACAGACTCCGAGTCGCTCGCGCAGGTCGAGATCACCCTGGGCGACCAAGTGGCAGACGACCTCATTGGGGCACCCGTCGAGGTCATCGTCGCGATCGGAGACGAGCGGACGGACGTCCTCCTGGTACCGGTGAACGCTCTGCTCGCCCTGGCCGAGGGTGGCTACGGGCTCGAAGTCGTGCGCGATGACGGGACCACCAAGGTCGTCGCGGTCGACACCGGTGTGTTCGCCGGCGGCAAGGTCGAGGTCGAGGGCGACGGCATCACCGAGGGCACGATCGTGGGGGTGGCGGGGCGGTGACCACGACCGCACTCGAGGCGGCTGCCGACCGGGTTGACGGCCCGCGGCCGGTTGCGGAGCTCACCGATGTCACTCGGGTGTACCCAGGTCACCCGCCGGTCCGCGCTCTGTGCGAGGCCCGCCTGCGGATCGATTATGGTGAGCTGGTCGGCATCGTGGGTCCGTCCGGCTCGGGTAAGACGACGATGCTCAATGTCCTGGGCACGCTGGACCGCGCCGATGCGGGCACGGTCCGGGTCGACGGCCACGACGTCAGCACGCTGACCGATCGGCAGCTGTCGGCATTGCGCGCGCACCAGATCGGTTTCGTGTTCCAGCAGTTCTTCCTCGCCCCCGGCGTAAGCGCACTGGACAACGTCGCCGACGGCCTGCTCTACACCGGCCTGCGTTTGACCGAAAGGCGTCGCCAGGCAAGCGAGACGTTGGAACGCGTCGGCCTGGCCGAGCGTGCCCACCACCGCCCGAACGAGCTGTCGGGCGGGCAACGCCAGCGGGCCGCGGTCGCCCGGGCGCTGGTCGGGCGGCCGTCCCTGCTGCTCGCGGACGAGCCCACCGGCGCGCTGGACAGCGAGTCCGGCGCCGGTGTGCTCGAGTTGCTGCGCGAGCTGCACGCGTCGGGCACCACGATCGTCGTCATCACCCACGACCACGACGTGGCGAACATGCTGCCCCGGCAGGTGCACCTCCGGGACGGCCGCATCATCTCCGACGAACGCGTGAGGGGATGACCGCACCATCGAAGCTGCCTCCCCGGGACGCGCTGCGAGTCGCAGCGAGTGGCCTGCGAACTCGGC
Source organism: Acidimicrobiia bacterium (assembly GCA_050743365.1). Taxonomy (GTDB): domain Bacteria; phylum Actinomycetota; class Acidimicrobiia; order IMCC26256; family JACDBD01; genus JBOGFI01. Next base: position 12,339 of record JBOGFI010000203.1, on the reverse strand, counting down.
CACTGCGGGTCGTGCTGTCGGCTCTCGGGATCGCCGTCGGCATCGCCGCCATGGTGGCGGTGGTCGGCATCTCGGCCAGTAGCCGGGCGGAGATCGACCAGCAGCTGGAGGCGCTCGGCACCAACCTGCTCACGGTCGAGCCCGGCCAGACGCTGCGCACCGGCGAGATGGCGATCCTGCCCGTCCAAAGCGTGGACATGGTGGCGCGCATCGGCCCGGTCACATCGGTCAGCGCGGTCGGCGCGGTCGATGACGCCTTCGTCTACCGCAACGACCAGATCGACGAGGCAAAGACCAACGGCATCACCACGATGGCCGCCCGCCCCGACCTGCTCGAAACCGTCAGCGGCGAGGTCGCCTCCGGCCGGTGGCTCGACGACGCACTGGCCGCCTCCCCCACGGTGGTGCTCGGCGCCACGAGCGCCGAACGGCTGGGCGTTTCACGGACGGATGCCAGCGTCGCCGTCCGACTCGGCGAGGAGTGGTTCACCGTCGTGGGCATCCTGTCTCCCGCACCGCTGGCGCCGGAGCTCGATGCAGCCGCGCTCGTCGGCTGGCCGATCGCGGAGGACCTGCTCGGCTTCGACGGCGCGCCGACCAGGCTGTACGAACGCTCACCGGAGTCGCAGCTCGACGACGTCCGCGCCGTGCTGCCGGCCACCGTCAACCCCGAGAACCCTGAAGAGGTGACCGTCAGCCGTCCCTCGGACGCGCTCGCCGCACAGACCGCGACCGACGAGACGCTCATCACGCTACTGCTCGCCCTCGGTGGAGTCGCCCTCCTCGTAGGAGGCATCGGGGTGGCGAACACCATGGTCATCGCAGTGCTGGAGCGACGCTCAGAAATCGGCCTGCGCCGGGCGCTGGGCGCGACGAGAGGTCACGTTCGCGTCCAGTTCCTCGGCGAATCGGTGCTGCTGGCAGCCCTCGGCGGGATCGGCGGGGCGGTGCTCGGCGCGGCCGTCACCGCGGTCTTCGCGGCCACGCGGGACTGGCCCGCTGCCCTGCCCGCCTGGGTGCTCGCGCTGGCGGCGGGCGCCACGGTGGTCGTCGGCGCCATCGCCGGCGCGTACCCCGCCACCCGCGCCGCCCGCATGTCCCCGACCGCCGCCCTGGCCACGGTGTGAGCCACGGCAACCGCGAGCGAACAGAGGAGACCACATGGCTGACGCGCCCCCCTACACCGACTCCGAGCCCGACCGCGGCGACGACGCCGACGGGGCTCCTGACGACGGATCGACTACCGGCACACCGCACCGCACGCCACGGTGGGTGAAGGTCTTTGGGATCATCGTCCTCGCGCTGGTCCTGGTGTTCGTCATCCTGCGGCTCACCGGCGCCGTCCCTGATCACGGTGGCGGCGGTCACTAGGCGGGTCGCAGTCGCCGCGGTGGCGGCACCACACCGCCGTCCGACGTCGTCGAGGACCCCACACCGCCCGAGGGGTGGCGACCGATGCTCATGACACCTCGCCTCCGAAAGGTCACGCTCACGGCCCACGTGTCCTCCTCGGTCGGTTGGCTCGGCGCGGACGCCGGCTTTCTCGCTCTCGCGATTGTCGGTCTGACCAGCGAGGATGCTCAGACGGTGCGTGGCGCGTATCTCGCGATGGGGTCGATCGCCTGGTTCGTCATCCTCCCGTTGAGCCTCGTTGCGTTGCTCACCGGGCTCGTCCAGTCACTGGGCACCAAGTGGGGCTTGTTCCGCCACTATTGGGTCCTGATCAAATTCGTGCTGACGGTTGTTGCCGTGGGTGTTCTGCTCCTGCACATGGGGTCGATCAGCTTCCTGTCAGACGCAGCGGCAGAGGGGGCATTCTCCAGCACGGACCACCGCGGGCCGCGGATCCAGATCATGGTCGCCGCCGGTGCCGGCCTGCTGGTGTTGCTCGTAAACACGACCTTGGGCGTGGCCAAGCCGCGCGGCTGGACCCGGTACGGGCGCCGTAAGCAGCACGAGCCGCGTACAGCGCTCATGTCGGCGGACACCTCGAGAGGTTCGGCGAGCGCGACCACGTGAGCGTGAACGTCGCAAACGCTGAACCGAGCGGGCTCAGCTCTCGGCTGTTGCCCTCAAGGAACGTGATCGCGGGGCTTCCCGTGTGCGTGCGCGGCGCCGCTCGCGCTCCCGCTGGCGCGGCTCGCGAGGTGAGTGGCGTTGCCGCGCCGCCAAAGCCAGATCCCTACTGCTTGTCCGGCAATTACCGCGATGACGGTGATGATGAGGAGGCGCGTAAAGGGGGAGGTCATCCGCCTCAGCGCTCCGTAATAGACCGCATGCAAGACGACCAACCCGAACAAGGCGTAGTTCAGGCGCTGGAGATTCTTCCAGGACCTGGCTTTGAGCTCCCGCAGGTAGCGGTCGGTGGAAAGGACGAGCAGCAACACCACGATCACCGTGGCCGCAAGGCCAGTCCAGTTCCCCATACCGAAACTGTTGGTCAGCGGCTTGCCATCGGCGACGAAGTAGTCGATGAAGCCGAAGGCACCGCCACCATGCCCCTGGAATCCGACGACAACGTGGACGATGCTCCAGATGGCCGTCCACGTCCCGACGTCACGACGCAGATAGGTGTTGACCGGGTTTCGCCTGCGGAACAGGAGATTGGCCGGCCCAATGAGGAGCGTCACCGCGAGGAGCACCAGGGCGACGTCGCCGGTCGGCGATGCCAACCGTTGTACGGAGAAACTTCCGTGCGCAGGTGCGAGACCTATGAGCACGACGAGCCCCACGGCACTCGTAATGGCGAGTGGCACATGGTGAAGGAGAATGCGCCGGCGCAGGTCGCGGCCGGTGCCGAGCGTGGTGCCCACCCGCTTCGACGATTGGGTGGCATGGATACTCACGCTCGACCTCAGCATCATTCCGTCTATTTGCCAGAACCGTGGTCACCATCAGAGCCGTGGTCACTGCCAGAGTCGCGGTCGCGGCCGGAGCCGTGGTCTCCGGTGGAGCCGTGCTCTTCGCTGGAGTCGTGCTCTTCGCTGGAGTCGTCGTTATGCATCTCCATCTCCCCGCGAGAGCCGTGGCCACCGCCCGAGTCGCCGCGATCACCGATGCCCCCGGCGGCCAACAGCGTCGTGCTGAGCAGCACCCCGATCAGAACGACACCGGTGATCACAGACACCCTCACCCAGAGCGGTACCCGGCTCGTCAATCGGCGTTTCACTCGCGGCGTGTCCTCTTCTGTCCCTCCCTGCGGAGCGCTCGTACGTGTCATCTCGTGTTCCTTTGCTTCGTCGGTGCGGGACTTGGTGTGCGGGGCGGGGGGTCGGGCGTGGATATGGGCATGGGCAATTCCTCCACTGACGGGCTCCGCATGGGACGATCGAACGCCTTCGGGCGTTAGCGCGGCGTTAGGGAATTCCCTAACGGTCCCCTAGCACCGTGACCAGGCACGATGGGGTGGTGCGTGTGCTGGTGGTGGAGGACGAACGGCTGCTGGCGGACACCATCGCCGACGGGCTGCGCCGACAGGCGATGGCCGTAGATGTGGCCTACGACGGCGACGCCGCGCTGGAACGGCTCGCGGTCAACGACTACGACGTCGTGGTGCTCGACCGCGATTTGCCCGTCGTGTCGGGCGACGAGGTTTGCGCCACCCTCGTCGACTGCGGGGTCGACACGCGGATCCTGATGCTCACTGCCGCGGCCGCGGTCACCCAGCGGGTCGCCGGGCTTGGCCTCGGGGCGGACGACTACCTCACCAAACCGTTCGCGTTCGCGGAACTGGCCGCCCGCATCCACGCGTTGGGCAGACGAGCCCGACCGCCCACACCCCCGGTGCTGGAACGCGCCGGCATCCGGCTGGACCAGCATCGGCGCACCGTCACCCGAGACGGCTACCCCGTGGGGTTGTCCCGCAAGGAGTTCGCGGTCCTCGCCGAGCTTCTGTGGGCCGAGGGCGGTGTGGTCTCGGCCGAGCAGTTGCTGGAGAAGGCGTGGGACGAACACGCCGACCCGTTCACCGGCGTCGTCCGGTTCGTCATCATGATGGTGCGCCGGAAATTGGGCGACCCGCCCGTGATCGAGACGGTTCCCGGTGCCGGGTACCGCATCCCATGACCACGCCGCGCTGGTGGCGTTCCACGATTCGGGTGCGCCTGACGCTGCTCTACGCAGGGGTGTTCTTCCTCGCCGGCGCGGCGCTGGTGACGGTCATGTACTTCGTTCTGGGGGAGGCCCTGGACCGTCAGGTGACGGCGCGTGTCGGCATCACCGAGCATCTGCCGGAATCGACTCCCACCGAACCGGGCTCGACACAGCGCACCCATGAGGCACAGCAGGAGCTGCGCGCGCAGTTCCAGCAAGACCGAGACGACACCCTCGACACCATGCTCATCGCCTCGCTCGTCGCGCTCGGTGTCGTCGGTGTCATCGCCGGAGGATCCGGATGGCTTCTGGCCGGGCGAGCGCTGCATCCGCTACACCAGATCACCGCGACCGCCCGCCGGGTCGCCGACCGCAGCCTGCACGAACGCATCGCGCTAGCCGGGCCCCACGACGAGATCAAAGACCTCGCCGACACGTTCGACGCCATGCTGGAACGGCTGGACCGCTCCTTCGACAGCCAGCGACGATTCGTCGCCAACGCTTCCCATGAGCTGCGCACACCGCTGACGATCAACCGTTCCCTCATCGAGGTCGCGCTCGACGATCCCAACGCAAACGAATCACTTCGTCAGCTCGGCGGCACCCTGCTCGCCGTCAACCAACGCCACGAACGGCTCATCGACGGCCTGCTCACCCTCGCCAGTAGCGAACAAGGCATCATCGGCCCTGTTTCTGTCGACCTTGCCGACATCGCACGGCATATCACTACCGAGTCCCGAGCCGCCGCGCAGACCGCCGGTGTCGACATCCGTACCCACCTGTTGCCCGCCCCTGTCACGGGCGACCCGGTCCTGCTGGAACGGCTGACCCAGAACCTGGTCGACAACGCCATCCGCTACAACATGCCCGAGCACGGCGAGATCACGGTTGCCACCCGCACGGTCGATGACAACGCGCACCTCACCGTCGAAAACAGCGGACCCTCAGTCCCGCCCTACGAAGTCCCGAGCCTGTTCGAGCCCTTCCGTCGCCTGCCGGCCACCGAACGACTCGCCGACCCCGCCACTACCTCGACAAGCCGCGGAGCCGGCCTCGGATTGTCCATCGTGCGATCCGTCGTCCACGCCCACGGTGGCAACGTCCACGCCTCCCCCCGAAAAGACGGAGGACTCACTGTGCAGGTACGCATACCTGCAAACACCGAGTCGAGAACGCGCGGGGGCGGGAACAACGTGTAGCGCGCTGCCTTGGCTCACCGGCATCAGATTCGGATCGGCGAGTAGGTTGTCCAGCCGCCTGAGTCGCGGCAGGGAAAGGGGAACGTCGATCATGCGGAGGCCGCTCTTGAGCGGCGCGGTGGCAGCGTCATCGGCATTCGTCGGGGTGATACCCGCAGGCGCCGGACCCGCCAGCGGAGCCGAGGAGTTCTGTCAGGCGGTCGCCGACGCGTCGATCCTGTTGAACAAGGCGCCCGACGAGGACGCGTCGAAGAAGAAGCAGGAGAAGTTCGCCGCCAACGTCGAGAGGCTCGTGAGCCAGGCGGAGCAGAGCGCGCCGTCCGAGCTTGCCTCCCAGGTCTCGACCTCGGCCACGGCGCTGCGCGAGTTGCTGGAGACGGGAGAGCATCCCACCGAGGACCCGGCGGCTCAGGCCGCCTTCACCGCGGTCCACGAGTACGTGTTCGCGAATTGCGGCTACCGGGCCGTCGACGTGACCGGCCTGGAGTACGAGTTCGAGGGGATCCCTGAGACGCTCGAGGCCGGGATCACGATCTTCCGCTTCACCAACACGGGTGCCGAGGTCCACGAGCTCGAGCTAGGACGGCTCAAGGGTGACAACTCGGCCGAGGATGTCGCCGAGGGCTCACCCGACGCGGCCGAGGAGAACGTGAAGTTCGTCGCGCATGGCGTCGTGCCCCCCGGGGAGACTCGTTTCGTCGCCGCCAAGTTGAAGGCGGGGGATTACGCCGCGCTCTGCTTCATCCCGGTGGGTACAACCGATCCCGAGACGCTCGAAGACGAGGAGGAGGAGCACGGGGGCGAGGACGCCGAGCCCCACGCCGCCGAGGGAATGTTCGCCGGCTTCACGGTCGAGAAGTCGACGTCCGCGGCGTCATCGAATTCGGTGGTCGGCGGCCCAGTGGGATAGCTCGTGGCGGTTCGAGAGTTGGAGCTTGCGCAGGACGGCGGAGGCGTGGGTCTCGACGGTCTTCACCGAGATCGAGAGGCGCGAGGCGATCTCCTTGTAGGTGTAGCCGCGTGCCAGGTGGCGGAGCACCTCTCGTTCTCGCGTCGTGAGTTGGTCGAGGTCGGGGTCGCTCTCGACGGGGGCGTCGGCGGCGAACGCGTCGAGCACGAAGCCGGCGAGGCGGGGCGAGAACACGGCGTCCCCGTCGCGTACTCGTTCGATGGCTTCCACGAGCTCGGGGCCGGTGATGATCTTGGTGACGTAGCCCCGTGCTCCGGATCGGATGACGCCGATGACGTCCTCGGGCGCGTCGGAGACGGACAGCGCGAGAAACCGCATGTCCGGATGGTCGGCGAGCACGTCCTCGATGACGGCGCGGCCTCCCCCGCCCGGCATGTGGACGTCGACGAGCACGACGTCGGGGCGTCGCTCGCCGATCATCTCGACCGCCGCTTCGACCTCCGACGCCTCGCCGATGATCTCGACGGAGTCGCCCAGTTCCGCCTTGACGCCGGAGCGGAACAGGTGGTGGTCGTCGACGACGAAGACCCGAGGCCGCTCGCCGGTCTCGGTCACGGGTTTGACCTCGGCACGACGAGCTCCACTTCGGTGCCTTGCCCGGGCGCGCTGTGCACGGTGGCGCGGCCTGCTTGCCGTTCGATGCGAGCGACGACCGATTCGGTGATGCCTCTGCGGTCGGCGGGCACGGCGGTGGGATCGAACCCGGGGCCGCGGTCGCGTACGAACGCGGTGACCGAGTCGGGTCCCACCTCCACATACAGCGCGACGGACCGTTCGCCCGAGAACTTGGCCGCGTTCACCAGTGCCTCTTTCGTGGCCGCGACGAGCGCGTGGAGGGCATCGTCCGTGGTGCAGTCGCCTACGACGACGAGCTCCACTGTGATCCCGTAGAGATCCTCGACCTCGTCGGCCGCGGATCGCATGGCTGCCTTCAGGGTGCCGGTGGGGGGCGGCTCATTCTCGAAGAGGAGAGACCGCAGTTCGCGCTCCTGGCGCCGGGCGAGTCGGGCGGCCTCGACCGGGACGGCGGTGTTCTGTTGGATCAGGGCGAGCGTCTGGAGCACGGAGTCGTGAACGCGGGCGGCGAGCTCGGCGCGCTCCTCGGAGCGGACCCGTCGCCGGCGTTCCTCGAAGAGCTCTTTGCCGAGCCGCCACCACCAGGGCCCGAAGATGAGGAGGAGCCCGCTCACGGCCAGCGTGGCGGCGAGCAGGCTGTCGCCGAGGGCCTCGAGGTCGGCGTTGGTCGCAGCGAAGACGGCCGCTCCCGCGGCCACGGCCCCCAGCCCTGCCCCCAGGCGGAGGAGCGCGACGCGCGACGCCAACATCGACGGGCGACGCCCGGGGATGTCGACCGGGAGCCCGGGCGCTGCGTCCTGGGCCGGACGGTCGGGCCACGCCAGGACGACGCCGAGCGCGGCCAAGGTGACCGGCCACACGAAGCGGTCCCCGAACCACAGGCCTAGCTCGCGCAGGAGCAGCAGGCTGCCGAGCACCACGAGCCCGATTGCCAGCGCCCGCTGGGCGCGGACCCGCGGGAACGAGGCGCCTCGCCGGTCCGAGGGACCCCGCGCTGTCGCCCGGGGAAGACGCACCCCACGGGCGGGGCGCACAGGAAGGAGCACCCAGAGCGTCACGTAGACGATCGCGCCCACGCCGCCCGCCACCGCGAGCGCCACGAACGCGGCGCGCACCACCCGCGGGCTGAGGCCGAGCCAGTCGGCGATCCCGGCGCACACGCCGCTGATCACGCGCTCGTCGGCGCTGCGCGTCAGCGCGTTCGCGCTCCCCTCGGGCGCCGCTGCTCGTGCGGTGACGGCACCGGGGTGCCGTTGCGTGACGATCGAGACCTCCCCGGGCTCGCGGGCGGCTTGATGATCGCGCACGACCCCGCTGGCGACCATCGGGGACCGCCCGGGGGCGCCCCGCATGGCTGTCAGGGTTTTTTCAGGGTCGACCCCGATCGACGCCGACGGGCTTTCCCGCCACGATCGACCCGTGAGGAACGAGCCGGGCCGCACCGAGGACGCGGGCGGCGCCGTTGCCACCGATACCGCCCCCAATCAGAGGCCGGATGTCGAGCAGGGGCGTCGGCTCGTGCGGAGCCGCCATGACCGCGTGATCGCCGGTGTGGCAGGCGGGCTGGGGGAGCATTTCGGCGTCGACCCCGTGGTGTTTCGCATCGGGTTCGTGGCGTTCTCGCTCCTGGGAGGGTCCGGCCTGGTCTTGTACGGCATCGGCTGGCTGGTGGTTCCCGAGGAGGGCGCCAAGCGCTCGATCGCCGATGTTCTGTTGCGGCGTTGGGGCCATCTGGTGCGCCGCGGCGCCTGGCCGGCGCTGGCGGGCATCCTGCTGCTGGTGACGGCGGCGGCGCTGCTGGTGCACGACGCCATTCACTGGGGTGCCGGGCGGGTGGTGCTGGCGGTGACCCTCCTCACCGCCGGGGTCGCGCTCCTGGCCTGGAACCGCACCTCTCGTCGTCTGCCTCCGCGAAGCGAGGCGCCGGTCGACGCGGAGGCGGCCGAGCCACCGCCGGGAACAGGTGGGCTCGTGGGCGCCGAGGTCCCGCCGAGCGCGCCCGCTCCGAAGGCTCCGCCCACGGCGCCCGCGCCCCCTGTCTCCCCGCGGGGGCCGTCTGAGCTCACCCGTGTCACGGCGAGCCTCCTGCTCCTGATTGGCGGGGCGGCCGGGCTGGGCGACGCCGCCGGGCTGGTCGACGTCACCGTCGAGGGGGTCCTGGCGGTCGCGCTCACCGTCACGGGGTTGGGACTGGTCGTGGGCGCGTGGTGGGGACGCTCCCGCGCCCTCGTCGTCCTCGGCGTCGGGCTCACCCTGCTGCTCGCCGCGCTGACCGCGTTCGACGTCCCACTGGAGGGCGGCTTCGGGGAGCGGGCCTACCGCCCGGCGAGCACCGCCGACCTCCGGGACGAGTACCGCCTCCTGGGCGGCGAGATGCTGCTGGACCTGAGCCGGGTCGATATCGCCGAGGGGACCAGCCGGATCGAAGCCAGCGTCGCCTTCGGAACGCTCACCGTCATCACGCCCCGGAAGCACTCGGTGGTGGTCGACGCCCACGTCGATGCCGGCGAGCTGCAGGTGCTGGGCGAGCACGACCAGGGCTTGGGCAACGACGCGCGCCGGGTCCTCCGGCGCGCCGGGTCCGGGAGGCTGCGGCTCGACCTGCGGGTCGGCGGGGGAGAGATCGAGGTGCGCCGTGCAACGCCATGACCTGGACCCGACGTCGCTCGTCGCCGGCCTCCTCTTCGCGGGCCTGGGGCTGGCGTTCCTCCTCGACGGCGTCGGGGCCGTCGACCTCGAGGTTCGCTGGGTGGGGCCGGCGCTGCTCATCGGGCTGGGCGTCGCGCTGCTCGCCTCGGCGCGATCCCCACGCCGGACAGAGCAGAACGTCGAAGAGAGGTCGCGATGACGCCGGCGTGGGGCCGGACGAGCATTGCCTGGCGGAACCTGGTTCGGGAGAAGACCCGCCTCGCGATCTCGGTCGGCGGCGTGGCGATCGCGGTGCTGCTGATCCTCACCGTGCGGGGGCTGTACGCCGGGTTCCTCGACCAGGCGACCGCTTACATCCGAGGCGTCGACGCCGACGTCTGGGTGGTCGAGTCGGGCACGCCGGGGGACTTCTTCCACTCGGTGTCGCTCCAGCCACCCGAGCGCGCCCGGGAGATCGCCGCCGTCGACGGTGTCGAGCGGGTCAGCCCGTTGGTCGCCCGGCCGGTGGTCTTTCGTCACCGGGGCGACGACGTCGACCTCTTCCTCGTGGGTGTCGACAAGTCCGGTGTCGGTGGCCCGGTCGGCATCGAGGAAGGCGAGCGGATACCCGGGCGCGGCGAACTGGTCGTCGACCGTGTCTTCGCCCGCAACGAAGGCGTCGACATGGGCGACATCCTCAACGTCGAAGGAAACCGCCTCCGGGTCACCGGCATCGCGCGGGGCGGCAACAGCATCATCAGTCAGTACGGATGGGCATCGTTCGACGACGTGTCCCGGCTCCTCGGGGCGGGCGAGGTCGTGAACTACTTCCTCGTCGAGGCCGGAGACGGCGTCGACCAGGACGCGCTCGCCAGGCGCATCCGGGACGAGGTCAGCGGCACGAAGCCGCTGACCGAAGACGAGTTCGCCGACGCCAACACCGAGGACCTGTCCGAGGGCTTTCTGCCCATTCTCTGGGTGCTGGTCGTCATCGCGTTCGCGATCGGCACGTCCGTGATCGCGCTCACGATCTACACGGCCACGCTCGAGAAGCGACGCGAGTACGGCGTGCTCAAGGCGATCGGGTTCTCGAACCGCAGATTGGTCGGGATCGTGTGGCGCCAATCCATGGCGGCCGGCCTCGCCGGGCTCGCCGTCGGCGTGGTCGCAACGCTCGGACTGGCCGCGCTCCTGGAGCGCCTCCTGCCGGCCTTCGTGGTGACCATCGGGCCGTCGGAGATCGTGCTGGTGGCCGTGGCGGCGCTGGCCATGGGGGTGGTGGCGTCGTTCGTGCCGGTCCGGCCGGTGACCCGGCTCGATCCGGCCCAGGTGTTCCGGGTGTGAGGTGAGGCGGATGGGACCGGCGCTGCGCGTCCAGGACGTCACCAAGGTCTACGGCGAGGGCCCGGGAGCCGTGCGCGCCGTGGACGGCGTCTCCCTCGAGGTCACCGCAGGCGAGCTCATGCTCGTGCAAGGTCCGTCCGGCTCGGGCAAGACCACCCTCCTCGCCATGTGCGGCGCGCTCCTCCAGCCCACGAATGGGCGGATCCGTCTCGACGGCGTCGAGATCACGGCCCTGTCGGAACGCCGGCTGCCCGAGGTCCGATTGCGGCGGGTGGGGTTCATCTTCCAATCCGCCAACCTGCTCGCCAACCTCACCGCCCTCGAGAATGTGCGGATCGTGCTCGAGGCGTCCGGCCGGTCTCGGCGTGACGCCGACGGTCGCGCCCGCGATCTGCTCGGCGAGCTGCGCCTCTCGGGTCGGCTCGACGTGCTCCCCGAGAAGCTGTCGGGTGGCGAGCGCCAGCGGGTTGCCATCGCCCGGGCGCTGGCCAACGACCCGCCCCTGCTGCTGGCCGACGAGCCCACCGCCAACCTCGATTCCCGAGCGGGCTACCAGCTCATGCACACCCTCGAGCTGTTCGCCAAGGAGCACGCCAAAACGGTTGTGGCGGTGACACACGACCACCGCATCGAGGACATCGCCGACCGGGTCCTCTGGCTCGAGGACGGCCGGCTCTCCGGCCAGCCGCCCGATGAGGCCGAACTCGCGGTCGACCCCGTGTGCGGCATGACCATCAACGCCGCACGCGCTGCCGCCCAGCGCGACGTCGACGGGCAGACCTACTTCTTCTGCTCCGACATCTGCGTCGAACGCTTCGACTCCGCTCCGGCCCGCTTCTCGACCAGGCGAAGCCCGTGAGCAGCGGCATCCGACGACACGAGCGGGACGTCGAGGCCTCACAATCATGAGCCCGCCGGCGACCTTGCACGGCTCCGACGGGTGAATTATGCGGTGTGGCGTCGGTAGATCGGCATGTCGAGCGCCATCGTGCTGAGCAGTCTGAGCTGACCGGGGCGTACCCGGTCCTCGAAGGTCGCGATCGCGATGGTGAAACGTTCGCAACGTGGAAGCCGCGGCTTCAAGTCCCCTCACCCCCACCACAGCTCCACCACAAGAGGCGGCCAACAGTGGGTACTCACGGTCCCTCACGGTTCCCCGAATCCCGTCATTGACCTGCAGAAACACGTGAACACGCTGGTCGGCGGCATCACCTCGGTCACCTTGCCAATGTGAAGGCCACACCGAACGCGGGTCCGCTGCGGGCAAACCGCGCGAGCGAGGTCTGGAAGGTTGGACCGCAGGCCGCCCAGGAAGCGCCGGGCTAATGCCCATGTCGATCCTCCGCTGGGTCCAATGGCTCCGTCAGCCCGACCCCGCCCGCGAATAGGTGGATCAACGCTGTTTGAGCTTCCCCCGTTGTTCCGGACGGGGTTGGTGTGGTGATCATGCCGCGTGCGTCTGTTCGTAGTCGACGGGGCTGAGCATTCCGTTGCTCGAGTGTCGACGGGTCGGGTTGTAGAAGGCCTCGA
>JBOGFI010000202.1:0-11775 GCA_050743365.1 Acidimicrobiia bacterium | reverse complement strand
GGTTTGGCAGCGTTACGAGAAGGGAGAACGTTGTGAAGAGCGGTGACCGGAGCGAGCGGACGCGAGCGCAGGGAGCTCGCCCAGCGAGCGAGTGCCCGCGGGCCGGGTATCCCGGCCCGCAGCGAGCGAGCGAAGTTTGGTGGTCTACGACGTGTCGAAGCGCTTCGGCGGCATCGCCGCGGTGTCGGGCGTGTCGTTCTCGGTGGCGCCGGGTGAGATCGTCGGGTTCATCGGCCCTAACGGAGCGGGTAAGACGACGCTCTTCGATGTGATCTCGGGCTTCCTGCCCGCCGACGGTGGCCGCATCGAGCTCGCCGGCGACGACGGGCTCCACGACATCACCCGCAAGTCGCCCCAGTCCCGGGCCCGCTCCGGCCTGGGTCGGTCGTTCCAGGACGGTCGGCTGTTCCCCGCGCTGACCTTGAACGAGACGATCGCGGTCGCGCTCGAGACCCACGTCGGGGTGCGCGATCCGCTGGCGGCGGCGCTCCATTTCCCGTCGGTGACCGACTCCGAGGACCGTGTCTCCGAGCGGGTCGAGGAGCTGATCGAGCTGATGGGCCTGGGCGCCTACCGCGACAAGTTCGTGCACGAGCTGTCGACCGGCACCCGTCGCATCGTCGACCTCGCCTGCGTGCTCGCCCACTCCCCCGCCGTGCTGCTGCTCGACGAGCCCTCGAGCGGGATCGCCCAGCGCGAGGCGGAGGCCCTCGGCTCGGTTCTGCTCCAGGTGCGTGACCGGCTGGGCGCCAGCCTCCTCGTCATCGAGCACGATCTCCCGCTGCTGTCGTCGGTCGCCGAACGCATCATCGCCCTCGACCTCGGCGAGGTGATCGCCGAGGGCACCCCCGACACGGTCGTGCACGATCCGGCCGTGGTCGCGTCGTATCTCGGAACCACCGAATCCACCATCGCCCGCTCGGGCGTCCAGGCCACGCTCGAGACCGTGGTCTCCGGCGGGCGTGACCCCGACCCGAACTGATCTCCACCGAACTCCGCCATCAAGGAGCAGACCATGGCCAAGACCACCGAACGCCCCACCACTGGTTCCGGAACTCCGCCCACCCGGAGCAACGGGACCCGGATGCTGCGCCGCTACGGCCCCTTCGGCCTGATCGTCGTGATCGTCGCCGTCGTCGCGCTCGTGACGGTCGTCTTCGGAGGTGGTGACGACGACGACGCCGGCAGCGGCGGTGAGGTCAAGTCCGAGGAGCAGCTCATCCGCTCCGGCCCCATGACGCCGGACAAGGCGGAGCTGCTCGGGCGGAACGTCGACTTCGGCCCCACCTGCGACGAGCAGCGGGGTCGGGTCGCGATTCCGATCATCTACTCACCGCCGTGCGTCGCCCCGTTCGAGGGCGACAACGGCGGTGCGACCGGGCAGGGCGTGACCGGCGACACGATCAAGGTGGTCGTGTACAGCGCCGACCCCGCCCGGGACCCGCTGCTCGCGACCCAGGTCGCCACCGCCGGCGGCGACGTGAGCCAGGAGACCGCCCAGGCAACGACGCTGGGCTACCTGGAGGTCTACGAGCAGTACTTCGAGACCTACGGCCGCGAGGTCGAGTTCGAGTTCTTCACCGGGACCGGGGCGTTCAACGACGCCGCCGCCGCCACCGCCGACGCCATTTCGATCGCCGAGAAGAAGCCGTTCGCGGTGCTCAACGCGCCGCCCCAGGTCACCCGGGAGTTCGCGGTGGAGCTCGCGTCGCGCGGCATCCTCTGTCTCGGACGATGCGCACTTGCGCTCCCCGAGAACTTCACCAAGGAATTTCTCCCGTACACGTGGGGCAACGGCCCGTCGCCGGAGCAGGCGTCGCGCCTGGCGGCCGAGGCCATCGGGACCCAGGGCGGCCCCGGCAAGGCCGAGTTCGCCGGCGACCCCGAGCTCCAGGACAAGGAGCGCGTCTACGGGCTGGTGCACTTCGAGACCCCCGACGGGCGCTACAAGGACACGATGAAGGTCTTCAAGGGCACCCTGAAGGAGCAGGGCATCGAGATCGAGGGCGACGTCCCGTTCTTCCTCGACCTGGCCCGCCAGCAGGAGAACGCCCGTACGATCATCACCAAGCTCAAGGACGCCGGCGTCACCAGCGTGATCTTCTACGGCGATCCCCTCACGCCGGCGGCGATGACGAAGGAGGCCACCGCCCAGGAGTACTTCCCCGAGTGGTTCCTCGGCCCGTCGGTGCTGGCCGACACGACGTTCTTCGGCCGCACCTACGACCAGGAGCAGTGGCAGAACGGGTTCGGGATCTCGCTGCCGCCCGCCCGGGGCGAGGAGGAGACCCGGAACTCCTTCCACATCTACCAGTGGTTCCACGCCACCGCTCCGCCCGACAACACCTACGCAGTGATCTGGCCCGAGGTGAACCTGCTCATGACCGGCATCCACCTCGCCGGGCCGGAGCTCACGCCCGAGGCCTTCCGCGACGGGCTGTTCCGGTACCCGCCCACCGGAGGCGGGCCCACGAACGCGCACACCTCGCGGGGCGACCGCGACTTCTGGCCCGATACGGACTACTGGGGCACCGACGACGCCGCCCTCATCTGGTGGGACCCGACCGCCGAGGGCGAGACCGAGAACGGCATCGCCGGCGTCGGGATGTACCGGTATGCCAATCAAGGGAAGCGGTACAAGCTCGGTGAGTTCCCGTCCAACGAGGAGGGTGGTCTCTTCGACGTCGAGAACTCGGTGACAGTGTTCCCGCAGCTGCCACGCGAGGACGTGCCGCCCGACTACCCGTCGCCGGCGGGTTAGCGCGACGACGTGGGTGGGTGTCCGTCGTCGCCGACGGACACCCACTCGCCGCTCTCGTAACGTCGGACGACGCGGGCGGGGTTGCCGACGGCCACCGTGTTGTCAGGCAGGTCGTGGGCGACCACCGCGCCCGCGCCCACGACGACGTGGCGCCCGACGGTGCTACCCGGCAGCACCACCACACCCGTACCGAGCCACGAGCCGGCACCGATGCGCACCGGCTCGTTCGCCGCGAACTGCACGCCGATGGGCATGGTCACGTCCTCGTAGCCGTGGTTGGCGTCGGTGACGTAGACGTGGGGCCCGGTCCAGACGTCGTCGCCGATCTCGACGCTCGTGTGGCCGACGATGGCGCTGCCCTTGCCGATGACGCAACGGTCGCCGATGCGGATCACGCACTCCCGCTCGAGGACCTGGTCGGGCCCGACGCCGGCTGACAACGTCGAGTACGGGCCGATCACCGAACCCTCACCCAGGCGGATGTAGCGCTCGCCGAACAGCGCCGCCACCGGGAAGCAGATCACGCTCCTGGCGCCGAAGGCGCCGAAGCGCCGGGCCCGGCGATGGCCCGGCTTGATCGCACCGAGGCGGGTGACCTGCTCCCACCCCGCCTGGAGCGCGTCGCCGACCAGTCCCCGCATGTCAGACGGGGGCGATGACGACGACCTGGTCGCCGGCCCCGAGCTCGATGGTCTCCGACTTGGGCGGGTTCAGGTGCACGCGGGGCAGGTTTCCGTCGTCCCCGTCGGCCCGGTAGCCGATCGCGATCTCGCCTCGCGCGCGCGCAGCCGCGACGACGCGCGCGAACGGCGCTCTGCCCCGGACATACCACGACGCCGGCTTGATTGACAGCGCCGAGCCCTCGACGTCGAAGAGGTCCGCGAGGACGGGCTCGAGCTCCCGGCGCTCCGCGAGCTGGGCCATCATGAGGCTCGAGAGCTCGTCGCTCACGACGAAGTCGTCGGCGCCGGTGGCGCGGGCCAGCTCGACGTCACGCGAGTCGAGCAGCTCGGTGACGATCCGGCTGCGGCGCTCGCCCTCGTGGGCCATCGCTCGCTGGATGAGAAGGAGCGTGAGCAGCGTGCGGGCGTCGGCCTCGGCCGGAGAGACGCCGCTCCGATAGCCGAGGATGATGACCTTGTCGTAGTGGTGCTCGGCGACGAACGCGCTCAGTTGGTCGAGGTCGCCGTGGGGCGGCCGGTAGGTCTCGGCCAGATTGTCGAGCTGCACGTCGACGAGCTCGTTCGGGTCGACGAGATCGCCGTCGGCAAGGACGTCGACAGTCGAGCCGCGCAGCACGAACTGGTCGAGCTCCCGGAGGATGACCGGACCCAGCGAGTTCCAACCCACCAGCAGGCGCTCGGGCGCGGGCTGGAGGTAGATCTCGTCGCCCTCGAAGTCGAGCAGGTCTCGACAGACGAGGCTCAGCCCTGCCTGGCGACACGCCTGGGCGGTGATGCGAGCGATCACGTCGGCGGCACGGACGGTGAGCACCCGGCCGCCGCCGGCCTCGCGCAGCGCCCGGGCGGTCTCGGCGTCGGACAGCTCGGCGACGATCGAGACGCGCTCGAGCTCGGGGTCGCTGCCCATCACCGCCAGCACCGCCTTCACCGCCTCAGGACGAGCTCGGAGATGAGCGTGAACACGCGCGGTGACCATCCCAGGATGAGCGTATGCCCCTGCTCTACGACGAAGCTGCGGCCACGGCGGAGCTCGTCGAGCTTGCTCTCGACCGCGGCGACGATGAGGCCGATCAGCGCGGCACCGACGATGACGCCGAGCAGGGTGACCACCAGGGTCGTGATCCGCAGTGGCCACCCCCTGTCCCCCGAGAACGTGCCGGGGTCGAGGATTCGCAGCAGGTTCTGCCAGAAGCTCTCGACCAGGCTCGGGTCGGCGTCCGCGTTGATCCCGACGTCGAGGATCGTGACGATCACCGCAGCCACGAAGACGAGCGCGAGCGTGGCCGCGGTGAGCCAGAGAATGACCCGGCCCGTGCCGCGCGAGATCGCGCTGTCGAACCGGTAGCGCGCGCGGGCGGCGAAGGAGGGTCGTGAGCCGTCGCGCTGCCGGACCCGGGTCATCCTGGGGGCTTTCCTCCGTCCCGCGCGGTGGCGCGAGCTTGTCGGATGACCACGAAGGCTGCCAGCACCGCGCCGGCGGCGAGCGCGAGCGCGCCGGCCACCAGGATCGGCGGCCAGCTCGAATCCACCTCGTCGCTCGCGGCGCGGGTGTTGTTCCGCCCCTCGGCCTGCCCCCCGGTCGTCGGTGTCGGGCCGGTCACCTCGAAGTGGCCCAACCAGACGGGGGTGACGCGCACGTCGCGGGTGAGCATGTGCAGCGAGCCGCCCGCCAGCGCGGTGGCGTCGATGCCCTCACCCTCGCCGTCGAGATGCCCCGCCGAGCCGACGTCGTCGACGCGGCCGGTCTCGAGATCGACGCGGTAGACGCCGTTGCTGTCGTCGTCGGTCGAGAGCCAGACCGCGCCGCCGGCGACGTCTCCGCCCTGGATGCGCTCGAGCCCGCGGCTCAGCCGCAGCGGCTCGAGCGGCTTCCAGCCGTCCTCGACGTCGTAGCGGAGCAGCGTGTCGTCGTCGAAGAAGTCCGTCGTGTACGCGATCCCGGCTTCGACGGTCACGAACGAGTTGTGGTGCTGGGGAAGGAGGACGGCGTCGACGAGCGTGAGCGTGGTGAGGTCGAAGCGGGCGGTGGCCTGGCGGCCGCGGTCGTAGTCGGGCTGCTCGAGGGGCGCGTAGAGGAAGCCGCCGGCCACGTCGGGGTCGCCGATGTGGTCGAAGCCCTGTGCGGCCCACTCGGGTGGGATTGCGGGTGTGACCCGCAGCGTCTCCCGGAGGCCGTCGTCGAGCCGGCCGAGCACATTGGTGCCGGAGACGATCCAGCCGTCCTCGACGCGGCCGATGCCCTGCCCGTAGACCGGGTCGAGCTGGCCCTCGGACGTCAGCCGGGCGTCGTGGGCGGGCTCGCCGGCGGCTGCGCCCGTCGCCGTCACGACGGCCAGGAGCATCCCCACCAGGAGCCGAGCCGCGCGCATCGGGGCGACGATAGCCAGCGCGGCGCGAAGATCCGAGACGTGACGATCCGATTGAACTATGCAAATCGATGTACGTCACGGCGACCCGAGCGGGCAACCTGCCCGGGTGCGAACCGTTCGGCGCCTACCGCGGTCTAGGGGACGATCAGGTTGTCCCTGACGGAGAATCCGGGAACATCACGCGAACTTCCCCGGCCATTCACTGCCTTGACGCAAATCAGACCGTCGCCGTCGCGATCAACAACCACATCCCCCGGCGACGGCGGCGTCAGGAACCAGCCGGCTCGCTGGGACGGGCAGACCTTGTTCGGCTCGGCATTCGCTGCCGGTGTCACGCCGAACACGGCCACTGCGAGAAGGCCAGCGACCAACGCCTCCACCTTGCGTGACATGGAGGGCCTCCTCGTAGCCAGCGACCCCGGGATTCGGCCCTCGAGCGGAACCCCTAGGCAGGAGTCTCTTCGTGCCCGCGACAGCTGTCAACCATCGGACCTCAGGGTTTGGGCTGTCAGCGACGGCTGGACGCGAGGGCGATCGCTCGCTCGCCCTGCCAGATGACAGGCGAGTCGCGTCACGTGTTCGCGAAAGGCCGCTCGGCGCTCACCATCGCGGGATCGTGGGCCTGGATCGGGCGCGGCTGTCATGCATAGCTCAGCTGCTCGTCCCAGTTGGTTGGGCGTCCGTCGGGGGTGAGGTCGAACAGGTTCCAGAGCGGCTCGATGGTGCCGACGTGGCGGGGATCCTGTCCCGGGTCGGTCGCTGCGTAGAGGAGCTCCGAGCCCCAGAAGTGGCGGATCGTCTCGCCCTCGCGATTGAACACGTTCAGCATCGGCCTCTGGTCTCCCTCGGCCGTCTCGCCGAGGTAGTCGCGGTTGTAGGTGCTGCCGACCGAGGACAAGAGCCGCAGCCGTCGCCAGCCACGCTCTTCGGCGAAGGCGAGGATCCGCGGCAGCGGGGACTTCGCGACCGCGACGAGGCTGACCCGCTGGGAGGCGTGCTCCGCGGCGCCGTCAAGCTGGTCGAGCATGGCCGTGCACGACGGACACGGGCTCTCCACGAGCGGCAGGAGCGCGGTTTGGCCGTGCCCGGGCCCCGGCCGGTCGTCGCCGGGGTCGCGGGGGAACATGAAGCTGTAGATCACGAGCGAGTCCGTGCCCGGCGCAAACAGCTCCGACAGCCGCAGCTCGGTCGGGGCGCCGTCCGTACCTGCACCCTGGAAGACGTAGTCCTCGGGGACGACACCTCCCGGGGGCAGCTCGCGCCTGGCGGCAGCCACCCTCTCCATGGCCCGGCGCAGCTCGATCTCCTGCTCGAGCAGCCGATCGCGCGCCGCTCGGTACTCCGCTGACTCTCCCGGAAACGTGATGCTCATGGTTCGCCTTCCCGCCTCGCTCGCTTGCCGCCGGGTCGCGCCCTGTGTGCCGGCCCCCGGCGGGCATGCCCACGCTCTCTGAACGCTTCGCATCGGCCAGAACGTGTGACGCCTCACCTAGATAGACCAGCTGACGTCCCGGAACTCATCGCTGCCCATCGAACTCCCCGGGCCGGCTTCGCCACTCCTTGTGGAGGAGTCCGGGGAGCTCGTCGAGTGTCTGGAGTCGTTGCACGTCGGATGGTGGCGACCAGGGGTCATGGAATCGATCCAGCCACACTGACCGCATGCCTTGATCTCGGGCTGGTTCGATGTCGCTGATGGGGCTGTCGCCGACGTAGAGGACATCACCCGGCTCGGCCTCGATTGCGACGAGCAGCCGTCGGAAGGCTTCGGGGTGGGGTTTTCGGATGGGATCGGTGACCGAGATGACCGTGGAGAAGTGCGAGGCGATGCCGAGCGCTGCGAGTTCCTGCTCGGCGAATGGACTGTTGCTCAACAGGCCGAGCTCGGTGTCCGAGGACAGGAGACTCAGGGTTGGCAGGACGTCCTCGTGCGCCATCATCTCGACGGATCCACGCTTCCCGGCGAACTACCTCACGCAGTACCTCAGCGACTTCGTTGTCAGCGACTTCCACCGCTGCGCGGCCAATCGCCGTCCACCAATCGGTGAGGGTGTCGTCCAGGTCGAGGACCACGACCCCCCTGTCCACGGCGAGATGATCGCGCACAGGTCGGCCGCACCGAACAGCACCGGCTTCAACTGGAGTTGACTCACCGTGCCCACTCCGCCACGTCGGTGAGATGTGCCCCGACCGCGTGTCGGGCAGCATTGGGGGCGTGCCGCGGGGTCCTCAACACGGGATCGACGAACAAGACGTGCTGTCACCGGACTGTTGGGTGCACGATGCAGTCGAGGTGCGCTCGTCGCCGATCGAAGGCCATGGCCTGTTCACCCGCCGGGATCTCCCGGCGGGCACGGTCGTGGCACGGCTGGGTGGGCGGCTGGTCTCTGACCAGGAGCTCGATGTCCTCATCGCTGGTGCCGAGCGCGATCCCCATCATCGCTACGTCGACTCGATCGCGGTCGACGACGGCACGAATCTCCTCATCCGGCCGGGTCAGTCGATCCACTTCGGTAACCACAGCTGCGATCCCAACCTCTGGCACATCGACGCGTTCACGCTCGCGGCCAAACGTGGCGTTGTCGCGGGTGAAGAGCTGACGATCGACTACGCGACCCAGACTGCGAACCCCAAGGTCCGGATCAATTGTCACTGCCGCTCGTCGCTGTGCCGCGGGACGGTCACCGGCGAGGACTGGCGCCTTGGCGAGCTCCGAGAGCGATACGGCGACCACTGGGTGCCCGCCGTACTGCGCAAGATCGCCGCCTCGACGCCCGACCTGCTGTCGGTCGAAGGACCACGTCGTGAGGGTGCGACCATCGACCTGCGTCCGGTTCAGGAGCTGGCGAGCACCGTCTCCAGGGTCCTCGAGCGTCTCCGACATGATCTCGACCAGCTCGTCCCGGGCGTCGAGTTCGAACACATCGGAGCCACCTCACTTCCGGACGGCTTCACCAAGGGCGACGTAGACGTGAACCTCCGAGTAGGCCGCGAACGGTTCGACCAGGTTGTCGCGGCGCTCTCCCGGCGGTTCGAGCTCGCCCAACCTCAGAACTGGACATCGACCTACGCGAGCTTCGCCGACGACCGCAGGGACTTGCCGGTCGGTATCCAGGTAACGGTCGAAGGTTCCGACGAAGACTTCCTCGTCATGCTGCGAGACCGCCTGCGTAATGACGCTCGCCTGCGTCAGCGCTACAACCGGATCAAGCAAGAGAACGCCCCAGCCGGAGACGACGCCTACTGGCGGGCAAAGAATGACTTCCTCCGGCAGATCCTCGAGTGAACTGGTGCCGTGGCTGGTGATCCGCCCGAGCGGCTACGGGAGAGTTTCGACGGTGCCGCAGAGGCCTACCACTCTGCCCGGCCCGACTACCCAACAGAACTGTTCGACGACTTGATCGAGCTCGCTGGCCTGCGGCCGGGTGCCGAACTGTTGGAGGTGGGTTGTGGGACCGGCAAGGCCACGCGGCCGCTGGCCGAGCCCGGCTTTCGGATCGTCGCCCTCGAACTCGGCGAGAACCTGGCGCATGTCGCCCGGCGCAACCTCGCCGAGCTCGCGGAGGTGCGGGTGATCAACGCCGCGTTCGAAACCTGGGACCCAGGCGATGCCCGCTTCGATCTCGTCTTTGCGGCAACGTCCTGGCACTGGGTCGATGCCGGTGTCCGCTACCAGCGGGCGGCGGCGGCGCTACGCCCCGGTGGCGCGCTGGCGTTCTGGAACGCCCTCCACGCCTTCCCCAACGGGTTCGACCCGTTCTTCACCGAGATCCAAGCCGTTTACGACGCGATCGGTGAGAGCTGGGAGGGCTCCTGGCCGCCGCCGCCTCCCGAAACCGTCCCCGACGAGTCGGCCGAGATCGAGGCGAGTGGGCTCTTCGATCATCCCCGAGTCCACCGCTACGTCTGGGAGCTCAGCTACACCGCCGACGAGTACATCGCACTGCTGGACACGTTCTCGGGTCACCGCGTAATGGAGCCCGCAGCCCGAGAGCATCTCTACGCTGAGATACGAGCCCGCCTCGGCGCCCGACCGGACCAGCAGCTGCGCCGCCACTGGTACTCCATCCTCCACGTCGCCCGGCTCCGCCCCGACGTCATCCAATAGGCGCCGAACGCGCACACAGAACGACGGCCCGTCCACGCACAGCCTGACTCCAGGCCCCGAGCGCGGCCAGGGGCGCGAGTGAGGGCGACGCGGGCGTCCTGACCGAAGGCGGCACCGCCCGTCGCACGGTCGTCAAGAACGCCATCGAGACCCTGGGCGGCTCCCTCGAGTCCTTCTATTTCGTCTTCGGCGACGACGACGTCGTCGGTATCTGTGACCTGCCCGATAACGAGACCGCCGCCGCCTTCGCCCTGGAGACCTCCGCATCGGGCCGAGTCTCAGTGTCAACGAGTGTGCTCATCACACCCGAAGAGATCGACCGAGCCCGCGAGAAGAAGAGCGGCTGGCGGCCTCCGGGAGGCTGACGCAGCTCGCGCATGCGCGTCCAGCTCTGATGCCGATCGGCACTCCACCGAGGCGCTCCCGAGCGGGCATGTGCGCTCCAACGGCGCCGCGCGAATCGCGATGAACTTCCGCCGCGTGACGGCCGGTTAGCGTGCGGCCCATGCGTGTAGTGGTGCTGGGTGCGGGGTTCGGTGGCCTGGAGCTGACGACCAGGCTCTCCGAAGCGTTCGGAGCCGACGTCGACGTCGTGCTCATCGACAAGAGCGACGACTTCGTGTTCGGGTTCTCCAAGTTTGCTCGGTCGGGTCTCGGACCCTCCACCAGACCCGGGCGGTGAACATCACCTGATAGTGAGCTCGGGCTCACGGGAAGGGGTCCTGGAAGGGGCGTCCGTCGAAGTATCGGTGATGGGTGCGGGGTCACACGACCCGCCTGCGGGCACACGCGTCTGGCAGAGACGATGTGTGGTGACCCTGACGCTCCTACATCAGGATGCCGGTAAGCCCCGTAACGGTTCGTCCCCACGCGGCTCGTCACGCAACCCACTCTGAACACCTGGAATCGACCCGACCCACTCCCCCGCCGCGTGACTCCCCGAGCCGCATTCGGATCGCTTCAGAGGAGGACCGCCCGGCCAGGCCGCCTGACGTGCCTCAACGATGTCTCGCTCGACCAATGTCCGTTGAGGCCGTAGGACGCGCCGGAAGACAAGTGCCCAACGTCCAGATTGAGGCGACGACGCCATCCGCCGATACCCCGGTCGTGGGCAACACATCGAGCGGGGAACCCGACTCGGAAATCGTCGTCGGGGTAGCACGCGAGATCGACCTGGCGAGCGCCGAGACACTCCGAGCACCCTTCGCCGACGCGATCGCAAAGGCGGCCCACCCGGATCGTGGTCGACCTCACGAACTGTCGATTCATCGATTCCAGCGGCCTGCACGAGCTCCTGCTCGCCCGGAGGAAGGCTCAGGCACACGGCATCCAGATTGTGCTGCGGTCGCCGTCAGCGTTGGTCCGCCGGACGCTCGAGACCGTCGGCTTCGACCAGATCTTTGTTATCCACGAGTGACCGCAGCAGGCCGGGTCAACCGCCCGGACCGACCCTCAGCCGGTTGGCTCCTTCATGATCCCGTGTGTGTCCCACAAACCCACAATAGGGCCCAGACCCTTCGACCGTGCCGGCTGACGCAGGTTCGAGCCCGACCTGACGTTGCAGGGTCACTCACCTGACGCCCAGCGCCTAACGGCGATGCGGTACCTCGGCGACGAGGGCTGAGCCCGGGTTGTTATGCGCTCGTGGGACTTGACTTGAGGTGCGCCTGGTCGGGATTTCAGGCGCCGCCTGGTCGGGCTGGAGTTTTCCGAGGTATCAGCGATCGAGGGTGAGCTTCCCCCGTTGTTCCGGACGGGGTTGGTGTGGTGATCATGCCGCGTGCGTCTGTTCGTAGTCGACGGGGCTGAGCATTCCGTTGCTCGAGTGTCGACGGGTCGGGTTGTAGAAGGCCTCGA
>JBOGFI010000201.1:0-2094 GCA_050743365.1 Acidimicrobiia bacterium | reverse complement strand
CCGGCGACGCCGCCGGCGATCCCGGCGCCCCGGAGGGCGCGCTGCCACCACGGCCGCGAGGCCATCAGGGACGTCCCATCAGCGGTACCTCCGGGGCACCCGGGCGCCGATCCCGCACACGATCTCGTAGCCGATCGTGCCCATCCGCTCGGCCCACTCGGCCGCGGTGACCTCCTCGTCGCCCTGCCGCCCGATCAGCACCACCTCGTCGCCCACCCCGACCTCGGCGTCGCCCACATCCACCATCAGCTGGTCCATCGTGACCGTGCCCGCGATCGGGTGACGCCGGCCACCGATGAGCACCTCGCCGCCCACGAGCCCGAGGTTGCGCGGGACACCGTCGGCGTACCCGATCGGCACCGTGCAGATCCGCGCCGCGTGGGCCAGCGCGTACCGCAGCCCGTAGGAGACCCGAGCGCCGGCGCTCAGGCGCTGCGCGTGGGACACGCGGGCGGTGAGGCCCATGGCCGGCCTCAGCCGCACCCGCCCGGCCAGCGCGGGGGCGGGCGGCACTCCGTAGACAGTGATGCCGGCCCGCACGAGGTCGTAGCGGGCGTCGGGGACCGCGAGGAGCCCGGCCGAGTTGGCCGCGTGCACGAGCGGCGGGCGCAGACGGCGGGCGGAGAGGTCCGCGAGCAGTGACTCGAAGCTCGCGAGCTGCTCGGTCGTGTACGGGTTGCCGGGCTCGTCGGCCACGGCGAGGTGCGTGCACACGCCTTCGAGCACGAGCTCGTCGCGTGCGTCGATCGACTCCACCAGCGCCACTGCATCCTCGGGCCGGCACCCCACCCGGTGCATGCCCGTGTCGGCCTTCACGTGCACCGGGAGGGGCTCGTCGCGCCCGGCATCGGCGACCGCCTTGGCCAGCGCCTCCACCCCGACCGGGGTGTAGACGACCGGCGTGAGCCGGCGCGCCAGCACCTCGGCCGCGGCTGCGGCCGGCGGCTCCGACAGGAGCATCACCGGCGCGTCGACGCCGGCCTCGCGCAGCGTGCGCCCTTCCTCGACGAGGGCGACGCCGAGCCAGGTGGCGCCGGCGTCGAGCGCGGCTCTCGCGACCGGCACCGCCCCGTGCCCGTAGCCGTCGGCCTTGACCACCGCCATCAGCGCGGCCGGGCGGGCGGCGTCGACGAGGGCCTCTACGTTCGCGCGGACGGCGCCGAGGTCGATCTCGCACCACGTCGGACGCAAGTGGCTGGTGGGCGGGAACGCCTGCGAGGTCACGTGGTGGCGGCGAGGAAGCGGACGAGGTCGCCGCGGGCCACGATGCCGACAAGCTGCCCGCCGTCGACGACGGGGACGTGCGTCACCTCGCGGTCGTGCATGAGGGTGGCGAGCCGTTCGAGCGTGTCGCCGGGCCCGACGGTCGGGAAGTCGTCGGTCATCACGTCGGCCACGGTCGCGCC
Source organism: Acidimicrobiia bacterium (assembly GCA_050743365.1). Classification (GTDB taxonomy): domain Bacteria; phylum Actinomycetota; class Acidimicrobiia; order IMCC26256; family JACDBD01; genus JBOGFI01. The sequence goes on along the minus strand of JBOGFI010000201.1, from coordinate 688 downwards.
GGCCGCCCGCTTGAGGTCGTCCTCGAAGCGGTGCAGCGCAGAGGGGAGCACGAAGTCGGCGCCGAGGAAGCTGATGGCGGTGGGAACGTGGACGTTGGCCTCGGAGAGGATCAGATCCTCGTCGCGCAGCAGGCCGACGAGGTTCTCGCCGGGGTCGACCACGGGCGCGGCGCCGATGCCCTCGCGGGCGAGCACGTCCGCTGCTTCCTCCACCGTCTGCCCGGGCCGGAGGGTCACGACGTCGGTGCTCATCACGTCGCGGACGGGCGTGGTGCTCGGCATCAGGCTCCTTCGCCTTCATTGGTCGGCTCACTCGCCGGCCGGGATACCCTGCCGGCGCCCTCCGGGCCGTTCGCCTCCACGTCTTCGAGCTCGCGCAGCGTCCGCGGCAGGGCGTCGATCAGGTCGCCGGCGACGAGGCCAGTATGCCCCGCGTGGTCGGCCGCCCTCCCGTGCACCCAGGCGGCCGCGGCGACCTGCCCGAGCTCGGCGCCGCTGCCGGCGACAAACGCGCCCATGATCCCCGACAGCACGTCGCCGGTACCCGCGGTCGCGAGCCAGGAGCCACCGGTGAGGTTGACGGCGGCGCGGCCGTCGGGCTCCGCGACCACCGTGGTGGAGCCCTTGAGCAGCACGATGCTCCGCGCCCGGGCCGCCAGCGCCCGGGCGGCCGCGAGCCGATCGGGCC
>JBOGFI010000200.1:0-15850 GCA_050743365.1 Acidimicrobiia bacterium | reverse complement strand
CCGCGGGGAGGGGGCGCCGCCCCCTCCCCGCACCCCCTGGAAGAGACGATGACCGCGACCACGCCGACTGCGACTCGCACTGTGACCGCCCGTGCCCGTCGCGGCCCGGCGGTCCTTCTCGCGGTCGCCGCCGTCGTGCTCGGAGTGGCGGCGGGCCGGTTCGTGCTGTACCGGCCCGACGGGGCTGCTCCCGGCGTGGTCGGCCGAGGGGGCCCGCCGTCACCCGAGCAGCGGGTCGAGCAGCTCGAGGCGGCGGCGCGCCGGACCCCCGACGACGTCCAGACTCTCCAGTCGCTGGGCGCGGCCTACGTCCAGCTGGTAGCGGCGGGCGGTGACGTGTCGCTCTACAACGCGGCGGAGGCGGTGCTCGACCGCGCTGCCGAGCGTGCGCCCGGCGACCCACGCGTCCTGCTCACCCAGGGCTACGTCGCGCTCGCCCGTCACGACTTCGCCCTCGCCCGGGACCTCGGGAGCCAGGCGCGCGCGATCGACGCCTTCGACCCCGACGCGCTTGCAGTCCTCGTCGACGCCGGGGTCGAGCTCGGCCGCTACGACGAGGCGGCTGTGTACCTCCAGACGATGCTCGACCTGCGGCCCGGCCTCGCGGCCTACTCACGCGTCTCGTACCTGCGCGAGCTCCACGGCGACGTCATCGGGGCGCGCCGGGCCTTCGCCCAGGCCGAGACCGCCGGCACGGACCGCTACGACCTCGCCACCGTCGCGGTGCTGCGGGGCAAGCTCGCCCTCAACCACGGCGACGTCGACGAGGCGTCGGCCCGCTTCGCGCAGGCTCGCGGCTACGTCGAGACCCCGGCGGGCGTCGAGGCCGGCGAGGCGCGGGTCCTCGCTGCCCGCGGCAACGTGGAGGGGGCGATCGCGGTGCTCGAGCGGGCAGTCGAGGAGCGGCCGACGGCCGAGGTCGCGATCCTGCAGGGTGACCTGCTCCGCCTCGAGGGCCGGCAGGCCGACGCCCGCCGGGCCGACGAGGTCGTGCGCGACCTCGCCCGGCGCGAGCGTGCCGCGGGTGCCGACGTCGACATGGAGATGGCGCTGTTCGAGGCCGACCGGGGCCACCCGGCCCGAGCCCTCGCGCTCGCGCGGGCGGCGCACACGCGGAAGCCCGACAACGTGACCGCCAACATCGCGCTCGCCTGGGCGCTGCGTGCAACCGGCGCTCCGGAGTCCGCGTTGCCCTACGTGGAGCGTGCCCTCCGGCTGGGCACGCGCGACGGCCTGTTGCATTTCCGGGCGGCGGCGGTGCTCGCCGACACCGGGCAGAACGACCGCGCCCGGGCCGAGCTCGCGACCGCGTTCGAGATCAACCCGCGGTTCTCGTTCGGCCACCAGCAGCAGGCACGCGAACTCGCCGCTCGCCTCGGCCTTCCCGTCGGGGCAACCTACGCGAAGGCCTGCCAGCCCGAGACTCGCCGCCAGGATTGCGCGGAGCGGCGAGCGTCCCGGAGGGCGGCGGCAGGTATCCTGCCGCCGAGCGAGCGCGACTAGGGCGTAGGCCCGAGGGTCACTCCGCCGCGAGCTCCTGCTCGACCGCCTGGATCTCGGCGACGAGGCGGTCGATCTCGGCGTCGGTGGCGGGGCCGGCGCCGCCGGTGCGCTGCTGGTAGACGAGGCCGCCGATCTCCTCCTTGCACGACTCGATCTTCTTCTTGAGCTTGGTGTCCTCGAGCTTGTCCTGGCCCGCCTTCACGCCCTGCTTGGCCTTCTCGGCGCCCTTGCTCGCGGTGTCCTTCACCTTGTCGAGGAATCCCATCGCGATCTCTCCCTGGTCGTGGACTGACCGTGAGGATACGGCTGGTTCCCACCGCTTGCTCGGGTCGCCCCGCGGCCCGTCACATCACGCGGTTCGCGACGCCGCCCCGGCCCCGATCGCGTCCAGCCCCCCCATTCGCTCGACCGGCTCGGGCATCGCGAGGTGGAAGCCCTGGGCGAGGTCGCAGCCCAGCGCGGTGAGGCGATCGAGCTGGGTGGCCGTCTCCACGCCCTCGGCGGCCGCGGCCATGCCGAGCGCGTGCGCCATGTCGACGGTGGCGGCGACGATGGCGTCGTCGGTGGCGCTCTGGCCCAGCCCGGCCACGAAGGTCGCGTCGATCTTGAGCTCGTCGAACGGGAACCGCTTGAGGTACGACAGCGACGAGTAGCCGGTGCCGAAGTCGTCGATGGCGAGCCGCACGCCGAGGTCCTTCAGAGCCGCGAGGGCGTCGACCGTCGTGTCGACGTCGTCGAGCAGCACGCTCTCGGTGATCTCCAGGCAGATGCTCGCGGGGTCGAGGCGGTGCTCGTCGAGCAGCGCCCGGATCCGGCCGGGCAGCGCGGCCCGCATGAGCTGGCGGACCGACAGGTTGATCGACACGCCGAGCGCACTGCCGTCGGGCCCCGCTGATCGCCAGCGCTCGGCCTGCGCGCACGCCTGTGCCAGCACCTTGTCGCCGATCGGCACGATCAGGCCGGTCTCCTCGGCGACGGGGATGAAGTCCACCGGGAGCACTGTTCCGCGCACCGAGTGCTCCCACCGGACCAGGGCCTCGACCGAGACGCACGCGCTGGTGGCAAGGTGGATCTGGGGCTGGAAGAACAGCCGCAGCTCGTCGTTCTCGAGCGCGCCGCGCAGGGCACGCTCGGTCAGGAGCCGCACGACCGCCTTCGTGTGCATCGTGTGGTCGAACAGCTCGTAGTGGGCACCGCCCCGGTCCTTGGCCCGGTACATGGCTGCGTCGGCGTCCCGCAGCAGGCTCTCGGCGCGGTCACCGGCGCGCGCCGACACGGCGATGCCGATGCTCGCGGTCACCACGACTTCGCCCGGTCCCAGCGCGAAGGGCTGGTCGAGCGAGTGGGCGATCCGCTCCGCCAGCGCCTCCGCCTCATGGCCTTGGACGATCCGCTCGCACACGATCACGAACTCGTCGCCGCCGAACCGGGCCACGGTGTCCTCGGGGCGCAGCACTGCGGCCAGGCGCCCGCCGAGGGCGACGAGCAGCTCGTCGCCGGCGTCGTGGCCGAGGCTGTCGTTGATCACCTTGAACCGGTCGAGGTCGAGGAACAGCACCGCCACCATCTCGTGCGGGTGGCGCCCGAGCCGCACCAGCGCCTGGCTCAGCCGGTCGAGGACCAGCGCCCGGTTCGGCAGCCCGGTGAGCGGGTCGTGCAATGCCTGGTGCTCCAAGCGGTCCTCGGCCGCGGCGCGGTCGATCGCGACCGCCGCCAGCGCCGCCGCCCGCTCGACGAGCGCGACGTCCGTGGGTGACGGCTCGGCGCCGTCGTCGATGTACGCCGCGAGCCCGCCCAGCATCCGCGCGTCCTCCGACGCGGCGATGGGGATCATCCAGCACGCACGCAGCCCATGGGCATGCGCCAGCTCCCGGACCTCGGGCGGGATCCGCTCGCCGGCGAGGTCGATCACGCCGCTCTTCGAGTAGACGTACTCCTCGGGGAGGTGACCGTCAGCCGGCAGCGGCGCCACCGCCTCGAGACCGTGCATGTAGCCCGCCGGCAGTGACGGGGCAACCGCGAGGCCGGGCGTGCCCGTCTCCCCCAGCAGCCGGATCGAGCATCGGCCGCCGCCGAGCTGCTCCTCGATCGTGTGGATCAGGCGCGTCAGCGTCGACGGGAGCGGTGCCGATCGGGCGATCATGTCGAGCACGCGCGCCTCGTCCGCCCGGATGGCCTCGGTGCGCTTGCGCTCGGTGACGTTGCGCAGGTTGCAGACGACACCCCGCACGCTGGGCTCGTCGACCCGTCCGGTGGCGACGGCCTCGACCCAGCGCCAGCCGCCGTCCTGGTGGCGGAGCCGGACCTCGACCACGAACGCGCGGCCGGGGTTGTCCAGCGTCTGGCCGAGGGTCTCGTAGGCGCTCTCGAGGTCGGCGGCGTGGATGTGGTCGTCCATCATGGCGCCCAGGTACGTCTCGGGCGGACCGCCCAGCAGGTCGACGACCGCCGGGCTCACGTACTGCACGTGTCCCTCCGGTGCGATCACCACGATCACGTCGCTCGCGTGCTGCACGAGCGAACGGAACCGCTCCTCGCTCTCGAGGACGGCCTGGGTCGCCTCGTCGGCCTCGATGGCAGCCCGGATCAGCCGCAGCATCACGAGCAGCGCGACGAGCGCCGAGACCGGCCCGAGCACACGGGCGTCGACCTCGCGTCCCTTGAGGTACTCACCCACGACGACCGAAGGCCCGATGACGAGCGCCGACGCCAGCAGGGCGATCCGTGCGAGCGCGAGCCCGGGTCGACGCCGCGGCACCGGGTCGGAGACCGCGCGCATCGACGGGTGCAACGCCGATACTCCCAGGAGCACGTACGACGCCGGCCACAGCACGTCGAGCCACACCGGGTCGGCGGCGCTCGGGAGCAGGCGCAGGTAGGCGACGTCGGCGAAGAGGGTGACGCAGAGGCCGCCGAGGAAGAGCCCGACCGCGACGGACTGGGCCCGACTGAACATGACCCGGGCAAGCGCGCCGATGAGGACGAGGTCCAGGAGCGGGAAGAGAATGGCGGCGACGGTGTTGAACGTCACCGGCGGGGTGTCGAGGGCGGGCTCGATGAGGAACTGCCACGCCGGGAGCAGCGCGGCGGCGACGATGATCGCGCTGTCGGCGAGCGCGTCGCGGTCACCGCGGGCGATGCGCGCACGGACCAGGCGGAGCAGACCGAGGGCGAGGAGTGGGTACGCCGCGAGGTAGAGGACGTTGGCCACGTGCTCGGGCACGGCGCCAGCGCTGTCGCCGGTCGAGAGCAAGTCCCAGGCGACGTCGCCGGCGACGAGCACCGCGACGCCGGCGGCGATGATGTACCACGCGGCGGGGTCCTGGGGCCGGTGACGACGAACGCCGAACGCGATCGCGGCGGCGGCGGCGGCGCCGACCGCGTCGCGCAGCAGTGCCGCCGGCAGTTCGCCCGGCAGCAGCAGGGTCGACGCGATCACGAGCGCGCCGACAGACAGGACGGCCCAGGGAGCCCTCGCCCTCACCATCACCTCCTGTCTATCGTCAGGGTCCCGCCCGCGGTGAAGGGCGGATCGCCTCTAGGCAATCGCGGGCAAGGGGGGCGAAGCGGGCGAGGGGATCGGTACGGCGCCGTGGACACGCCGGGGAGGCCACTCGGGACAGCGGCGCCAAGGGCATCGCGAACAAACGCGCTGCGTCCTCGGCAGCGGCCACCCGGGCCTCCCCGGCGACCCTCACATGGATCGCGCGGCGTTCGTCGATCAGCGTAGCCAGCAATTCGGAGGGACAACCGGTGCTCGCCGTTACCGACGGCCGGGGAGCCGTTCGACGATCGCGTCGGCCCAGCCGACGTCGGGGCGGGGTCGGCGCCGGCCCGCGAGCTCGTCGGGAACCTCGATCTCGAGGCGGACGAGGGCGCCGCCCAGGGTCTTGCCCAGGCTGTCGGAGCGCAACGACCGGGGCCCGCCGCCACCCAGTGCGCCGCGCAGCACGAAGTTCAGGGCGAGCACGTTGCGGGCTTCGTAGCGCTCGACCTCGCCGGTCACCATGGTGTCGAAATGGGCCTTCACCCGTTCAGCGGTCACCTCGCGGGCGATCACGTCGTAGACGTCCTCGTCGTCGGCGAAGATCGCGACGTCGGCCACGTCTCCCTTGTCGCCCGCCCGGAAGCCGCACAGCTCGCGCAGCTGCACTGGTGCCATCAGGTGATCTCCTCCACCGCGACCCGCACGTCCGGGTCGACCAGGTCCTTCTCGACGAGGGTGGGCCAGATCCCGAGCAGCTCGGTGGCGCGCCCGCCGCCGCGGCCCATGCCGGTGAACCCGGGCGGCGGCGACGACAGCGACAGGGGAACGAGCTCGCGTCCCACGAGCCCGGCGGTGCGCTCGTCGTGGCAGCGCCAGGCGGCCCGCAGCACGACCTCGGGGGGCTCGTCGCGGGCTGCGGGGACGGTGGGACCGCCCAGCGCGTTCACCCCCCAGTACTCGAAGCACCACTCGGCGACGTCGAGGCCGGCCATCTCCACTCGCTTGGCGAGGATGGCGGCGGTGGCCTTCGCCTTCTCGTAGGCATCGGGCCACGAGAAGGCGGCGCGCGTCTCGCCTGCCCAGCCCGCGGGATACGCGAGCAGCGCCTTGTAGGTGTCGGTCGCGGGGCGGCCGCGCACGCCGGTCACACGCACGCGGTCGCCGCCGAGGTCGGTGAAGGCCGCCGAGGTGAAGTCGGCGACCACGTCGGGTGCGAGGTACGCGGCCGGGTCGTGGACCTCGTAGAGAAGCTGGTGGCGGACGGTGTCGAAGCTCACCCGCCCGCCCGCCGCCTCCGGCTTGGTGATGACCGCGCTCCCGTCTTGCTCGACCTCGGCGATCGGGTACGGCAGGTCCCAGGGGTGCGGGAGCGCCCACCAGTCGCCGCTGTAGTTGCCGCCCGCGGCCTGGCCTGAACACTCGAGCACGTGCCCGACGAGCACGCCGGCAGCAAGGCGGTCCCAATCGTCCCATTCCCAACCGTGCGCGTGGGCCGCGGCCGCGAGGAAGAGCGCAGCGTCGGCGACACGGCCGGTGATCACCACGTCGGCACCCCGGTCGAGCGCGTCGACGATGGGCCGAGCTCCGAGGTACGCCGACGCGAAGAGCGGATCGCCCGGGAAGTCGCCGAACAGTTCGCCGGTGTCGAGGTGCGCGAGCTTCGAGGCGGTCGACGAGCGCAGCGTGCCCAGGCCTGTCATCAGGTCGTCACCCAGCACGGTCGCCACCTCGATGCCGGACACGCCAATGCTCCGCGCGGTCTCGACCGCGGCCCGGGCGGCGCCGGTCGGGTTGATGCCACCCGCGTTCGTGATGACCTTCGTGCGACCCGCCGCCACCGCCGGAAGCGCAGCGGCGAGGTACAGGGGCAGGTCGCGGGTGTAGCCGCGCGCCTCGTCGCGCTGGCGGTCCTTCTGGAGGATCGCCAGCGTCAGCTCGGCGAGCGCCTCCAGGCACAGGTAGTCGACGCCGTCGGCCAGCAGGCCTTCGACGGCGCGAGGCGTGTCGCCGTAGAAACCCTGTCCACCGCCGATGCGGACCGTCACGGTGTTCGCGACCGGTCAGGCGTGCACCGGGGGGCGGCGGTCGGCCCAGGGGCGGGCCGTCTCGAGCTGCGACGCCACCCGGATCAGGACGTCCTCGCGCCCGGATGCAGCGACGAGCTGCGCGCCCACGGGGAGGCCGTCGCCCGACCATTGCAGCGGCACCGACATCGCCGGCTGCCCGGTCACGTTGAACGGCGCCGTGAACGTCGCGAACGGCGTCGCCCGGGCGGCACCGTGGAGCGGGTTGTCGGCCGGCGGCACGAGGTCGCCGAGCAGCGGCGGCGGCTCCGCCATCGTGGGCGTCAGGAGGAGGTCGTGTCCGTCGCCCTCGGCAGGCGTCCACCACGCGGCCGCGCGCCGGCTCCACGCGTGCATGGCGTTGACCGCGTTCACGTACTGCACCCCCGAGTGGGTGCGCCCCATCTCGGCGTAGGCCCACGTGAGCGGCTCGACGTCGTCGGGGCCGACCTCGCGTCCGGCCCGGCAGGCGATCTCCTCGAGGTCCTTCACGACCCAGGTGCTGATGATCGTCATGAACATGCCCATCAGGTCGGGCTCGTCGAGCGGTGCGGGCGAGCCGGCGTCGACGGTGTGGCCGAGTGACTCCAGGAGGCGCGCCGCGTCCTCGGCGGCGGCGACGCAGTCGGGGTGCACGTCCACCATGTCGCCCGGCGCGTTCGTGCGCAGGCCGATGCGCAGTTTCCCGGGATCGGCGCCCACCTCGTGGGCGAACGGCCGGACAGGAGGCGGGGCGGTGTAGGGGTCGCCCGGCATCTCGCCGGCCACCGCGTCGAGGACGGCGGCGCTGTCGCGTACCGAGCGCGTGACGACGTGCCGCTGCACCATGCCCGCCCACGATTCGCCCGCGTCCGGTCCGAGCGACACCCGCCCGCGGGAGGGTTTGAGGCCGAAGATCCCGCAGGCGCTGGCGGGGATGCGGATGGAGCCGCCGCCGTCGCCGGCGTGGCCCACCGGGACCATGCCCGCTGCCACCGCGGTCGCCGAGCCTCCGCTCGACCCGCCCGGGCCGCGGCCGGTGTCCCACGGGTTGCGCGTCGGCCCGTGGGAAAGCGGTTCGGTCGTCGGCTGGAGGCCGAGCTCGGGGGTGTTGGTCTTCCCCACGAAGACGAAGCCGGCGGCGCGCAGCTTGGCGAAGAGGTAGCTGTCGTGGTCGTCCGTCCACGCCACCGCCTTGAGCAGCCGGTTGCCGAGGTGGGAGGGATCGCCCGCCGACGAGCCGTCGAGGTCCTTCACGACGGCCGGGACGCCGCGGAAGGGTCCCGGCGGCAGGTCGCCGCGGGCCGCGGCTCGGGCCCTGTCGAACAACGGGTGGATCACCGCGTTGAGCTCGGGGTTGACCTTCTCCACCCGGTTGATGGCGGCGTCGACGAGATCGAGCGGCGTGAGGTCACCCCGCTCCACGAGCTCGGCCTGGGCGGTGGCGTCGAGGAAAGCGAGGTCGTCGGTCATGGGCTGGCACCGTAGCGCCCGCGGGGCGTCCAGCGTGCGAGTGACCAGCGTGCCGGCGACCAGGAGCGAGGGGTCGTTGCTCAGGTGAAGACGCTGACGCCACCCGGGCCCACGAGGAACCCGACGATGACGAGGACGACGCCGGACAACGCCTCACCTTGCACCAGCTTCACGATCCCGGCGATGACGAGGATGACCGCGACCAGCCACAGGATGAACAGCATGGGATCATCGTCCCCGGCGCCCGCGAGCGGCAAACATGCGCCCGGTCGCGGTCACCAGCCGCGCAGGTCGACGTCCCAGGCGTCGAGCACGGTGTCGTCGTCGACGACGTGCATGCGCTCGTGCTTCGCGACGGTCGGGTCGATATGGGCGGGCAGGACCCGCACGCGGTCACCGACCTGGAGCGGACGGTCGGGCGCGAAGGTCACGTGCTCGTCGGAGCAGTACCAGACCGTGCCGCCCTCCACGGTGGGGTTGCCGTGGTCGAGCGCAAGTGCCTTGAGCCCGCAATCCGCGACCGCCCAGCCGTCCGACACTGAGACGACGGTGGCCCGGAGCGAGAGCGCGGGACGGAACGGGAGGTCGGGATACGTGTACGCGGTATCCATCAATGCATAGGTGCCCGCCTGGATCTCGCTCGCCCAGGTGTTGATCTCGAAGTTGCACGTGCCGCCGGCCGACACGATGTCGCCGCCGACGTCGCGGTGGGCGCGGAGCAGCAGTTGCATGGCTTGTTCCGTCTGCTCGACGCGCGTCGCCCGGTCCTCGACGCCCATGACGTGGCCTTCGTAACCCATGACCCCACGCACCTCGAGCCCACCGCGCCGGGCGACGTCGGCGAGCTGTCCCGCGTCCTCAGGCTGGCAGCCGCATCGGAACATCCCGACGTCGACGTCGACGAGCACCTCGCGGATCCCGGCCGCAACCGCGGCCTCGATCGTCGCTGCCGAATCCACCGCTAACGTGACCCGGGCGTCGAGCCGGGCAAGGCGCTCCAGGCGGTCGGGGTCGACGACCTCGTTGGCGAGGAGCAGGTCGGCGCCCAGTCCCGCCCGGGCCATGCCCTCCATCTCGCGGGGCGTGGCGCACGTGAAGTTGCGGTGCCCGCGCGCCGCCTGCTCTCGGGCGAGCGCAGTGGTCTTGTGTGCCTTGACGTGGGGCCGGCAGCGCGACCGGGGCAGCGTCGCCGCCATGGCGTCGAGGTTGTGGGCGAAGGTCTCGGCGTCGACGACCAACGCGGGTGTGCCGAGGTCCTGGACCTTCACGGCGCGCGAGCATGGCACCTGGATGGCCACTGCGCCCGAGGAGCGACCGCCGGTTACCGCCGACTACCACACCGCGGACCTGCCGCCGTTGCCTCAGCGCGAGTACGTCATCCCGGCCGAGCGCTGGCGCGAGGCACCGCCGGAGCTGCTCGAGCTGGGCGCTGACCTGGGCGTCTCGCTGGTCACGTACAAGCGACGGATCGGGCGCTACCTGTTGTGGCGGGCCGGGCCAGCCTCGCGTGCCCACGCCCGCTACATGGCGCTGGCGGCCGACGATCTCGGCGAGCGCTACGCGTTCCGGCTCTGGCCCGACGGGCGCGGTGAGGGCCGAGGCCCGGACGGCCGCATCCACGGCCGCTTCCGCACCTGGAAGGAGTCGCTGCGGGACGCGCCGGCCGGCGGGCCCGCGAAGGGCGCCGAGGCCGGTGGCTGACGAGCTCGCGCGCGGGCGGATCGACCGGTCGGTGCTCGACGACGCCCAGGTCTCCATCATCGTCACCGACCTCTCGGGCCGGATTGTCGACTGCAACCGCCACGCCGAGACGCTGTACGGCCGCCCGCGCGAGGAGGTCGTCGGGTCGGACGCGGCGGAGTTCGCCGTCGACCTACCGGCTCCCGCCGTCCTCGACGAGATCGGCGAGCGCCTCACCGCCGGCGAGACCTGGGAGGGCGAGTTCCGGGTGCGCCGCGCCGACGGCGCCGTCGTCGACGTGCACGCCATCGACTCGCCGGTGCTCGACGTCGACGGGCGGCTCGAGGGCATCGTCAGCATCGCGACCGACGTCACGGCGCGGCGCCGGGCCGAGCGGCGCCTGGCGGCCCAGCACGCCGCCACGCGCGTCCTCGCCGAGGCCGCCACCCTCACCGAGGCGAGCGAGCGGATCCTGCCCGTGGTATGCGCGGCGCTGGGCTGGCAGCAGAGCGCGATGTGGGACCTCGACCCCGAGGAGGCGGTGCTCCGCTGCGTCGAGGTCTGGGGCGCACCCGAGGTGCCGCCCGCCTTCGCGGAGCTGACCCGCCGCTACCGGTTCCCACCCGGCACGGGGCTCCCCGGACGAGTGTGGTCGAGCGGTGCGCCGGCTTGGATTCCCGATGTTGTCCGCGACGACAACTTCCCCCGTGCGCCCGCCGCCGCCGAGTCGGACCTCCACGGCGCCTTCGGGGTGCCCGTGCGGGGCGCGGGGGGCGAGTTCCTCGGCGTGCTCGAGTTCTTCGGCACCGCGATCGAGGAGCCCGACCAGGAGCTCCTCGACATGATGGAGTCGGTCGGCACCCAGTTCGGCCAGTTCATCCAGCGCCAGCGGGTCGACGAGCAGGTGCGCGAGAGCGAGGCGCGCAAGAGCGCGGTGATCGAGGCAGCGCTCGACTGCGTGGTTTCAATCGACCACGAGGGCCGAATCACCGAGTTCAACCCGGCCGCCGAGCGCACGTTCGGGTACTCACGGTCGGACGTGCTCGGGTGCGTCATGGGCGAGCTCATCGTCCCGCCGTCGCTCCGGGAGACGCACTACCGGAGCTTTGCCCGCTACCTCGCGACCGGCGAGGGCTCGATCCTCGGGCAGCGGCTCGAGATCACGGCCATGCGGCACGGCGGCGGCGAATTCCCGGTCGAGCTCACCGTCACCCGGGTCGACGTGCCCGGCCCGCCCGCGTTCACGGGCTACCTGCGCGACATCACCGAGCGCAAGGCGGACGAGCGCGCCCTGCGCGAGAGCCGGGAGCGGTTCGCGCGGCTCGCCCTCACTCTCGAGGAGAGCCTGCTCCCTCCGGAGCTTCCTGACATCCCCGGCGTCGAGCTCGCGGCCACCTATCTCCCCGGCGGCGCGGGCGAGCGGGTCGGCGGCGACTTCTACGACGTGTTCGAGCGCGCCCGCCACGACTGGTCGATCGTCGTCGGTGATGTGTGCGGGAAGGGGCCGCAGGCGGCTGCCCTCACCGCGCTCACCCGGTACACGATCCGAGCCGCGGCCATTAGGGCGACCCGGCCGACGTCGATCCTCTCCGTGCTGAACGACGCGGTCCTGCGCCACCACCCGGAGCGGTTCTGCACTGCCGTGTACGCCCGCCTCCGTCCCCGGGAGGGCGGTACCCGCCTGACCATCGCGTCGGGCGGCCATCCACTCCCGCTGCGCGTCGACCCCGGGGGGCGGGTGGAGAAGATCGGCCGGCCCGGCAGCCTCCTCGGGGTCACCTCCGATTGCCGGCTGAGCGACACGGTCACCGACCTCTCGCCGGGCGTCGTGGTGGTGCTTTATACGGACGGCGTTACCGAGGCACGCGGTCGGCGCGGACGGTACGGCGAGGACCGCCTCGTTGCGCTGCTCGCCGGCTCGGCCGGCGCCGATCCCGGCACGATCGTCCGGCGGGTGGAGAAGGCCGTCCTCGACTTCCAGGAGGGCGACCAGCAGGACGACGTCGCCCTCGTCGCCCTCCGGGTAAGGCCCTAGCGAGCTGGAGAGTCGAGCTCGAACCACACGACCTTGCCGGTCGGCTGGGGCTCGACACCCCATCGAGACGCGACCGACTCGACGATGACCAGGCCGAACCCGCCTACCTCCAGCGGCTCCCGGCCCCGCGCCTGTGGCGGCTCCGCGTTCTCGTCGCGCACCTCGACTCGCACCGGCGATCCCGGGGTCACGCGCAGCCGGACGTCGCACGCGGCGTGGACGACCGCGTTCGTCACCAGTTCGCTCACCAGCAGGACGGCCCGCTCGATGGTCTCTTTCGGAGCACTCGACAGGCAGGAACGGGTGAACTCACGGGCGCCGGCGACGCTCACCGCGACGCCGGGGAGTTTGAGCTCGGTCGATGCGCTCAAAAGGGTCGTCTTCATCAGCGTGGAGGAAACCTGTTCGTACCCTCGGCACCGTTCGGCAAAACCGGCTTGCTCGCCCTATTCGCGGATTTCGAGGATCTCGTCGAGCCGGGTCGCCTCGAAGACCCGGCGGCAAGCCTCCGAGGGCGCCCGGACGACCAGCTTGGTGTCGTTGCCGGCCCGGCGCGCCGCCTGCACGAGCGCGTTCACCCCGGAGGAGTCGAGGAACGCCACCCCGGCCAGATCGACGACCACGACGTTCGGGTCCCGGTCGAGGGCGGCGAAGAGCTCGCGCTCGAAACCGGCCGCGCTGGCCAGGTCGATCTCCCCGGTGGCGGTCACGACCACTTCCCCCTCCGCAGTCTCCGGCGCGGTCGTGAACTGATCCTCGCTCATCCTCGATCCTGCCCCCAGGGATGCGGTAGGGCGAAAGTATGGATTCCGACAGGTGTGGGAAGAAAGTCGGTGCAAGAGGAGTAGGCCCCGACCGGGAGGGTTCCCATGCCGAACAAACGTCCCAGCGTCAAGAACGAGCGGCAGTACGAGAAGCTCAAGAAGAAGGGCATGTCCAAGAGTCGGGCCGCCAGGATCGCCAACTCGCCCGGGGCCTCGAAGCGGGGCGGGAAGGCGTCAGGCTCGAAGGGCGGCTCCCAGCGCTCGCAGGGGGGCACCAGCTCGCAGAAGAAGAGCGCCGGCCGCAAGGGCGGGAAGGCCACCGCTCGCAAGCGGTCGTGACGGCCGAGATCGGCTACGCGCTGTCGAGCGAGGAGCATGCCGCCCCCGACCTGGTGCGTTATGCGCGCCGGGCCGAGGAGGCCGGGTTCACGTTCGCCCTGCTCTCGGATCACTACCACCCCTGGACCGACCGCCAGGGCCACAGCCCGTTCGCCTGGGCGGTGCTGGGCGGCGTTGCGGAGGCCACCGAGCGGCTGCGGGTCGGCACCGGCGTGACGTGCCCGCTGATCCGCATCCACCCGGCGTTGGTGGCGCAGGCGGCGGCGACGGTGGGGGAGATGATGCCGGGAAGGTTCTTCCTCGGGGTCGGCACGGGCGAGAACCTCAACGAGCACGTCACCGGCGAGCGCTGGCCGTCGGTGTCGGTGCGGCTCGACATGCTCGAGGAGGCGGTCGGCCTCATGCGCCAGCTCATGAGCGGCGCCCTCGTCCACCACCGGGGGGAGCACTACACCGTCGAGAACGCCCGCGTGTACTGCGACCCCGACAGCGCCCCGCCGATCCTCGTGGCCGCCGCCGGGGAGCAGGCGGCCGAACTCGCCGGCCGAGAGGGCGACGGCATCATCGGGACCGCTCCCGACTCCGACCTGCTCGCCACCTTCGACAAGGCCGGGGGCGAGGGCAAGCCTCGAATCGGCCAGGTCATGGTGTGTTGGGCGGACTCGGAGGAGCAGGGCCGGCAGGTCGCCCACGAGTGGTGGCCGAATGCGGCGCTCGCCGGCCAGTTGGGGCCAGGAGCTGCCCATGCCGCAGCACTTCGAGCAGGCGGTGAGCGTGCTCGACGAGGACGACGTCGCCGAACGGGTCGTGTGCGGACCTGACGCTGGCCGCCACGTGGAGGCGATCGAGGAGTTCCTCGAGGCCGGCTACGAGGAGGTCTACGTCCACCAGGTCGGGCCGAACCAGGAGGGGTTCTTCGACTTCTACGAGCGCAAGGTGATCCCCGCCTTCGGATCGTGAATCCCCCGTCCTTCGCTGCGCGCGGGGCAGACTCGCTCGGTGCCCATACGTCGGTTCCTGCGCGACAACGGGTTGTCGCTCACCTGCTTCGCGCTGTTCCTCTTCCTCCTGTTGGGACACAGCCTGGCGGGGCACCGGACCTTCAATGCCGAACAGGAAACGCACGGCGAGCCCACGGTCGGTTACGGCCAGTACCTGACCGACGGGCATTTCTTCGAGTCCGTCTTCGAGAACTGGGAGAGCGAGTTCCTCCAGATGGGCGCGTTCATCGTCCTGACCGTGTTCCTGGTCCAGAAGGGCTCGGCGGAGTCGAAGAGGCCCAACGAGCACAACGACGTGGACGAAGACCCGCGGTCGAAGGCAGAGCTCGCGGACGCGCCGTGGCCGGTTCGTCGCGGCCGACCCTGGCTCAAGCTCTACGAGAACTCACTGCTCGTTGTGTTCGCGCTGCTGTTCCTGGGCTCGATCCTGGGCCACGCACTGGGCGGGGTCTCCGAGTACAACTCCGAGCGCCAGGCCCACGGCGAGGCGGCCGTGAGCTTCGCGGAGTACGTCCGCTCGTCGCAGTTCTGGTTCGAGTCGTTCCAGAACTGGCAGAGCGAGTTCCTGGCCGTGGGCTCGATCGTGCTGCTGAGCGTGTTCCTGCGCCAGCGGGGATCACCCGAGTCGAAGCCGGTGGCCGCGCCGCACGCCGAGACCCCAGCGAGCTGATCTAGAGGTCATCGGCGCGGACGAGCCCGATCAGCTCGCCGAATGGCGTGGTGACGAGCACGTAGGGCAGGTGCCGGTCGGCGACGTCACGGGCGAGGTCGGCCTTGCGCATGCTCGGCCGCACAGTGCTCGGGCCCGGCGTCATGGCCTGGTCGACGAGCGTCTCGGGACCGAGCGCGAACGCCCCCGAGCGGATCACGCCCGTGACGCAACCCTCCTGGTTCGCCACCACGCACAGGCCCCAGGCCCGTGCCGAGGCCGGCAGGTCGCCGAGCCGCTCGCCGATCCGGCAGGTCGGCACGTCGGTTCGGGCGATGGCGCCGACTCGTGTGTCCTCGCTGGCGGAGCCCTCGAACGGCAGGCCGCACGCCAACCAGGCCATCTTGCCGACGGCGTAGTCGTACACGTCGCGAAACCCGAGCTGCTCGAGCCGGCACGCGGCTCGGGGGCTCAGATCTCACTGGTAGTCGAAGCAGTAGACAATCACTGGCCGGCCGGAATCGAGCTCGTGGGTCCGGTCGTCTATCTCCGCGAGCGGGATGCTCACCGCGCCCGGCAGGTGCTCCTCCTCGTACTCCTTGCGGGGAAGTACCTCCAACAACTGGGCGCCGGCCTCGAGCCGGCGGCGGACGTTGTCCGTGTCGATCATCGTCGCCATGCCCGCCTCCTACCCAAGCTCAAGCCTCGAGTAGTCGTTCGTGGCGACGGTCAAGGTCTCAGGGGCGATGGCGCGACGCGCCGGGAGTCAAGTACGCAGCCGCGCCCGCTGGGACCGGACGGTGTACCGGGGGTCGCGGGCCGACGCCCGGCCCGCCTCCACGACCGCGAACCGCGCCAGGGCGGCACCGGCGAGGAC
>JBOGFI010000199.1:0-11988 GCA_050743365.1 Acidimicrobiia bacterium | reverse complement strand
CCACCAACCTGCGCTCGCTCGCTGCGGGCCGGGATACCCCGTCCGCGAACGCTCGCTCGCTGGCGAGCTCCCGACGCTCGCGCGGCTCGCTCCGGTCGCCGCGCGCGCCGTCACCGGTGAGTCCGTTCCCCGCGGTGACCTGGCCGGCAGCGACGCCTTCGAGGAAGACGGAGCGGAGGACGTCGGGACGGTCGAGGAGCTCGGCGGTGGGGCCGTGGAAGCGGATCTCTCCCTTCTCCATGAAGTAGGCGGTCTCGGCCACGGTGAGCGCGAGGTTCACCGACTGCTCGACCAGGATGATCGTCGTGCCGCGGTCGCGCAGGCCCTCGACGATCTTCATCAGCTGGGAGATGACGGTGGGGGCCAGCCCCAGCGACAGTTCGTCGATCATGAGCAGACGAGGTTTGGAGATGAACGCCATCCCGAGCGTGAGCATCTGCTGCTGACCGCCGGAGAGGTTGCCGGCGGGCTCGTGGAGGCGCTCGCGCAGCACCGGGAAGTACCCGAAGACCCGCTCGGTCGCCGCGCGCACCTCCTTGGTGTCGCGCCGCTGGAGCCAGCCGGCCAGACGCAGGTTCTCGGCGACGGTGAGCGACGGGAACACACCTTGGCCGCCGGGGACCTGGGTGACGCCGCGGCCGGCGATCTCGTCGGGCGGGGTGTGCGTCATGTCGCGCCCGTCGAAGATGACGGCGCCCCCGCGGGCCCGGACGAGTCCCGAGACCGCGCGCAGCAGCGTCGACTTGCCGGCGCCGTTGGTGCCGAGCAGGGCGACGATCTCGCCCTCGTCGACCTCGAAGTCCACGCCGAAGAGCACCTGGACGCCGTCGTACGCCACGTCGAGATCGCGCACGAGGAGGAGCTTCACCGTGCCCTGGTCTCGCTCGTGGGCGACCTCCGACTGGGCGGCGGCGGCAGTCCACACCTTGCGCATGTCGGCGGCGACGAACGACCCTGCGGACGCGAGCACGAGCCCGCCGATCACGAACACCGGGGACATGAGGAGGAGCGCGGTGCGGATGCCGTGGTCGTCGGCCAGACCGCCGACGATCGGCAGGATCAGCAGGCCGGGGATGATCCAGACGGCGGCGACCGCGAACCCGAACGCGCGCACCTTCGGCGGGACCGTGAGCGAGAGCACGGCGTAGATCCCGGGCGCGAGCAGCCCGAGTGCACCCGAGATCACGACGTTGGTAGCGATGGCGACGACGAGGTTGGGCGCCTGCGAGAACACGATCCAGGCTGCGGTGACGATCGCGGTCACGGCGAAGAGCATCTTCAGCACCAGCCCGGGATCGTGGGCCATGAGGCGGGTGGCGATCGGGATGCCGATGAGGAACCCGAGGATCTGGGAGGGCTCCGCACCCGCCGCCACCAGGCCTCGCTCGACCTCGTTGAGGCCGAAGACCTCGTCGTAGAAGAGGGAGCCGAGGGTGAGGAGTCCGACCACCGCCACCGCGAGGAACGGGAGTGAGACGAACAGACGCCGGAGGGTGCCCACCTGCCACACGATGCGCCACGACTCGGCCCACGATGCCGGGCGCTCCTCGGTCTGTACCGACTCTTCGGACGCGCCGATGGCCCGCCGCTCGAACGATCCTCGAACCGGCTCCCGCAGGCGCAGCGCCATCAGGACCAAGATCGCGGTCGGGATCCCGAAGATCAGGAACGGCGCCCGCCAGCCCAGGAAGTAGGCGAGCACGCCCCCGGCGAACGGGCCCACGAACTGGCCGACCGAGTTGGCGGCCCGGTGGACCGCGTACACCTTGGGGCGGACCGGGATGTCGTAGTAGTCGGCGATCAGCGAGTTGTGGACGGGGTCGTTGAACCCGCGCCCGAGCCCCGACCCGGCCCGGGCGATCCCCAGCATCACGACCGTGACCGCGAACCCCGTCATGACCGAGAACGCGCCCCACAGGACCCCGGCGACCACCGCCATGCGGGTGCGGTGGAGACGGTCGGCGGTAAACCCCACCGGCAGCGCGAGGAGGAGCGCGGCGACGAATGCGAGCGCGACGACGCTGAGGATGCCGCGGTTGCTGAGGCCGAACTCGTCGCGGATCTCGGGCAGGACGACCCCGAAGACCGTGCGGTCGAGCTCGTCGGCACCGTTGAGCCCGGCCAGGACCAGCAACGGATAAAGGGGCGCGCCGCCGGTGATCCGTTGCGCCCACTTCCTCATGGCGACAGCTCCGCGTGCTCGCGCTCGGCCGCTTCCTCGGCCCGCTCGAGCACCGGTTCGGGGATCGGTTCCTCGACCCGGCGGTCGGCGACCAGGCTCGGGACGAGGATGCCCCGCCGCTCCGCGATTCGGCGCAGCAGCCAGTCGCGCCCGTCGTAGATGACCGCCCCGAGACCGCCCGGCAGCATCATGAGCACGAGGAGGAGTCCGGCACCGGTGGCCAGGAACTGCCACTGGGACGGCAGGTAGTAGTCGACCCCCTGCACGTAGGTGGCGCCGAGCAGCGCCCCCGGCACCGATCCCAGGCCGCCGATGACGACCATCGTGAACACCTTGAGGCTCTGCTCGGGTGCGTACGACGCGTTCTGCAGTCCCAACTGCTGGTGGGCGAACAGCGCGCCCGCGAGGGCGGCCAAGAAGCCGGAGAGCGCGAAGCCGGCCAGGGTAGTGCGGGTGGCATCGACGCCGTACGCCCGGACCGCTCGCTCGTTCTCGCGGATGCCGACGAGCACCCGGCCGGTGCGGCTCCGCCGCACCCCCCGCACCACGAGCAGGGCGAGGCCGAGGGTGGCGAGCGACAGGAAGTAGAAGCGGGTGTCGGTGTTGACGTCGATCACACCGAACAGGTCGGGGCGCTCGATGCGGAACCCCGGCAGGTAGGTGTCGTCGAAGAGTTCACGGTTGAGGAGGTACGAGGAGGTCGCGAGGGCGAAGGCGAGCGTACTGACCGCGAGTGTGAGGCCACGGCGTCGCAGCGCGGGGAACCCGATGACGATCGCGATCACCGCGCCGGCGGCCCCCGCTCCGAGCATGGCGATCGAGAGATCGAGGCCGGTTCGATCGGTCAGCCCGCCACCGATGGCGGCGCCCATGCCGACGAATGCCATCTGGCCCAGGCTGACCTGGCCGGCCCAGCCGGTGAGCACGACCAGCGAGACGGCGATGATCCCGAAGATCACCACGATGCCGGCGAAGTTCATCCGACTCGGCGAGAGCCACAGCGGCAGCGTCACCAGGAACAGCACGACCGCGCCGGCGAGTCCCCACCGCAGGGCCCGGACCTCGGGGAGCCGGGCGAGCTCGCGGGGTACCGGCCGAATCTCGCGCGCCGCCTGCCAGGTCGACACCTGTTCGGCGTCGACGCGGCGGCGCGACGGCCGGTACACGAACAGGAGGGCACCCAGCACGATCAGGAAGAGGACGGCGTCGTTGAATGCAGGGCGGTTGCCGGCCTGGAACGTCATGGCCTGGTCGATGACGCCGAGGCTCACCGCGGCCACGCCGATCACGACAAAACGCTCGAACCGACCGATGACAGCGGCCGCCAGCGCCTGGACGAGGAATGTGAACGGGAGGACGGTGCCGACCGGGAGGCCGACCGCGCCCGCCCGCAGGAACATGGCGACGAACGCGAGGACGGTCGCGACCGTCCAGACGATCGTGTGCAGGCGCCGCACCGGAATGCCGAGGGTGGCGGCGCGGTCGGCCCGCTCCGCGCTGGCGCGTACCGCGACGCCGATGCTCGACCTCCGCAGCCAGACCGCGAGCGCGATGAAACAGATCGGGATGACGATCATCGTGATGACGTCGTTGGCGTTGAAGAACGTGCTCCCGACCTGGAAGCGGGCCCTGAACGGTGGGTCGAGCCGGGTCTCCGCCAGCGTTTCGCCGAAGGCGCGGGGGAGGAACAGCGTCGCCCCGGTGAGGATCTGGGCGAGCCCGATGGTGGCCACCGTCAGGATCAGGCGGGGGGCGGAGAAGAAGCGCCGGATGATGAGCGTCTCGACCAGGATGCCGAGGACGATGGCGGCAGCAAGGCCGATGGCGGCGCCGAGGTAGTAGTTCACACTTGACTGGATGACGAGCAGCACGACCAGCATCGCGGGGAGCGCGCCGATGTCGCCCTGGGCGAAGTTCACCACCCGGTTCGCCCGGTAGATCAATGCGATGCCGAGCGCGACCAGTCCGATGCGGCCACCCACGAGCGCGCCGCTCAGGAGCACCCCGCCCGGCGCCGGCCACGGCCAGACGAGCACCGCGAACACGACTGCGGCCAACGGGATCGCGTACGCGAGCCGATCGCGCACGTCGAGGTCACGGACGCGGTGCAGCACGGTCTGCGTCGTCCCCGAGCGCTCCCCCCTCTGGCGCAACGGTTCCCCCCTGGTAGGACTGCCCCTAGGTTGCACCAACGAAGTCGACCAGTACCCGCGCCAGCTCCTCGCCTACGTCCTCCTGGAGGAAGTGGCCCCCGCCGGAGAGCGTGGTGTGCGGGCGCCCTTTCGCCCCCGGGATCGCCTCCTGCAGCACCCGGTCGGCGCCGCCGGTGATCGGGTCGGAGTCGCTGAACGCGGTCAGGAAGGGCTTGTCGAACTTCGACAGCACCTGCCACGCCCGCCGGTTGGGCTCGGCGGCGGGATCCGAAGGGGAGGTCGGCACCAGCAGGGGGAACTGGCGTGCGCCCTCCTTGTAGGTCTCGTCGGGGAAGGGCGCGTCGTAGGCGGCGACGACGTCCTCGGGCAGCTCGGTCACGCAGCCGCCGTTCACGATCCGGCCCACCGGGAACGTCGGCGTCTCCTGCGAGAACTTCTGCCACGCGAGGAAGGCATCGCCCGGGTCACGGTCGCCGGTGGGCAGGAACGTGTTGGCGGCGACCACACGGGCGAAGCGGTCCTCGTGCTCGGCGACCAGGCGCAGGCCGATGAGGCCGCCCCAGTCCTGGCCCACGAGGGTGATGTCCCGCAGGTCGAGGCCCACGACGAGCGCGCGCAGCCAGTCGACGTGACGCTGGTAGGTGTAGTCGGTGCGGGACGCCGGCTTGTCGGAGCGCCCGAACCCGACGAGGTCGGGTGCGACCGCCCGGTGCCCGGCGGCCACGACGATCGGGATCATCTTTCGGTACAGGAAGCTCCACGACGGCTCGCCGTGCAGCAGCAGCACCGGATCGGCGCCGGCCGGGCCCTCGTCGACGTAGTGGACCCGGAGCTCACCGCCGTCCCCGTCGGCCACCTCCAGGTAATGAGGCGGGAACGGGTACGCGGGCAGGTCGGTGAACCGCTCGTCGGGGGTGCGCAAGACGTCCATCAGCCGTCGCGGCCCGCGAGCAGCCTCGTGAGCATCTCCGCGACCACACGGCGCGCCGCCTCCGCCGACAGGTCGTTGTGCTGGCGCAACGTGTCCCACGTGGCGGTGCCGGCGACGACGTCGAGGGCTGCGAGCAACCGCTGGCGGGCCGCACCCCGCTCGGGCCCGAGCTCCGGCGCGAAGACCAGCTCGAGCTGGTCGCGTGCTGCCTTGCGGCCGAGTTGCAACACGGTGGCCAGGGTGGGGGAGAACGGCTCCTGGAGCAGCGCTGCCTGCCGCACCGGCGCGTTGACCTCCAGGAGGCGGCAGCGCTGCGCGACGAAGGCCTCCAGCCGCTCGGCGAGGGGGCCCTCGGTCGGCAGGGGCCGGAAGAGCTTCGTCATCCGCTGGAACCACTTCTGGGCCGCGGCGGTGAAGAGGTCCTCGAGGTCGTCGAAGTGCACGTACACCGAGCGCAGCGACACCCCGGCCTGGTCGGCGATCTCTCGGGCGGTCGGGCGGGGGTTGCCCTTGTCGATCAGCTCCAGCAGCGCCTCGACCACCGCCTCCCGGGTCCGGGCGGCCCGAGCCGAGCGGCCATCGGTGAGACTGGTCGCGGTCATGGCTGGTCCAGCGTATGGTTTTTTCACAGGCCGTGCAATAGCATCGCCACCGCCGATCGTCGCCGATCGTCGCCGATCGTCGCCAGGAGGAGTGGGAGGAGTGGGTGGAGTGGGTGGAGTGGGACGAGTGATGGTCGAGGGCACCTACGAGCCTGCGTTCGAGGAGGTGGCGGCCACGCTGGCCGCCCAGGTCGAGGCGGCGGGCAGGGGCGGGGCCGCCGTGTGCGTGTACCACCGCGGCCGCCCGGTCGTCGACGTGTGGACCGGCGCCGCCGACCGGGCCGGCGCACCCTGGCGCGAGGACAGCCTCGCGGTGTCGTACTCGACGACCAAGGGCGTCGTGTCCACCGCGCTGCACGTCTGCGTCGACCGGGGCCTGCTCGACTACGACGACCGGGTCGCCGACCACTGGCCCGAGTTCGCCCAGAACGGCAAGGACGCCATCACCGTGCGGCAGGTGCTGTGCCACGAGGCCGGCCTCTACGACGTCGCCTCCTTCCTTGAGGCGCCCGAGATGATCCTCGACTGGGAGGCCATGGTGCGTGGCCTCGAACGGATGGCCCCGGCCTTCGAGCCCGGCACCGCGAACGGCTACCACGCGGTCACGTTCGGCTTCCTCGTGGGTGAGCTTGTCCGGCGGGTGTCGGGCACCGGGGTCACCGGCTTCGTGCGCACCGAGATCGCCGGGCCGCTCGGCCTCGACGGCTGCTACGTCGGCACCCCGACGACCCAGCACCACCGCGTGGTCGAGATCATGGCGCCGCCCGACTCCGGCGCCATCCTCGAGGACCCGGGCGCGCTCGTGCGGATCGCCGAGCAGCTCGGGCTCACGATCCGCCCCGACGTGATCACCGCCGCGCTGCCCCCTGCCCTGCTCGAGGTCCACGACGACCCGAAGTGGATCGAGGCCCCGATGCCGTCGGGCAACGGCTGCTTCACCGCTCGCTCGCTGGCGCGTATGTACGCGTGCCTCGCCGCCGGGGGCGAGCTCGACGGCGTGAGGCTCCTGGCGGAGAAGACGGTTACCCGCGCGATCGAGACGCAGAACGACCGGCCCGACCTCGTGATCGCCTTCCCGATGATGTGGCGGCTGGGCTACCACGGGATCATGACGACGGCGGGGGTCCTCGAGCGAGGCTTCGGCCACTACGGCTTCGGCGGCTCGGGCGCGTGGGGCGACCCCGACCGCGACCTCGCCTTCGGGCTCACGCTGAACGCGCTCGGGAGCGCCCTCGCCGGTGACGACCGCATCCTCGTCCTCAGCGGCGCGGCCGTGCGCGCCGCCGAGAGATGCTGACCCGCCCGGTGACGCCGGTCACGCTGCACGGGCCCGGTCCGGGGTTCATCATGGGCTGATGGCACGCGGGCCCACGACCATCCCGGCGGCGAGCACGCTCCGCATCACGAGCCGGTCCGGGAGGGTCAGCGTGACCGGCGAGGAGCGCGCCGACATCGTCGTCGACGAAGGGGACGAGCCCTTCGTCGGCCCCGACGGGGTGGAGGTCAAGGGCTCCGGGCGAGTGAAGGTGCGATGCCCTGCCGGCACCGACGTCGTCGTGGGGACGGGCTCGGGCGCCGTCGAGCTGAAGGGGCGCCTCGGCGACGCCCGGGTCACGACCGGCAGCGGCACCATCCGGGTCGAGGAGGTACGGGTGATCGATGCCCGGACCGGCTCGGGCGACGTCGAGGTCGAGGAGTGCACCGAGCAGTGCCGGCTCAAGACCGGCAGTGGCACCGTACGCGTCGGACGCGCCGGCGATGCCGACCTCGTGACCGGCTCGGGTTCGGTCGAGGCCGAGCTCGTGAGCGGGGCCCGGGTCAAGACCGGCAGCGGCAGCGTGGAGCTCGGGCTGGCCCAGGCCGGCGGCGTCGACGTCAAGGCGCACTCGGGGTCGGTGAGGATCTCGGTCCCGCCGGGGCTGCGCCCGGCCACCTCGTTGCGGTCGAGCAGCGGCAAGGTGCGCTGCGAGTGCGACGAGGGTGACGAGGGCGAGATCCGGGTGAAGGTGGGGAGCGGCAGCATCGCGGTCGTCGAACGGTGAACGCGGCCCCCGGCGCGATCGCATTCACCGACATCGTCGGCTTCACCGAGTTCACCGCCGAGCGAGGCGACGCCGACGCGCTCGCGGTCCTCGACCTCCAGGACCAGATCGTGCGCGACACGCTCCCGCCTGGGGCCCGAGTCGTGAAGGAGCTGGGTGACGGGCTGATGCTGTGGTTCCCCGATGCCGTGACCGCGCTGGGCACGTGCCTCGACATTCACGAGCGTCTCGAGGAGGCGGCGTCCGACACCGCTCCGCTCTGGGTCCGCATGGGTATGCACTGGGGCTGCCCGACCGCGCGCGGCGACGACCTCATCGGGAACGACGTGAACCTCGCCGCCCGCATCGTCGACATGGCCGGACCGGGCGAGCTCCTCGTCTCGGAGCACGTCCGCGCTCAGGTCGCCGACTGGCGGGACGACCTGCGGTTCGAGGAGCTGGGACCGGTGGTGATGAAGGGCATCCCCGAGCCGGTCGGGCTGTTCCGGGCGTCGCGCGACTGATCGTCGTCAGAGCCGCGCGAGCGCGGCGGCTACGAAGTCCTCGAGTGCATGGCCGTCGTCGGAGTCGATCCCGGGCAGCACATCGACCGCGGTGACGACGTCCCAGTAGGCCTGGTGTTCCACCCGCGCGCCGGTGAGGTCGTGGTGGTGGGCCAGGAAGTGGTCGGCTGCTTCGATGCCGTGGTCGACGGCGAGGTTCCAGCGCATGTGGGCGAGGTCGACCGCGGGCGAGCCGACCGAGGCCGCGGTCCAGTCGACGATGCCGGTGAGGCGCCCGCCCGTCCACAGCGTGTTGCCGGGGTGGTAGTCGCGGTGGATGAAAGTGGTCGTGGCGTCGGGCACCGAGCCCGCGAACACCGCGATCGCTTTCTCCCACAGCTCGGGGTGCTGTGACCACGGCGGTACCGCGACCCGCTCGGGCTCGTAGTAGGGGGAATAGGGGTGCACGCGACCGTGGTGGTCGATGGCGTGGATTGCGGGGAGGGCGGCAGCGAGCTCCGCAAGGAAAGAGGAGGACAGGTCGGGCGGGCGCGCCGGGGGCGGTTCACCCGCGAGCCGTGTGATCAGGAGGGCGGGGACGTCGCACGCTTCCGCGTCGGCGTCGGCTGCGACCAACTCGGGCGCGGGGACGGGCGATCCGGCTAGGAGCTCGAGCACGCCGGCCTCGTGGGCGGCGGTGAACTCGGGATCATCGTCGTCCCAGCCCGGCCGGGCCCAGCGCCGCAGCACCAACTGGTGTGTGGTGCCGCGCCGGTCGACGACGTCGACGGCATGGTTGGCGAGCCAGTCGCTCGGCAGGGCGTCCACGCTCACGACGCGGCTGCCCGGACCGATCGACTCGGCCACCCAATGCAGCGACTGCGCTGGCGGATTTCGGCTCAGGATCGCGTCGGTCATGGTGGGTCGGGATCGTCGCGTGGGACGAGGTCCCAGTCGCCGGGGGCGCCGACGACTTTCCAGCCGTAATGGGTCTTGAGTTTGTGGTGGTGGGGACAGATCCGCCAGGTGTTGGCGAGTTCTGTGCGGCCGTGGTCCTCGACCGCGACGACGTGGTCGATCTGGAGGAATTGGTCGTTGGCGCACGCCTTGACGCCGCAGGTGGGGTAGCGGGCTTCGAGGGCGCGGCGCAGCTTGGCCGGGATGGTGCGGGTCGGCGTGGACACGGCGGTGATGTCGTCGCCGTCGCGAACCAAGACGCTGACACGGGCATCGTCGAGGAGTGCCCGCGCGGCGGTGACGGGGGCGGGGCCGACGCCGGTGATCTCGCAACGTTCGCCGTCTTCGGTGTGCCCGCGGGCGAGGGCGGCGGCGTCGACGGTGACGCGCACCTCGGTGGGCTTGCACGGCCCTTCGGTAATGGCCGCGACGAACGCGTCGGCGGCGTAGGCGGCGCGGGGCTCGCGCCGCCCGGCCCGCCGTGCCTCGGTGAAGATCCGATCCAGGTGGGCGTCCCAGGCCGAGTCGACCCGGGCGCCGGCTTCGGGGCTGAGGCGGATGTCGGCTCGCCAGGCACCGTCGGGATCGGGCCACCGGTGGGCGCGGCGGGTTTCGTGGAGACGCCGGGCCCAGGCCCGGTCGTCGGCTTCGGCGCCGGCGCGCACCTGCCGGCACCGGTCGCGCAGCCCCTTCACGCTCTGCTCGACCGCGGTGGCCAGCAGCCCGGCTTCGGCGGCGGGATCGGCGCCGGCGGCGCTGGTGATCTCGGCCGCCTGAGTCTCGGAGAGTTCTCCGGCCCGGAAAGCCGCCTCGGTGGCCGGCAGTTCGTCGAGCGCGCGAGCCGTCTCGAGGGTTCGCGATGCGGCTCCCACGGTCGTGCCCGTCGTCGCGGCGACGAAGTGGGCGGCGCTGCGATGCCCACCGTCGCGCCACACCCTGGTCTGGTCGACCCGACGGGCGAGACGAGCCTTCATCGCCGCGCACAACCGCTCGCCCCGCGCCACCACCTCGAGCAGGCGGGCCGCGTCGCGGCCTTCGAGCACAGCGGGCTCGAGATCGCGGGACACGCGTTCCAGTGCCTGCACCGCGCGGGTTGTCTGCGCGAACACGCTTCCCCCTCCGGGAAGACCGACCAGGACGGGGGAAGCGCTCGAGGAGAACTTGCCACCACTCTACCGAACAGGTGTTCGTCTGTCAAGCGGTTCGGGTGAGAACCTCAGCAATCGCGTCGCGGACCTCGGGGTACTCGACCCCGTGGACAGCGAGGAGCCGGGCCGCCAGCCCCTCGCGCTCGGCCGTCACGGCCAGAAGGATGTGCTCGGTGCCGACGTAGTTGTGGCCGAGGGCGCGGGCCTCCCGCTGAGTGCGCTGCAACGCCGTCCGGGCGCGCGGAGTCGAGGGAAGGTCGTCGCCGCCCACCGCGTTGCAGCCCACGCCGATCTCCTCCTTCACCCCGGCTTCGATGCTCTGCTCGGTGACGCCGAACCCGGCGAGCACGCGGGCGGCGACCCCTTCGGGTTCGCCGAACAACCCCAGCAGCAGGTGCTCGGTACCGATGTAGTTGTGGCCCAGGCGCTGAGCAGCGCTCTGCGCCAGCGCGACCGACGACCGCGCTCGGGGTGTGAACCTCCCGAAGAGGTCACCGGGGCGGGAGTGCCGCTGTTGTGCCGCCTGCTTGCTGACGCCGAGCG
The DNA here is from genome assembly GCA_050743365.1 of Acidimicrobiia bacterium. Lineage (GTDB taxonomy): Bacteria > Actinomycetota > Acidimicrobiia > IMCC26256 > JACDBD01 > JBOGFI01. Next base: position 948 of record JBOGFI010000199.1, on the reverse strand, counting down.
CGGCCCCGATCTGGCTCCACGATGCCCCCGCCGCTCGAGCCCGCTCGACGAAGCGGTCGAGGAGGGCGTCGCTCAGACCGTCGAGCTCGTCCCGGGCCCGGGCGGCGGCGCTCAGCTGGTCGAGCGGATCGTCCGACGCCGCATCGGCGATCACCGCGGTGGCGAGCTGGTCGAGGTCGGGAACCTCCGTCACCCGTCAACTATGACTTGACGGCCTCGCGGCGTCAAGGCGCGCTTGACGCAGCTACGCCGTCCCCCACACGAGGACCTCGGCGCCCTCGGCGCCCGCGGTCAGGCCGAGCTCGCCGGCGGCGGTGAGGCGGGCGGCATCGCCGGCGCCGAGGTCGGTCGCGCCGGCGAGCGTGGCCGAGCCCTTGGCCACGAACACGTGGACGTGGGGCGCGTCCGGCACCGTGACCTGCTCGCCGGGGCGCAGACGGCCGGCCCACAGCACCGCGTCACGCTGGTGGATCGAGACCGCGCCGTCATCACCGCGGCCCGACGCCACCGCCACGAGGCCGCCCCGATCGAGCGCGTCGCTCACGTCGCGCTGCTCGTAGCCCGGTTCGACGCCCTCGGTGTCGGGCAGCACCCACATCTGCACCAGGTGGAGGTCGGTGGTCGCGCTCGCGTTCATCTCCGAGTGCCGGATGCCGCGCCCCGCGCTCATCCGCTGGGCCAGCCCCGGGTAGATGCGGCCGACTGTCCCGGTGCTGTCGCGGTGCTCGAGCTCCCCGTCGAGCACCCAGGTCACGATCTCCATGTCGCGGTGGGGATGGGTGGAGAAGCCGGACCCGGCGCGGACGCGGTCGTCGTTGCTCACGATGAGCAGGCCGTGACCGGTGTTGGACGGATCCCAGTGGGGTCCGAAGCTGAAGCTGTGGCGGCTGTCGAGCCAGTCGATGCTCGTGTGATCCCGGCTGGCGGCGGGGCGGACCTCGATCGTCG
>JBOGFI010000198.1:0-10464 GCA_050743365.1 Acidimicrobiia bacterium | reverse complement strand
CGCCGCAGCCGCGCCCGGCGCGGGCGGCGCCGGTGCCGGTGGCTGGGCGGTGGCGATGAAGTTGGTGACCGCGCCGCTGCTCGCGGCCAGCGCGATCGAGCGGGCGTAGGCGTACACCTCTACGGGCTCGAGCGGCCGCACCCAGGGCTGGCCCGCGCACCAGCCTGCGAGGCCGTCGACACCGACCTCGTCGAGGTGTGCGTTCCAGCCGTCGGTGAACGCAGCGAGCAGGTCGACGGCCGTGGGTGACGCATCCTCGAAGTCGGCGGACGCCCGCTCGAAGATGCCGATGTGGCGCCAGGTGACGTCGGAGTCGATGTTGGCGTCGTTCTCTCCCGGTCCGAGCAGCTGCGCCCGCTCGCCCCGGATCTTCACGACCTGGTCGGCGAGGTCGCAGGTGCGGTCCTCCCCGCTGGCCCACCCCTGCCCGAAGGCGACGTCGGCCATCGATCCGCCGCTGATGTGGGGCACGCCGCCCTCGGTGCGACGGATGCGCGCCTCGTACTTGTCCCCCCGCCCGACGACGTCGCCGCGGGGCTCGACCGCGCCGGAGGTGTCGACGCCGGCGCTGGTGCAGACAGCGACCACGACCGCCAAGGCCGCAATCCCGCCGGTGACTCTGGGGACCCGGCGCCCTGACACGGGTTCACCGTAGCGAGCGAGCCGAGTCTGCGGCCCGCGCCAGTGGTCAGCCAGTCGCGAGGTAGACGCTGGCGAGATAAAGCGGCGGGCGAGTGTACGAACACATCTGAGCCACACGGAGGACCGCGTTGACGCTCGTGTCAGGTTCTCGTACCGTCCGAACCACGGCCGTAGAGCCGTGATCGTGCGTCCAGGCAAGGGGGGACAAGGATGCGAGCGCGGCGAGGATGGATCGGGGCCCTGCTGGCACTGGTGCTGGTGGGCGCGGCGTGCAGCGAGAGCGGCGACGGGGGCGGGGGCGACACGACTCAGGAGCCCCGAAGAGACCGCGACCGCCCCGCTGCGGCGGGTTCCACCGCCGGCCTCACCGACACCACGATCAAGATGGCGGCGATCATCCCCGACCTCGCCCCGCTGGTGGACGCGGGCGTGGCGCCCGACTTCGGCGACTTCCGCCAGAACATCGGCGTGTTCGTCGACGACTTCAACGCCGAGGGCGTCGCCGGCCGCCAGATCGAGATGGGCTACCACTTCTTCGCCGCGGGCTCGACCGCGGCCGAGCAGCAGGCCGCCTGCCTCGCCGCCACCCAGGACAGCGACGCGTTCGTGGTGATGTCGACCGGCGGCACCACCGACGAGGCCATCCTCTGCGTCACCGAGCAGAACCAGCGGCTCATGCTGGTCATGGCCGGGTCTTACGTCTCCAGCGTCTACGAGCGCTCCGACGGGCGCCTCTTCACCAACGGGATCGAGATCAACCGGCTCATGCGCAACATGGTCGACATGCTCGACGACGAAGGCGAGCTCGAGGACCGCACCCTCGGGGTCGTGCGCGCCGACTTCCCCCGTGAGGAGGAGGTGGTCGAGGCGCTCGAGGGCGCGCTCGACGACAAGGGCTTCGAGCTGGCCGAGGAGGTCGTGCTCCCGTGCGAGGGGAACCGGTGCCAGCAGATGGACGTCGGGGTGCAGCGCCTGATGGCGGCGGACGTCGACGGCCTCTTCTCCCTGCTGGGCGTGCTGCCCTACCCCGCGTTCGTCGGCGAGGCGCAAGCACAGGGCTACGACCCGCAGTGGTTCTCGTCCGACTTCGAGAACCAGGTGCTCGAGACGACGGCGAACTTCTTCGAGGGCACCCACGAGCCCTACGACGGCGCCCTCGGCGTCACCACCTCCCTCGATGACGTCGAAGTCGACGAGCCCCGCCAGAGCTGCAACGACCGCTTCACCGAGGTCACCGGCGTCGAGTACGACTTCGACACCGACGCCTGGCGGGCGGTGGGCAACGCCTGCGAGATGCTCACCCGCATCGTCAACGTCATCGAGGCGATCGAGGAGGACGGCCAGCCGCTCAACCAGGCGACGTTCATCGAGTACATGGAGGACCTCGAGGTCGTGAACGGCGACCGGCGGGGCCAGTTCGGCCCCGACAAGCACGACGCCTACGACGTGCTCGAGCTCAAGCGCTTCTCGGCCGAGTGCATCTGCTGGGAGCCGATCAGGGGCACCCGCCGGGACGTCGGCGAGGGCTGACCGCGGCGCTACCGCGAACCGGGGGCCGGCCGGCGGCGGCGCCGCTGCGGGCGATGGCGCGCTCGTCGGTGCCGAGGTACGACGCGATCACCTTGGGGTCGTGGCGCACCTGGTGCGGTGAGCCCTCCGAGATGATGCGGCCGGCCTCGAGGCAGTAGACGCGATCGGAGATGCCCATGATGAAAGGCATGTCGTGCTCGATGACGAGCATGGAGGCGTCGAGCTCCTCCCGGATGCGGCGCACGAGAGGCGCGAACGCCTCGGTCTCGCGTTGGGCTACCCCCGCGGTGGGCTCGTCGAGGCAGAGGACGCGGCTCTCGAGCGCGACCAGGCAGGCCATCTCGACGATGCGGCGGGTGCCGGTCGACAGCTCCGACACGATGGTGTCGCCGTAGCGGCCGAGGCCGAAGAAGGCGATGAGCTCCTCGGCCTCGGCCCGCTTGCGCCGCTCCCCCCGCCGCGCCTTCGGCAGCGCCAGCAGCGTGGCGGGCAGGGTGGCGCGTGCCCGGGCCTCCAACGCGACCTGCACCGTCTCGCGCACGCTGAGGTCGGGGAACAGCTCGGGCGACTGGAACGTCCGCCCGAGCCCCCCGCGGGCGCGCCGGGCGGGCGAGAGGCCGGCGACGTCCCGGCCGAGGAGCTCCACCGCCCCGCCGGCGCGGATGAACCCGCCGACCGCGTTCATCAGCGTCGTCTTGCCGGCGCCGTTGGTGCCGATGAGCCCGACGATCTCGCCGGGGCGCACGTCGAGGCTGACGCCGTCGACGGCCATGCGGCCGCCGAACCGCACCCGCACCTCCCGGGTGCGCAGGACGACGCCGTCGGGCGCGGCCGGGCGGGGTCCGCTGGTCGTCCGCACGGTCACGGGGACGGGCGCCCGGACGTCCTTGGCGACGGGGCGTTCGGGGAGACGCCGGGCGAGCAGGTCGTAGCCGGTGTCGCGGGCCCGATAGAGCACCTCCACGAACCCGCCGGGGAAGTACAGGAGCAGGATGAGCAGCCCGGCGCCGCTGGTGAGCAGGCGGGCCTCCTCCTTGTTGTCGAAGAGGGCAGGCAGGCCGATCACCCACACCGCGCCGATCACCGCGCCCGCCACCGAGGAGAGCCCGCCGATCACCGCAATGGCGACCACTCGCAGCGAGTCGTTGGTGGAGAAGACGTCGGGGCTGATCGTCTGGAACAGCCCGGCCAGAAGGGCCCCGGCCAGGCCGGCCATGCCGCCTGCGACGCCGAAGGCGATGAGCTTGATGCGGGTGGGCGAGATCGTGAACGCGGCCGCGGCCTCGGGGTTGTCGCGCACCGCGATCATCGAGCGCCCGAGCCCGCCCCGGCGGATGCGCACCGCGAGCGTCACCATCACGACGAGCACGGCCAGGCACAGGTAGTAGTAGGTGCGTTGTGGGACGAGCGAGAAGGTGTCGCCCCACCGGGGCCGGCGAATGTTCACGACGGTGTCGCCGGCGGTGAACAGGTCGAGTCGCAACAGCCAATTCGCCGTCATCACCGCGAACGCCAGCGTGGTCACGGCCAGGAACAGCCCCCGGACGCGCAGGGCGGGCGCGCCGACGACCAGGGCGGTTCCCACCGTGACGAGGGTCGCGATCAGGGCGGCGGCCTCGAACGAGACGCCGTTGCGCACGAGCGCGACGGTGGTCATCGCGCCCAGCCCGACGAAGGCGAACTGCCCGAGCGAGAGCTGGCCCGCCCAACCCGTGAGCACCGTGAGCGACAGCGCGACGATCGCGAACAGGAGCATCCGGCTGTAGAGGAACTGGCGCGACGCGGTGTCGAAGACGACCGGCAGCAGCAGCGCAACCACCAGTGCCAGCGCCACGCCGATCCGGTTGGTGTTGCGGACCACCCAGAGGTCGCGCAGCCGGGCGGGAACAGGCCGGGTCCGGGGCGCGAACGACCACGAGCCCGCCCGGTCCTCGCCGCGCGAGGCGCGCGCGATCACGAGCACGGCCAACAGCACGACGACGAAGAGGACGGCGTCGATGAGGCCGGGCTGGGCCGGGTACTCGAAGAACAGCAGCGCCTCGGCCACACCGATCACGATGCCGGCGACCAGCGCCACCGGCATCGACGTCATGCGGGCGACCAGCGCCGCCGCCAGCGCCCGGAGCAGGAGCGACGGGCCCAGGGCGACGGTGGCGATGGTGGAACCACCCCGCAGCGGCGCCACCAGCACCGCGGTGACGGTGGCGAGCAGCCCGGCCAGGACCCACACCAGGGTCGACATGCGCTTGACGTTGATCGCCGAGGTGCGGGCGGCGTCGGGGTTGGCGGCGGCGGCGCGCACCGCGGTGCCCCAGCGGGTGCGTTCGAGGAGGAAGGCGAGCGCGAGGGTCATCGCCGGCACGATGACCAGGACGAGGAGGTGCTCGCTGCGCACGAGCACGCCGCCGACCTCCCAGGTCGACCGGAACGGGGTCGGGTAGCGACCGAAGCTCTCGAGGTCGGGCAGGAGGAACTGGAACAGGAAGATCAGCTGGGCGGCGCCGAGGGTGGCGACGAACAGGATCACCCGGGGGGCGCGGAACAGCCGGCGGACGATGATGAGCTCAACCAGCGCGCCGAGCACCGCCCCGACCACGAGCACAGCTCCGAGGGCGACGAAGAACGGCACGTCCCAGTTGATGACCAGGATGGCGAGAAGGGCGGCGCCGAAGGCGCCCATCTCGCCGTGGGCGAAGTTGATGACCCGGGCCGACCGGTAGACGAGCACGAGACCCACCGCGAGGACGCCGTAGCTCATGCCGGTGACGACGCCGTTGAAGACGATCTGCTCGTTGAGCTCGTACGCGAGCGAGAGCGTCATCCGCCCTCCTCGCCCAGGAACACGGCCCGCACCAGGTCGTCGCGCTCGGCGAGCTCGGCGGCGGGCCCTTCGAAGCGAACCTGGCCCTTCTCGAGGAAGATCGCCCGGTCGGCCACCGTCAGGGCGACGTTGAGGGACTGCTCGACGACGATCATCGTGAGGCCCGCGGCCTTGAGCCGCTCGACCACCGTGAGCAGCTCCTGGATCACGGTCGGGGCGAGGCCGAGCGACAGCTCGTCGACCAGCAGGATCTCGGGGTCGTGCACCAGGGCCATCGCGAGGGCGAGCATCTGCTGCTGGCCGCCGGAGAGGTCGTCGGCCGGCTCCCGGAGCCGCTCCCGCAGCACGGGGAACGGCTCGAGTGACCGGTCGACCCGTCGCTGGAGGTCGGCGCCCGGGTAGCGGAAGCCGGCCATGCGCAGGTTCTCGTCGACGGTGAGTGTCGGGAAGATCGCCTTCCCGCCCGCGAGCTGGACGATGCCCGCCTTGGCCCGCTGCTCCGGGTCGGCGTAGGTGATCGTCCGGCCGTTGAGTCGCACGACCCCGCGGCTGGGCACGCCGAGCCCGCTCACCACCCGGAGGGCGGTGCTCTTGCCCGCCCCGTTGGTGCCGAGCATGGCGAGCACCTCGCCGCGGTGCACGTCGAAGGCCACGTCGAAGAGCACCTGGACGCGTCCGTAGGCGAAGTCGAGGTTGCGGACCTGGAGCACCGGGACGCGGGCACCGGGCTCGCGCATCCGGCGGTGCTCGTCGCGTTCCTCCGTGAGCTCCTCGACCACGAGGGAGATGTCGCGCCGCACGTGGCGGGCGCCGATCGAGATGAGCAGCCCGCCGATGAAGGTGGAGGGCAGGATCACGATCGTGAGCGCGGTGCGAGGCCCGAACGCGTCGCTGAGCAGGCCGGTGAGCACGGCGCCGAAGAACGCGCCGAAGAGGAAGAGGTAGATGCCGACGAGCGCAGTACCGCGCGACCGGAGGCGATACGGGATGATCGTGGAAATCACCGCGGGGAGGATTGCGAACGCCGCTCGTGAGAGGGCGACCGCGAGCGCGAGCAGCGGGACGACCGTCCAGATGTTCGGCATCCAGATGGCGGTCACCTGGGAAGCCCCGAACAGCGCGACGAGCAGGCCGATGAACGCCATCGCCGCCGGCGGTGAGCGCCGGAAGAGCTCGTCGGAATGCCGGCCCGCGACCGCGATCGACGCCAGGGCGGGCAGGAACGTGACCGTCCCAACGAGGCCACGCTCGAACGCGTCGAGGCCGAGCTCGTCCTCGAGGAAGAGGTTGAGGAAGATCGGAGTGCTGAAGAGGGCGAACCCGAGCGCGGCCATCCCGGTGAGGAAGAAGTAGAAACTGCGGATCTTGCGCAGCCGCTCGAACGCGACCGACAGCGAGATCGGCAGCTCGCCGGTGTCCTCGGCGAGCTCCTCGCCGAGGACCGAGCGCATCTCGTGGCGGCCGCGGCGGGGCTCCTTGATCGTGACCGTTGAGATCGCGAGGGGCACGGCCATGATGCCGACGAGGAAGAACACCCACCGCCAGCCCTCGTCACCGCCGGCGAGCGCGGCGACACCGCCCGCGAACAGCGGCGCGACCGCGAGGCCGAAGACGGTGAACCCGCCGGTGAGGGCGAAGATCTTGCCCCGGGCCTCGATCGGATAGGTGTCGATCAGGAGCGGGCCGGTGACGGGCAGGTGGTACGACTGGCCGAGCCCGGCCCCGAGCCGGGCGACGAACAGCTGGAAGGCGTTGGCCACGAACCCGGTCGCGAAGATGACGAACGACCACACCGTCATCGCCCCGGTCATCACGTACTTGCGCGGCACACGATCCGCGAGCGACGAGATCGGCACCGACCCGAGCAGGAACAGCACCCCGAATGCGCCCGCGATCGCCCCGAGCACCGCGTCGGACACGTCAAGCGACCGCTGGATGTCGGGCGCCAGGACGGCCAGGGCGGTGTTGTCGAAGAACTCGATGAATCCGAGCAAGCCGACGATCACGGCGGTGCGGGTGCCGCCCTCGCGCAGCGCCCGCCGCAGCGACACGCCCTCCCCGCCCACCCCGGGGAGGAGGTCGTCGGGCAGCACCACCTCCTCGCGACCGGCCGCCTCCGCCGCCTGGCGGCGCTCCTCCTCGTCGAGCACCGCGCCGACGAGCGAGGCAGGACTCGGTGCTGCTCCCCCGTCGTCGGTCACGCGGGGCGAATCATGACAGCCCCGTCTGAGCCGACGTCGACCACCCGCGATGATGGGTGCGTGGAGCAGGTCCTGTGCCCGGTCGTCGTGGGGCGCGACCGCGAGATCTCGACGCTGGCCGAGCTCGTGGACGGGGCCGCGCAGCAGCGCGGCGCCGCGGCGTTCCTTGTCGGCGAGGCCGGCGTCGGGAAGTCGCGCCTCGCGCACGTCGCTCGCGAGGCGGCGGACGAGCGGGGCTGCCGGGTGCTGTGGGGCCGGGCGGTCGCGGCGGGCACGCCGGTGCCGTACCGGCCGCTGGCCGAGGCCCTGCACTCGGCGCTCCGCGACGGCGGGCCACCCGACACACCCGAGCTGCGCCCGTTCCGGTCGGCGCTGGGGCACCTGGTGCCCGAGTGGGGCGTCGACGGAGGACGCGGCCCCGAACGCCACGCTGGTGACGACCTGGTTCATGGTCGAGCGGCTGTCGGCGGACTTCGACCTGCCGATGGAGCGGATGCGCTGGCTGAACGACGGCGAGTCGTTCCGCGCCGGCGACCGCACCCTCACGGCCGTCGTCCCGCCGCTGTTCGACTCGCCCACGACGCGCGGCCTCTTCGACGACCGCACCGGGTTCTACTGGGCGGTGGACTCGTTCGCCTCGGTTCTCGCCAACCCGGCGGTCGAGGCGGCCGACGTCGACCGGGGCGAGTGGACCGAGGGCTTCGCCATCAACCGGATGAACAGCCCGTGGCACCAGTGGCTCGACCACCGCAAGTTCGGCCGGCACGTCGACGCGGTGCAGGAGCTCGGGCCCAGTGCCATCGCCTCGGCCCACGGCCCGGCGCTGCACGGCGAGATGATCGCCGAGGCGTTCCGGCTGGTGCGGGAGGTTCCCCACCTCGAGGCGCCACCGCTGCCCGGCCAGGTCGACCTCGACGCCATCGTGGCCAGCCTGGCGCCGCCGCCCGAGGTGCTCGCGTCGTAGAACAGCTCTGCCGTGCGAGACGCTCCCGGGTGAAGTCCGGGAGCGTCTTCGCGCTCGCCCGCAGCGCGTCTGAACGCTCGTAATCCGCTACCGACTGGCGCTCCGGCGAGCGGAGCGCTAACGTACAACCATATGGTTGTAGATCAGCGGCGAGCCGCGGGAGCGGAGCGAACCGACCTCCTGTTCCATGCGCTCGCCGATGCGACTCGCCGGGACATCGTCCGGCTGGTGCTGCAAGGCGAGCACTCCGTGTCCGACCTGGCTCGGCGCTACCCCATGAGTTTCGCCGCCGTGCAGAAGCACGTCGCCGTCCTCGAGCGGGCCGACCTCATCACCAAGCACCAACGCGGCCGAGAGCGGATCGTGCGCGGGCGGATCGACGCCGTGCGCGACGTCAACCGCCTGCTCGACGAGCTCGAGGCCAGCTGGCGTGACCGCGTGCAGCGATTCGGCGACGTCCTCGCCGAACCCGACGAAGGAGAGCGTCCATGACCGTGACCGACGTTCGCAAGGACCCGACCGCGCTGACCATGACGGTCGCGAGCGAGTGGGACGCCCCGATCGCCCGCGTCTGGCAGCTCTGGGCCGACCCACGCAAGCTCGAGCGCTGGTGGGGCCCGCCCACGTACCCGGCGACCTTCGTCGAGCACGACCTGCGCCCGGGCGGGAAGGTCAGCTACTTCATGACCAGCCCCGAGGGCGAGCAGCACCACGGATGGTGGAAGGTCGTCGCCGTCGAGGAGCCGCAGCGCCTCGACTTCGAAGACGGCTTCGCCGACTCCGAAGGCAAACCCAACGACGCAATGCCGACGACGCAGTCCACCGTCACCTTGGCCGAGCTGCCGAGTGGCGCCACGCGCATGCTCATCGAGACGCGGTTCCCGTCGCGCGAGGCGATGGACCAGATGATCGAGATGGGCATGGAGGAGGGCCTGACCGCCGCCATGGGCCAGATCGACGCGATCCTCGCCACCGCCTGACGGTTCCGAGCCGAAACGCGGTACGACACAGCGTTCGACCGGTCGCCTCACCCGCCGACTCGGGCGCGGCCTCCGCGGCCGCGCGCAATCTTCGGGTTGTCGGTGAAGAAGCCGTCGATCCCGGCGTCGAGGAAGACGTCGATCTCGCCGGTGAGATCTCCGGGCGCGTTCGGATCGGCGCTGCTGCGGAGATCGGTGGGCAGGAACTGGTTCTCGGCCCGGAAGGTCCACGCGTGCACCACCAGGCGACGAGCGTGCGCGTCGGCAACCACCGGGGTCGGGGTGGTGAGGCTCCCGGCGCCGTCTCGGGGAACGACGACGTCCTTGCATGCGGCGATGCCGCTCGCGTACGTGCGCACGAAATCGAGACCGGCTGGTGTGACCAGATCGGCGTATGTGCGCGGATCATCCGCGACGGTGAAGTCCCACGGTTGCCCACCGCAGTTGACGAGCTGCACGAGCGGGACGCGAGTCATCTCGCGCAGCTGCTGGAGGCTCGCCACCTCGAAGCTCTGGATGAAGGCGGCTGCTCGCTTCCCGCGATACCCGCGGGCGTGCAACCTGCGCACCAGCGGCTCCTCGAGCGACAGACCGATGGAGTCGAAGTACGACGGGTGCTTCGTCTCCGGGTACACGCCCACCGGTCGCCCGTCACAGGTCCGTGAGCGGCGCGCCAACTTGAGGACCTCGCGCAGTGTCGGCACCTCGAACCGGCCGTCGTACTCGGCGTTGCCCGGCCGGACGTCGGCGATACGTTCCTTCGCTCGGAGCATCTTGAGCTCGGCCAGCGTGAAGTCCTCGGTGAACCACCCGGTGATGGAGATCCCGTCGATGACCTTGGTGGTCCGGCGGTCGGCGAACTCCGGGTGGTCGGCCACGTCGGTCGTGCCGGCGATGTCGTTCTCGTGACGAGCCACGAGCACGTGGTCGCGGGTCGAGACGAGATCCGGCTCGATGTAGTCGGCGCACTGCTTGATCGCCAGGCGGTAGGCCGCGAGCGTGTGCTCGGGCCGATCGCCGCTGGCGCCGCGGTGGCCGATCACGATGCCGTCGCGCTTGTCGGGCTTCGGGCCCTTGCCGGCCCCGCGATCGTCGGCCGCGGCGGCGAGCACGGGCACGGCGGTGGCGACGAGGGCGAGCCTGACGATGGAGCGGAGCGTCACTCCTCACTCCTATGGATCTACGAGTGCAGGAGCGAGGCGACGTTGTCGTGGAAGAGCGGCGCGTCGCCGCCGGGGGTGGCGTCCACTTTCTCGTAGTCGACCATCGGCGTGGCGGTGCCCTCCGAGTGCGGGTAGTCGGAGCAGCACATGTACAGGGCGTCAG
>JBOGFI010000197.1:0-6192 GCA_050743365.1 Acidimicrobiia bacterium | reverse complement strand
CCCAGGCCGCGGGGGTGCCCGCGGTCGAGGCCGGCGCTGCCGGCGGCGACCGCCTCGTCGCCGACGATGCCTTCGACGTCTCGCTCGCCGACGCCGCCCGCGCCTGGCGCGACACCATCCCGGCGGCGCTCGGCGCCGCGGCCGACGTTCGTTAGAGGCGGCGAGCCTCCAACGCGTCGAGCAGCTCATCGGGCACGGCGAGGTCGCCGCGACCGACGCCCACGCGCAGGTCGGGCTTGTTGTCGCCGTGGTAGTCGGAGCCGCCGGTGACGGCGAGACCGTGGCGCCCGGCCAGTGCGGCGTACGCGCCGCGTTCCTCTCGCGAGTACCGGCCGTACACGCACTCGAGGCCGTCGAGCCCCGTCGCCACCAGCTCACCCACGAACGCGTCCAGGGGGGTGTCGTCGAGGTCGAGGGACCCTGGATGCGCCATCACGGTGACGCCGCCCGACGCGTGCGCGAGCTCGATCGACTCCTCGGGAGTCAGGCGGGCGCGCTCGAAGTACGCGGGCCTGCCCTTGGCGAGCCAGCGGTCGAAGGCCTCCTGGATCGACGCGACGTAGCCCTTTTCCATGAGCACCCGCGCCACGTGCGGGCGCCCGACCGACCCCTCGCCTGCCAGAGCGAGCACCTCGCCGAGCTCCACGTCCATGCCGTTCGCCCGCAGGGTGTCGATGATGCGCGCGTTGCGATCCTCCCGTCCCGCTCGTAGCGCTCCGAGCCGGTCCTGGAGCGGCCCCGGTGACTCGTCGACGAAGTAGACGAGGAGGTGCATCGTGCCGGGGGCGCGCCCGGCCAGCTCGCACGAGATCTCGCAGCCGGGGACGAGCCGCAGGTCGCTCCGGGCGGCGGCCCGCGCCTCCGGGAGATGTTCCAGGGTGTCGTGGTCGGTGAGGGCCAACGCCGTCAGCCCGGCGGCGGCGCCCAGCGCCACGACCTCGGCCGGGGCGTCGGTCCCGTCCGACACGGTCGAATGGCTGTGGAGGTCGATCATCTCGAACGACGGCCAGCCACCGGCGTGGGTCGACTCATTGTGCGGGAGCGGCGAGCGGCCGGGGCGCGGGCCCGGGCCGGGTGAGCCCGGACTCCTCGAGATACGAGAGCACCTGCGCCGCCGACGCGGCGACGGCCCGGTCGTGCGTCACCACCCGCACCTCGGGCGCGAGCGGCGGCTCGTAGGGGTCGGAGACGCCGGTGAACTGGAGGATCTCGCCGGTGCGCGCCTTGGCGTAGAGGCCCTTGGTGTCGCGCTCCTCGCAAACCTCGATCGGCGTATCGACGAACACCTCGACGAAGTGGTCGATCTGCGCCCGCACCTCGTCGCGGATCTCGCGGTAGGGGGAGATGGCGGCGGTCACCGCCACCACGCCGTTACGGGCCAGCACCGCGGCCACCCAGCCGACGCGGCGGATGTTGGTGTCGCGGTCCTCCTTCGAGAAACCGAGCCCCTTCGACAGGTTCTCGCGTACCTCGTCGCCGTCGAGCAGCTCGACCCGGTGCCCGCGGCGGCGCAACTCGTCGACCACCACCTCGGCGACGGTGCTCTTCCCCGCGCCCGAGAGCCCGGTGAACCACAGGCAGAACCCGGTATCCATACGCGCTTCCTTCACGTTCGGCTGCGGAACCGTACTTGACGGGGCTCGACGGGATCGCATGGGATACTGGCGGTACATGGAGCCTCGCATCGGTCACGCGTGCGGCGTCTTCGGCGTCTACGCCCCGGGGCACCCGGTGGCCAACCTCGCCTACCTGGGGCTCTACGCACTCCAGCACCGGGGCCAGGAGTCGGCCGGCATCGCGGTCAGCGACGGCGAGACCATCACCGTCGTCAAGGACATGGGCCTCGTCACCCAGGTGTTCGACGAGAGGCGGCTCGCTCCCCTCGACGGCCATCTGGCCGTCGGGCACGTCCGCTACTCGACGACCGGCTCGAGCAACTGGCGCAACGCCCAGCCCGTCTACCGCTCGGTCGGCGACGCCGGCTTCGCCCTCGGCCACAACGGCAATCTGACCAACACGGTCGAGTTGGCGGAGGGGCTCGGGATGCTGCCGGGGATGACCGCCGCTCACGAGACCGCCGACTCCACCACCGACTCTGCGCTCGTGGCGGAGCTGCTCGCCCGGGCGTACGGTCCGGAGTTGCGCTCCGACGGACGCGACCTCGAGCTCGCGCTCGAACGGGTGCTGCCGGGGCTGAGCGGCGCGTTCTCCTTCGTGCTGATGGACGAGGCCCACCTCATCGGCGTGCGCGACCCTCACGGGTTCTGGCCGCTGGTGCTCGGCCGCATCGAGGGTGGTTGGGTGCTCGCCAGCGAGAGCGCGGCGCTCGACATCGTCGGCGCGCACTTCGTGCGTGACGTCGAGCCGGGCGAGACGATCGTGATCGACGCGTCCGGCGTCCGGGAGCGGCGCTACGCCGAGGCCGAGCCCGGCCTGTGCCTGTTCGAGTTCGTCTACTTCGCCCGCCCCGACACCAACCTCTACGGCCAGAGCGTGCACGCCGCCCGCCAGCGGATGGGCGAGGAGCTGGCCCGCCAGGCGCCGGTCGAGGCCGACATGGTCATGCCCATCCCCGAGTCGGGCATTCCCGCCGCCCAGGGTTACGCCCGGGCTTCGGGGATCCCCTACGGCGACGGGCTGGTCAAGAACCGGTACGTGGGCCGCACCTTCATCCAGCCCAGCCAGCAGCTACGGGGTCAGGGTGTCCGCCTCAAGCTCAACCCGCTGCCGGAGAGCATCCGCGCCCGGCGCCTCATCGTCGTCGACGACTCGATCGTGCGCGGCAACACCACCCGCCAGGTCGTGGCGATGTTGCGCGAGGCGGGCGCCGCCGAGGTGCATTTCCGGGTGTCGTCGCCGCCGTACCGGTGGCCGTGCTTCTACGGCATGGACACCGGGCGTCGATCCGAGCTCCTCGCCGCCGACATGTCGGTGGGAGAGATCCGCGACTTCCTCGGGGTCGACTCACTCGCCTACCTCGACCTCGGCCGGCTGCTCACCGCCACCGGCGCCACCCCCGCGTCGTTCTGCACCGCGTGCCTCTCGGGCGAGTACCCGGTGCCGGTGCCGGACGTCGACTCGAAGCACGTGCTCGAGGAGCCGGAGCCGTCGGTGTCGGGCGCCCCGGCGCCGGCGCAGCCCTCCGGCCCGTGACGCGTCGCGCTCGGCGACCCGCACAGCCGCTCACCTACGCCGATGCCGGGGTCGACATCGTCGCCGGCGAGAAGGCGGTCGAGCTCATCAAGGAGCACGTCCGCTCCACCTTCCGGCCCGAGGTCGTCGGAGACGTCGGCGGCTTCGGTGGCCTCTTCGCCCTGGGCCGGCTGCCGCATCGGGACCCGCTGCTCGTCGCCTCCACCGACGGTGTCGGGACGAAGTCGCTGATCGCCCGGCTGGCTAGCCGTCACGACACCATCGGCGTCGACGTGGTGGCGATGTCGGTCGACGACGTGGCCACGAACGGCGCCGAGCCCCTGTTCTTCCTCGACTACATCTCGGTCGGCAAGCTCGCGCCCGAGACGATCGACGACATCGTGGCCGGCGTCGCCGAGGGTTGCAGGCGGGCGGGCTGCGCCCTCCTCGGCGGCGAGATGTCGGAGCACCCGGACCTCATGGAGCCGGGCGAGTTCGACCTCGTCGGGTTCGCGGTCGGGGTGGTGGAGCGGGCCTCGCTCCTGCCCGCCGGTGTCGTCAGCGGTGACCGGGTCATCGGCCTGTCGAGCCCGGGGCTGCGTTGCAACGGCTACTCGCTCGCCCGCCGGGCACTGCTCGACCTCGACGGGCGGTCCCTCGACGGGCCCGCATGGCAGGGCGCGCACCACAGCCTCGCCGACGAGCTGCTGCGGCCGAGCGACGTGTACGCGCCCGCGATGGCGGAGTTGCGGCGCCACGCGGACGTTCACGCCTACGCGCACGTCACCGGCGGCGGCATCCCCGGCAACCTTTCCCGAGCGCTGCCGGCCCACTGTGACGCGGTCATCCGGCGTGGTGCCTGGTCGCCGCCCCGCATCTTCGCCGAGATCCAGGCGACCGGGGCCGTGCACGACGAGGAGATGGAGCACGTGTTCAACCTCGGCCTCGGCATGCTGGCTGTGGTCGCCGCCGGCGACGCCTTCCGGGCGCTCGACGCGGTGCGGGCCGCCGGGCACGAGGCGTGGGAGGTCGGCGAGGTCGTCGACGGCCACGGCCGGGTTGTGCTGACGGCGTGAGCGCGGTGCTGAGCGCGCGAGGATGTCGCGGAAAGTGACTAGTCCTTCCGGCAGGGGCAAATGGCGCCGTCGTGCTATCGCCACCGGAATGACCTGACGCTACCGTCAGTACCCGAAAAGGGACACGAGGGCAGAGTCCGGTCGTCCGGTGCTCCTCGGTCGAATGCCAACGAGAGGTGGAGGAACGAACAATGGAGCCGAACCCCGACCAGGACGCACTACTGACGCCGTCCGAGGTCGCCGCCATGTTCCGGGTCAACCCCAAGACGGTGACGCGCTGGGCCCGGGCCGGCAAGATCTCGGCCATCCGCACGCTCGGCGGCCACCGCCGCTTCCGCGCCGCCGAGATCCGGCGCTTCCTCGAGCAGGTCGAGGAGGGCTCCGAGGCGACCTGAGCGCCCACCGAGACGTCGCGCTCATTCGGCTCACAGGAGAGTAGCGGGGGGCAAGGTCGCGGCCGACGACGGGAAGGAAGCCGCCGAGCAGCGCGGGGAGCCGCGGCGCTGCTCGGTGCTCAGGCGCACTCTGCACTGGTCCTGGTGGCCGGGGACGGCGTCGATCCGTCGACCCCACGCTTTTCAGGCGTGTGCTCTGCCGACTGAGCTACCCGGCCGTGTCGGGCCCGCATGCCGCCGGGCCCCGCGGTCCTGACGGGAGTTGAACCCGCGACCTCCGCCTTGACAGGGCGGCGTGCTAACCAGGCTGCACCACAGGACCATGCACGACACCTGTCACGGCGCCGCGGTGCCCCCAGGGGAATTCGAATCCCCGCTACCGCCTTGAAAGGGCGGCGTCCTGGGCCGCTAGACGATGGGGGCTCGCCTTCACTGGAGGCATCGCATCGTATCAGCCGGGGTCGCTCCAGCCCTGCCCGCTACGCTCCCGCGCCCGGGCACGCGACGTGTCGGCGGCGGCGGGGAGGTCTTGGCGAATGCGACGACTCGTCGTGGTCGCGGTGTTCGCCGCGCTGGCGGTGTCGTGCGCCGGCGATGGTGGCAGCGGCAGCGACCGACCTCGTGCGAGTGTGAAGCGCTTCTGCCGCGCGATCATGGAGTACGACGAGAAGGGCGACTTCTCCGAAGAGGCGACCCGGGCCGCGTACGCGAAGTTCCAGTCGGTGGCGCCGCGTCAGATCAAGCCCGACGTCACGATCCTTCGAGAGGCGCTCGACAGTGACGTGATCGGCGACCAGCGGACCGCCGAGGCCGGGGATCGCTTCACCTTCTACGTCGACCAGGCCTGTGGGATCAGCCTGCTCCCTGACGACGCGTAATGGGGATGCGCCTGCTTCGACCCTGCCGGCGCTCATTCTCACGATCGGCGCCGTCGCCGGCTGTGACGGTGACGACGGCGGCGGCGGGAGCGCGAAGGCCTTCTGCGCTGCCGCCGAGGACATCGAGGCCGGCGGAGGAATCGACGCGGATACCACCGACGAGGAGGCGCTCGGGCAGCTCAGCGAGGCCTTCGAGCAGCTCGAGGAGCAGGCGCCGGACGAGATCCACGACGACGTCGAGACGTACCGGGAGGCGCTCGCGAAGATCCTCGAGGGCGACATCGACGATCTTCCCTCCCAGGAGGAGGCCCAGCAGGCGCAGGAGGCCGTCGACAACGTCAACCAGTTCGTCGAGGCAGAGTGCGGCATCGAGACCGGACCAGTCGGGTAGCCGCGCCCCCTACCATCGGCTGCGGGCCGCTAGCTCAGTTGGCAGAGCAACGGACTTTTAATCCGCAGGTCCTCGGTTCGATTCCGAGGCGGCCCACCGCGAAAGCCCTGGTTAGCGCGCTGATTCTTACCGGGGTCATGTGAATCATCGTCCGCCAGGCCGCGGTGAGGCCGCGAGAGCTCATCAATTCGTGTGTGCGGTTCCGGTAGGTGGACGACGCGTTGGCTCCGGTAGGTCCACGACACTTCTCGGAGGCGGTTCCGGTAGCTGGGCGACACTGGCTCCGCCTCCTCCACGACAGCTGAGCATCCGCGTTCGGC